>PLSB01000295.1 GCA_003165005.1 Acidobacteriaceae bacterium | reverse complement strand
AGCGCCAACCTCCCGATGTAGCGCCGGCCTCCCGGCCGGCTGTCGTGCGGGCGTCCTCGCCCGCACGCCTTCGTGCTCCACTTCGGTTCCCATCATCCGGGCGCCCTACGCGGGCGCCCGACGTTTTTGCATCCGGAGGGAGCAGGGGCCTTCAGGCCCCTGAACATCGCATCGGGAACATCGCGGGGCCTCAGCCCCGGACCCTCAACCCGCCATCCGGTCATCCTGAGAAGGGGATAAAAATCGCGCGAGCCGCCCCGCCTCTCCGCTCCGGAGGAGCGGGCGAGAGTAGCCCAGGGTGAAGTCCGCATAGCCGGGGTCCCCAACGACCGGTCTTTGGTCGTTGGGGTGGATAGCCGGGGTCCCCAACGACCGGTCTTTGGTCGTTGGGGTGGAATAGCGGACGAAACCCTGGGAAAGCAAGCCCCAACCGTCTCCGCCCCGTAGGGTCGGTCGAATTCCAGGCATTGATTTTCGAGAGAGCGGAGATTGCGAAGCAAGCGAAGTCGAATGGAGACCCGCGTTTCTACCCCCTGTTCCCTGTTCCCTGCTCCCTGTTCCCTATTCCCTGTTCCCTGTTCCCTGCTTTTATCAAACCGCCCACCATTTTTCGAGAAATCAAGTACGCGGCGAAGCCGCGATCAAACCTCACGCTACCCCATCCCGGCCGCCGAGCCTGACGACGTGCTGCGTTTTCTCCTTGGACACAGCGGGCTCTCGCAGCGCGACATCGCCCCGGAACTCGGCAGCGAAAGCACTGTCTCGCCCGTCCTCTCCGGCAAGCGCAAGTTGAACCGCGACCACATCGCCCGCGGTCTTCTTCGGAACAGCCTCGACATAAACTCTCGCCAACGCCAAACGCCCTATCGAAAAAGAGGAAGAATAAGAACGGCATGCCGCCTCAGGTGAAGACTGAGGCGGCGTCTTCCTCGCTTGATGTAATCTGGTCAAGTGCCAGACAATGCCGAGCCGAACCGAAACATCAGCCGAGCGCTCTGCCAATATGGCCCGGATTCGCTCGAAGGACACAAAGCCCGAGATGCTTGTGCGAAGAGCGCTTCACCGGCTGGGCTTTCGCTATCGGCTCCATGTCCGTGAATTGCCCGGACGTCCCGACATAGTTCTGCCAAAAATCCGTAAGATCATTGAAGTCAAGGGATGTTTTTGGCACGGTCACAATTGCATCGACGGCAGGGTTCCCAAATCCAATCAGGACTATTGGCAGCCGAAGCTTCTTCGGAATCGGACGCGGGACAAATCAAATGCTCGAAAGCTACGGCGTCTTGGCTGGTCCGTCTGCTCTCTTTGGGAGTGCCGTATTTGCAAGCTTGATCGGCCGGGATTAGAAGCGCTCCTCGAGCGAATTCTGATCACTCGCCAGATCCGCCCCAGGTTCAAACGTGGAATGATAGATTAAGACTGTCCCAACTCAGGACAGGCGCGTGAGTATGGACGATCCCCTCAATTCGCAGAGGCAGCGGTCATCGTCAGACGCCGGCACGGACGATGCCGGGCTGGTCACGAAAATTGACGCACATCTCATGAAGAGCGCAAAAGGGGCTGAGCGCTTCAAGCAGCAGATTCCGCTGCTTCTCAGAAAGGCGATTGACGAGGTTATCGACGCACCCCGTACCGGCCGATTCACAGTTGACGAAATTGAGAAGACTGAGAAGACCTACCTGGGCACAAAGGTCGAAATATTCTTGCGAAGCTGGCTTGACCTCCCGAAGGGGAAGATCCTGGACATATCGGTCGACGGTATAGAGGCCGACATTAAGAACACAATGGGAAGTGATTGGATGATCCCCTCGGAAGCCCTCGGACATCCGTGCATCCTGGTCAAGACCGACGAAAAGCTTTCCCGGTTTTCCATAGGAATTCTTGTTGTCCGGAACGAGCTTCTTTGTGTCGGAAAGAACCGGGATGGTAAACGGGCGATCTCCGCGGATGGCCGCAAACATATTCATTGGATTCTGAAGGACGAGTTGTATCCCCAGAACATCTGGACCGGATTTAGCAGCGAACTAAGAAAGAAGATCACGAGCAATCCCCCCGGAACAAGGAGAGTCGATGCCCTATTCCGGTTTGTGCAAGAAAGGCCGATATCGCGGGCACACGTCCTCGCCGTCGCGCCCCAAAAAGATGCCATGAAGAGGCTAAGAAAGAACGGCGGCGCCCGGGACTCCCTTGCGAAAGATGGGATCGCTCTCTTGTCAGGGAATTTCGACAAGGATCTGGTTGCCAAGCTTGGGCTGCCTCTGTGCAAGAAAGATGAGTTTATTTCTTTTCAACCAAAGACCGAGTCCGAAAAACTTCTCCTTAGGTCTCTTGGCCGAATCAAGTGAAATCAGCTGGCAATCTCCAGGCGGGCCCTGTTTTCCAAACAGAGCCGCACTTGCGTCGCCACAGCGCGGGCAACCGGAGGTGGAAAGGCATTACCGACCTGCCGATAAGCGGCTGTTTTCCCCCCCGCGAATTCCCAATCGTCTGGAAAGCCTTGGATTCTGGCAGCCATTCCGACGGTAAGTCTCGGCACCCCGGCGAAACTCGGACCTGGAGCCTCGTCGGCAATCCCCATTCCATCAACACACAATCCTGCCCATGCCTTCTTTGCACGTGTCGGCCCGAGATCGGGGCCGCCGTGCTTCTTGCTACCGCCGACGATGGTGGGGGCAATCTCATTTGCCTTGAGCTTCCACTGTTTGACCCCCTTCCACCCTCCTCCGGCCATCAGATCGTAAATCGCCGCTCCAACCGTCGGCGCTTTCTCATGTGTGGCTTCCGGCCAAGTGAAACTGTGCTCAAGTCCCTTTCTGATAGCAACGAAGTTCACGCGGGGCCGCAATTGCGGCACCCCGAAATCGGAAGCATTAAGGAGCTGCCAGTCCGTCCAGTAGTCCGATAACTGACCCGCAATGAAAGTGCGGTAATCCTCAAAGACGGCATCAAGGATGCCTCTTACGTTTTCGATGACAACTGCCCGCGGCTGGACTTCGTGGATCACACGCAACGCAGCGGGGAACAAGTTCCGTTCATCCATTTCCCCCAACTGCTTGCCAGCCTTTGAAAATGGGGGACATGGAAGGCCGGCGGCGACTACTTCCGCTTTGCCCCGATAGGGGCGGGCATCAAAATAATTGAGGTTTTCCTCCAGGACATTCCATTCGGGCCGATTGTAACGCAGCGTCTTGCAAGCATGCGCATCCAACTCCACCAAACCGACATGCGCAAATCCGGCCTGCTCGAATCCGAGCGCCTGTCCACCGGCACCAGCACATAGTTCTAGCACTGAAATCGCGCTCATCAACCTTATTGTGCACCGTGACTGTCAAGGCATTTGTGGAGAAGCCTGCAAAAACCCCATAATTGTTCCAAACTGTTAAACGCACAAGCTCGATCGCCACTTCGGGAAAAGCACTGCGGAAAGTGTGAGAAATTGCGTGCTAAGCGGCAGATGAAGTTTCTGGTTGTCCTCGGCCGGGTGCCCCGGGTCCCTCGCATTTGGGGACCTGGGACAGCACGACCCTCAACCCACCTCTTTCAACTCAGCACGAAAAGGCTGCAGGTGCCCCATCCTTTTGTCATCCTGAGCGAGTCCCGGCGCGCCGGGACGAGTCGAAAGCCTGCCCTGAGCGGAGTCCCGGCGTGCCGGGACGAAGCCGAACGGGGACCCGCCTTTCTGTTCCCTATCCCCTGATCCCTGTCCCCTGTTCCCTGTTCCCTGTTCCCTGTTCCCTGATCGCTGTTCCCTGCCCCCTGTTCCCTGTTCCCTGCTCCCTGTTCCCTATTCCCTGTTCCCTGCTTTTATCAATCCGCCCGCCCATCTTTCGAGAAATCAAGCACGCGGCGAAGCCGCGCCCCGAATCGCCTCGCAAAGCGGTAGACTGTTCGGTAGCCCTCGCCATGTTCAAGACCGCGCGCTTCAAGGTTCACAACCCGTCGCGGCACAAAAGCGTCATGCTCTGGTATGCCATGACGCACTATCACCTCACGCTCAAGGCGGCCATCGAGAGAGTCCTCGCAATTCCCGATCTTGTGGAACGCGTTTCCCAGCCCGACAAAAGAAACAAGCTGCGGCCAAACCGGTTCGCCGTCGCCAAGGTCATCCGGGAAAACACCCCGCTCAACTGGGAGCTCGCCCCGCTTCGTGACTACCTGATCGGCGACGCATCCGCGATGATCATGAGCCACCTCAGCAAGGTATACAAGGGCAAGAACGAGTCGAACCCTCCGACCATGCCGTCGCTGGAACCGATGACCGAGGGGCAATTCCGCCAAGCCTACAGCGAATTCACCGATCCAGAAGCGAAGCTCGCCATCAAGCCCCAACAGCAGGAGAAAATCGCCGGCGCAACCGCAAGCGGCGGAACGCGGGTCGCGAAGAGGCTCGAGAAGATTTACACGAACTGGGCCGTCTCCCGCGCCGCCGGGCAACTGCTACGGAAGCTCGATGGCGAGCTGCCTCGCCCAATCGAATTCACGCACACAGAGTTCGCTCGCGGGTGCATGTTAGCGTCCCACGATGGAAACTACTACGCGCTCATCAGGCTCTTTTCGGAGGGCCACCGATACAGGGAGAAGAAGGTATTGCAGGATGGGTTCATCGACTGCAAGACCGGAGAGTCGCTGGGCGGAATGAAATATCCAGGCCTCATCCTGCCCCTCGAAATGGACCGCGATTTCCACGAGAACGAGTACCTGACCCACGGGACCATCCAAAGCGCCAAGCTCGTCGTCAAACGCCGCCCCGAGCCCTCCGCGCGCGGCCAAAAGCAAGCCACAGAAACTCCGGCAACGGAACTCGGCCCCGCGAACTACGACTTCTACGTCCATGCAGCCTTCGAGTTCAAGCCACCGCCCGTCGGGACAGAAACCTTCCTCGGCATCGACCGGGGGGCGGCACGAATCGGGTCGGCCACGCTCGTCGATCGCCAGGGAACGCTCATCCAATCCGGATTTGACCTGGACGGCTCAGCCTTTGCCGTGGAGATGCGCCGCTTCGAGGTGCAGACCAGGCACATGCAACAGCGCGGCATCCAGCGCTCGCGAAAATTCTCCCTTCGCGGCAAACGCGCCGACGCAATCCTGGGCGAATACGCCAACCGCATCGTCGCCATCGCCGCCCAGCACCGATCGCAAGTAGTTATCGAGGCCATCGAGGGTACGACCATGGGGCGCTTTCTCAAGCAGAGCCAGTTCGCCAAGCTCCAGCAGATGCTCACCTACAAGGCAGAACGTCTCGGCCTGCCGGCCCCCATCGAGGTTCCCGCGGCATACACCTCGCAAACCTGCGCCGTGTGCGGGCACAAGGACCCCGCCAACCGCCCAAAGAAGGACGCAGCGGGAAAGCCGCAGCAGGATGTGTTCAAGTGCGTGGCCTGCGGGCACGCGACGAATGCCGACACTAACGCAAGCAGAGTAATCGCGCTGCGCGGACTCCATCAGATCGAGAATGGTGGTAAATTCAAGAAGTTCGATCTCTTTCAGCAATGGCTGAAAGAAGTTATCGGCCGGGACGGACGTGCTGCCCTCGGGCAGCACGCCCAGTAGTTTCGCGGCCGGGCACTGGGCGGGCAGGCGAATGACGGCAGCCGCAAGGCTGCCGCGTAACCGACCGCTCCCTGGTCCAAACAGCCGAGGTGCGTCACCGGAGGGCCGTTCCCTTCGGTCGGGCTTCGCCCATGCACCGATTAACCGAGGAATGGATCGCCAAGGGAGGGATTCGAAGACGGACGCTCTTCAATTTTCCAGCCACGGATGCGGCAGTGCGGTGTCCGCTCAACAACTTGGCGCGAATCCCCTGTCGAAGAGCGTCCGTTCCCGGCTGACGGAAACGATGAGTGATTGGCGCTAGAGCCGCACAGCCCCTGTCGAAGAGCGTCCGTTCCCGGCTGACGGAAACTACCGCTGGTAGCGGCTCATGTATCCACTCCCTGTCGAAGAGCGTCCGTTCCCGGCTGACGGAAACTTGGGCGTAGAGGGAGACTTCGCAAGTGAACCTGTCGAAGAGCGTCCGTTCCCGGCTGACGGAAACTGAGCAGATCATCTACCGACCAGATTTTACCCTGTCGAAGAGCGTCCGTTCCCGGCTGACGGAAACCAGAGGCAAACAGGCTCGGCTCAGGTCGGGCCTGTCGAAGAGCGTCCGTTCCCGGCTGACGGAAACTCCAGATGCGGCATGTCGCTTGAAATACTCCCTGTCGAAGAGCGTCCGTTCCCGGCTGACGGAAACGCCGCGCTGGTGGGGCAGGCAACCACGAACCCTGTCGAAGAGCGTCCGTTCCCGGCTGACGGAAACTGTTTGATGCTCTAGAGCATTTTCAATTTAAGT
>PLSB01000109.1 GCA_003165005.1 Acidobacteriaceae bacterium | reverse complement strand
ATGCAGACCCAGGTGGCGCGCATCATCTCCGTGACCGAGAAGGCGCTCTGCCTGAGCTTCGAAATCCGCATGCCGCACAGTTCGGGGCTGTTGAACCTGGCCTTTCCCGCCGTGGTTGCGAACACCATCCTGCGCCGCCTGACCACCGACTGGGGCCGGCGCTGCCGCCATACCGGCGAGACCCGGTCGCGGATCGAGGCCGTGGCGCGGCGCATCAACTTTGGCTGCACCTTGCAGCTGCCCACGGTTCGCCTGGCCGCCAGTACGCTCGAAGAGCTCCAGCCAGGAGACGTCTTGCGCCTCGATGTGGGCACGAACGCGCTCTCCGAGTGGCGCGTCGCTGGATTGCCCCTCATGCTGGCCAAGGCCATGCGCCACGGAGAGCGCCGCGCGGCGCGGGTAGAGCGCGCCGTCGCCGGGGGTGAGCCATGAAGACCTACTTCGATTGCTGGGCGGAAGTGGCCGCAGCGCTCTTCTCGCAGGCCCTGGCCGGGGAGCCGGAGCTCTCCGAGTCCCTGCCCAAGCCGCTCGCGGGCGGGTCCTTTGGATGGGCGGCAACCCTGGCGGGAGACGTGACGGGACGATTCGCCATCCTCCTCGACGGCGCGATTCTCGAGACGCCCCTGGTTGGCGAGGGTGTGGATCAAAAGGCCGGCTGGAAGGAACTGGTACGCGAGACTCTCGATGCCGCGGCCGGAGAACTGCTGGCGCGCACCGGCCAGAAGTGCAAAGTCGCGGCCAGCGAAGAGATCGCGGCCCAGAGCCAGATCTCGCACGCCTTTCAGCTCCGCGCCGGCGATCGCGCGTGGACGATCCTGGTGCGGGACGAGTTGCGCACGGTCGAAGCGCAGTCCCAGGCGGAAGCCAGCGCGCCGGCGGCATCGCGCGCCGGCGACCGGGATGCGCGCGCGGCCGCGGCGCCCCTGCCCCCCACTCCTAACTCGACCCCAGGTCTGACTCCCGGCCAGGAATTGCTGCTCGATGTCGAACTCGAAGCCTCGCTGCGCTTTGGCGCGCGCGAGATGCCGCTGGGCGAGATTCTCGATCTGGGGCCGGGCGACGTGGTCGAGCTGGACCGCCATGTGGCCGACCCGGTGGACCTGATTGTNNAGTTGCCGCTGGGCGAGATTCTCGACCTTGGCCCGGGAGACGTGGTGCAATTGGATCGCAATGTGGCCGATCCGGTGGACCTGATTGTGGGCGACAAGATTGTGGCGCGCGGCGAGGTGGTGCTGGTCAACGGCAACTTCGGGCTGCGCGTCACCGAGGTTGCGGCGCCCAAAAAACGCCTGGAGAGCGTGCGATGTCTCTTTTGAGGCGATCCGCGGCGCGGGCCGAAGGGAGGGCCGGCGGCGAAGGCGGTTTTGGGGCGGCAGAGGGCGCGGCCGGGCTTACGTCCCGAGACGTGCGCTCCGGCCCATCTTCACGGCAGCGAAAGAGTGCGATCTTCCGCACCTGCGCCAATCCCCGCTGTGCCTCGGGCTGGCTTCACTTGTGGCGCAGCCGGGAGGCGCCGGTCTTCGAGAACGGCTGGTGCTGCTCGGCCGCATGCACGCGGGCGTGCGTGGAGGCGGCTTTACGGCGCGAGATGGATGCGCGGGGCCCGGTGCGCGAGACCCACCGCCATCGCATTCCGCTGGGGCTGGCCATGCTGGAGCAGGGATGGATCTCTGGGAAAGATCTGCGCGCGGCGCTGGCCGCGCAGCGCAGCGCGGGGTCGGGAAAGCTGGGCGAATGGCTGGTGCGGCAGAGGAGCACGAGCGAGGAGCTGGTGACGCGGACCCTGGGCCTGCAGTGGGGCTGCCCGGTGCTCAGCATCGAGTATCACAATCCCGAAGACCTCACGCCGCTCGTGCCGCGGCTCTTTATCGACGCCTTCGGGGCGCTGCCCCTGCGCGTGGCGGCAGGAAAGATCCTTTATCTGGGTTTTGAGGACCGCGTCGATCCCGCCCTGGCGCTGGCCGTCGAGCGCATGACCGGACTGCGGGTTGAAGCCGGACTGGTGCCGGGATCTCACTTCCGGTTGGCGCACGAACGCGCCCTGGAAGCGCGCTTTCCGTCTGCGGAATTGATCGAGGCGGCCACGGAGCGGGCGTTGGCCATGGCTCTCGCCAACGCCATCGAAGAGTCCGAGCCCGTCCAGGCGCGCCTGGTGCGCGTGCATGATTGCTTCTGGCTGCGCCTCTGGCGCCGTCCTCAAGCCGGGCCTTTACCCGAATCGGGCTCCATCCGGGACCTGATTGCTTCAACCGCGGCGCACTGAGGACCGATTCCGGAATAGCCAGAGTGGGCAGGCGGCGGAGATGCGCTGGCGAAGCGGCTCTCAAAAAAAGCTCCTGGCAGGCGGAGGAAATCCTGGCCTCATGCTTCCGGGCAAAACGCCGATAGGAAATTTGCAGGGGGCTTGGACATGGGCGAGATTCGAGCGCTGATCGTGGATGACTCTTCGGTAATGCGCAAGATTGTGGAACGCGCGCTGCGCCAGGCCGGACTGGATCAACTGGTGGTGCATGAGGCCGGTTCCGGGGCCGAAGGAATCGAGGTCCTGAAGTCCAAGCCGGTGGACTTGATCCTTTCCGATATCAACATGCCGATCATGGATGGCCTGGAGTTTCTGCGCCAGATCCGCGCTCAGAACCTGGCCCAGGGCGTGCCCGTGGTCATGATCACCACCGAGTCGAGCGAGGAGCATGTGAAGCAGGCCATTCAGTCCGGGGCCCAGGGATACATCCGCAAGCCCTTCACGGCCGAGCAGGTCAAGGAGCGGGTGTTGCCCCTGGTCCGGGCGGCTTAGCCGGGAGGATCTTGTGCTTTTCAACGGGGTGCGTGCGGCTGCGATTCAAGGGCGGGGAAAGATCACGGTCCTGGGCGGCAGAGAAGAAAGGGAGCAGACGATGGCGGTGTCGTTGCGTGAATCCGTACAGCGGGTCTCCGATCCGCGAAACCTGGATGCCAGCGTGGAAGAGGTCTTCCGGCTGATGCTGGGCATTGAGTGCAAGCGCGATGCCGGGCCGGCCAACGCAGAAAGCGAGTCGGTCACGGCCGTGGTCGGCTTCGGCGGCATGTTGAGCGGCGCTTGCGTCTTCCGCTCCGGAGCCCGGACGGCCCTGAAGATTGCCGCCCAGATGACGGGCATGGAATTCGAAACCGTCGACGATACGGTGAAGGACGGCATCGGAGAGATCTGCAACATGCTGGCCGGGGGCTGGAAGGGCAAGGTTCCGGAGCTGGCCGCCAACTGCGGCCTCTCGGTTCCGGCGGTCATTACCGGCAGGGACTATAACCTGCACGTGCAGGCTCCGGAGTTTCAACTGCACCACATCTATCGCTTTGACGACCAGACCTTTGAGGTCACGATCGTCTGCGACGGCATACAATAGGCCGCCGCGCCGTCCCCCCAATGGACGGGCAGCGAGCGCGGGGCAAGAATTGGGCAGACGGATTGGGCAGACGATCGGGCAGACGATTGGGGTGAGGGGCTGGCGCTCCTTCCCGTTCCTCTCCCGTGTCTTTGACATTCCTTCCATAATCTCTCTCTAATCTCTCTCTCCCCCCTTTCGGTCCTCTATCTGCATCCATCTCCCGTGCAATTCCACGAGGAGATTCCCCGATGGACAGTGGCTACTACGCGGCGATGACGGGCCTGGTGGCGCGAACCCAGGCTCTGGATACGGCGGCGGCCAACCTGGCCAACGCCCAGACGCCGGGCTTCCGCGCGGAACGCGAGTTCTTCCGCTCCGTGCTTCTGGGACCCGGCGGCGCGGATTCCGAACTGGGCGAGACCGTGAACAATTACGGCCTGCTGGGCGGCAACCGGCTCAGCATGGCCCAGGGCGCGCTCGTCGCAACCGGCAATCCCCTCGATCTGGCCGTTGAGGGCCAGGGATTCTTCATGGTGCAAACCCCGAATGGCCCACGCTATACGCGCGATGGGAGCTTCCACCGCGCACCCAGCGGCCAACTGGTCACCGAGGCGGGTGAGCCGGTGCTCTCGGTGACGGGCCAATCGATCCCCATTCCGCCCGGCGTAGTCACGGTAGGCGCCGACGGAACGATCTCCGTGGCCGGCGGCGTGGTCGCGCAAGTGGGCGTCTTTGTCTTTCCTGCCGGAACGGAGCTGACGCCGGAGGGCGCCAATCGCTATGTCGCGCCGCAGGGGCTGACAGCCACCGCGGCAACCGGCGCATCGATCCACCAGGGCGCCCTTGAGAATGCCAATCAGGACGTAGTCGAGGGCACGCTCGATCTGGTCATGATGCAGCGCCAGGCCGAGATGATGCAGCGCGCCTTAACCGTCTTCCACACCGAGTTCAACAAGTTTGCGACCGAGGACCTGCCAAAGGTCTAGTCCAAAACGAGGAGAAACATGATTCGAGCCTTGTATACCGCAGCCAGCGGCATGAGCGCACAGCAAATGAATCTCGACACCATCGCCAACAATCTCGCCAACTCCTCGACCACGGGCTTCCGGCAGTTGCGTCTGCAGTTCCAGGACATGGTGTATCAGAACCTTGTGACGCCAGGCGCGGCACAGAGCCAGAACACCGTTGCCGCCGGGCTGCAGATCGGTTTGGGCACCAAGCCGGCGGCGACCGAGGTCATTAATACCCAGGGTGAGCTGAACGAGACCCAGAATCAGCTCGATGTGGCCATCCAGGGCTCGGGCTTCTTTCAGATTCAGCGGCCCGACGGCACCATCGCCTACACCCGCGCCGGGCAGTTTCAACTCAACAACCAGGGCACGATCGTGACCACCGACGGCGATCCGCTGATTCCCACCATCACCATTCCTGCCAATGCCACCGCGGTCACCATCACGCAATACGGCGTAGTCAACGCGACGCTTGCCGGGCAGCAGAATCCCTCGCAACTCGGACAGATTCAGCTGGCCACCTTCCCCAACCCCGGCGGCCTCGAGAGCATGGGCAACAACCTGCTCACGGCCACGCTGAATTCGGGCGATCCCGTCCTGGGAAACCCCGGCGGCACGGAAGGCCTGGGAACGCTGCAACAGGGGTACCTCGAAAACTCCAACGTCGATGTGGTCACGGAGTTTGTGCAGATGGTGCTGGCGCAGCGGGCCTACGAGTCGAACTCGAAGGTCATCAAAGCGGCCGACGATATGTACTCGCAAGTCAATAATATGACGCACTGAACCTCGCCTGCTGGTTGAGGTTCGAGGAAAGGAACGGCGCTGGGAAGGGTCATGCGCACAAGATGCAGAGCGATCGCGGGATGGCTGGCGCTGAGTTTGGCGGGCAGCGCCTGCGCCCAGTCCACGGCCGGCGCCGCTGCCTCCCCGGAAAGGATGCGCGTCGTTGCCGCGGCGCCCGAGGGCTCGATCGATCCAGGCGGCAGCGTGCTTCGCGAGATCGAGGATCCCTCGACGGGCGATCTCTGGTTGCTCGTGCGCGATCCAAGCCGGCCCGCCGGCCCAGGACGGCTGGTGCTGGCCCGGCAAAGGAGCAGTTCCCAGGAAAGAAGGCATGACGGTCCGGCACAACCGGCGCCGGCTGGCGAACGGCCTCTCATCCATACCGGGGACGCGCTGATCGTGGAAGAACACACGGCGGTGGTCGATACGCGGCTTGAAGGGGTTGCGCTGGGACCGGCGGCCGCAGGGGCATACTTCAGGGCCAGGCTGAAGATCGGCGGCAAAGTGGTGCGCGTCGAGGCCGTCTCGCCCGGACATGCCGTATTCGGCCCGGAGAGCAAGGTAGAGCCATGAGAGCAGGCCAGAGCACGGGCCAGATCACGAAATGGATCGCGGGAGTCGTGCTGTGCACCCTGTTGGCGCCGGCCGCGGGGGCGCTCGGCAAGAAAAACAATGCTGCCCCTGAAGCCAGCAAGCCCACCCCGCCGGAAGCGGCGTTGCGCTCCTACATTACCAAGGTGCGTGCGCAGCAGGCGGCCGAGGTGCGAACCCCGGGCTCGCTCTGGAGCGCGCAGGGCCAGCTGGTGCGGCTGGGCACGGATGTCAAAGCCTTTCGCATCCACGATGTCGTCATGATCGTGGTCGGCGAGAGTCTGACCGCCTCGACCGACGGCCAGGTCAAGAACTCCCGCGCGTCGAGCGCGAGTTCCGCGATCTCGTCGCTCTTCGGCGCGCTCAAGGCCGCGAACAACATGCAGAACCTGCTTGGGGCAACGGCCAGCTCCGGTCTGACGGCGCAGGGGCAGAGCACGACCGACTCGAGCCTCGCCACCACCTTCGGCGCCGAAGTGATCGACGTGCTGCCCAACGGCATGCTGGTGGTGCAGGCCACGCGGCAACTGACCTTCTCCCAGCAGACGCAGCTGATCACGCTGCGCGGCCTGGTGCGCCCCGAAGACGTAAGCAATCAGAATCAGGTGCTCTCGACAGCCATGACCGATCTCGAGTTGGAGGTGACCGGCAAGGGCATCGTCAACGACTCCACATACCGGCAGAATCCAGTGGTGCGCTTTCTGGAAAAGATGCTGGTCTTCTGAAACTCGTCCGGCAGGCGGTGGCAGGCAGGCAGGGGCAAACAGGCGAGGGTAGATGGGCAAGGGCAAACGGGAAGGGGTAGATGGGCTAAAGCATTTTCACGATTCCTATAGGGTGGGTTTCGTGGTTTCCCACCCTTTTCACAAAGAACGTGAAAAGGATGGGGCACGGAGTTTCCTTACACCATCAGTGAAAATGTTCTAGGGCAAACGGGCGAGGGTGGACAGGCAACGGTAAGCGGGCAAGGGTAAACGGGCAACGGTAAGCAGGCGACGGTAAGCGGGGCGGCCGGGGGTAGGGTCATGCGGCACATCGAGAGCGAAGAACAGTGCAGAAACGACGCGCTTGCCTCAGACGCCAAGATGGCGCTGTGCGGCCTCCAGGCTCAGGCGAGAGCGCGGGCCAATCGCGCCTTCTGGTGGTGGTTGGCGCTGGCCTCGGCATGGCTGCTCTCGATGGCCCTGGTGCAGCCGCAGGAAGCCGAGCGCCGGACACGGATCAAGGATGTCGCCAGCATCGAGGGCATTCGCGACAACCAGCTGGTGGGGTACGGGCTGGTGGTTGGACTGAAAGGCACGGGAGACAGCTCGCAGACCGTCTTCCCCGCGCAGACTCTGGTTTCCGCGTTGCAACGCATGGGCATCACCGTGCCGACAACCGGGTCGCAGAGCGCGAGCAATATGCAGGTGAAGAACATGGCCGCGGTCTTCGTCGTGGCCACGCTGCCGCCCTTCACCCGGCCCGGCTACAAGTTGGATATCACCGTCTCCTCGGCCGGCGATGCGCGCTCCCTGGAGGGCGGCATCCTGTTGATGACGCCGCTTTACGGAGTCGATGGCCAGGTCTACTCCGAGGCGCAAGGGGCCCTGGTGCTGGGCGGATATACGGCCACGGGCGGCGGCAACGCCAAGCAGGTCAATCATCCCACCACGGCGCGGATTCCGGGCGGTGCGCTGGTGGAGCGAACCGTGCCTTTCGATCTTGCCGACATGCACACCCTGAGCATTGTGCTGAACGACGCCGATTTTCATACCGCCGAAGGCATGGCGGCGGCCATCGATCGCGCGCTGGGCGCGGCGCGGGCTCATGCCGTCGACAGCCGGCGCGTGGAGGTTCCACTCGAACCCAAGGAAGACCCGGCGTCGCTGCTCGACAAGGTGGAGCAGGTGGAGATCGACGTCTACCCGCGGGCGCGCGTGGTGGTGAACGAGCGCACGGGAACCGTGGTGATCGGCGGCGAGGTGCGGCTGCAGCCGGTCTCGATTTTGCATGGCGGTTTGAGCGTGAACGTAATCTCCCGGGTTGAAGTCTCGCAGCCCAATGCCTTGTCTGGGGGAACGACCCAGGTGGTGCAGCAGACTACGGTGCAGGCGCAGGACAAGCCTGTCAACGAGATCGTGCTCAAGGAAGGCGCCACGGTCGAGGATTTGGTCCAGCAATTGCAACGCACCGGGGCAGGAGCGCGCGACGTGATCTCGATCCTGCAAGCCATGAAAGAAGCCGGCGCGCTCGAGGCTGACCTGGTGGTGCTCTAACGGCAGGGAACAAGGGGCCAAGGGAACAAGGGAACGAGGAACGGGGGAGCGAGGGAGCGAGGGGATAGGGAGTTGGGGATGCAAGCAACATGGACGGGGACTTATGCGCTAACGGGGCAGCGGGAAAGCGGTGAAGCCGCGCCTTCACCGCGGTTGGTGCGCGCGGCGCATGAGTTTGAAGGACAGATCATGAAGGAGTTGTTGAAGCCGATGACCAACGGCGATGCCTTGACCGGCGCCGGCGACGATTCGGACTCGGGCGCGGGCGCGGGCGGAGCCCTGAGCGAGTTTGCCGCAGAGACCTTGGGCCAGGGGCTGAGCGAACGCGGCGGTTTTGGTATTGCGAACCGCATCATCCAAGAACTTTCCCAAACAGGTAACCATTACGGAGACGGGAAAGTAACCAAAAATCCACACCAAAAGCACCCTATGAGAGCTTCTCAATGACTAGAGTGATTAGGAAGTTCTGACGATAGGTCCATCAAGGAGTCATATATGGATATTCGCAGTAGCATGGACGGATTGAGGTCGCTTTTGGGAGTGAATCCCACGGCTCCATCGGTGTCGCAGGGCAAGGGCAGCACATCGGCTGCCGGGAGCAGCTTCGATAGCGACCAGGCGACCTTCTCGAGCGCGGCCAGCGAGGTTTCGCAGACGGCCTCTGGCGATGAGGTTCGCACGGACAAAGTAGCCGCGGTGCAGGCGGCCCTGGCGGCCGGGACTTATAGTGTGCCGGCCTCGGCGGTGGCCTCGCGGGTCATCGATTCAATGCTGGCTGGGGGGCTGGCGGGCGGCCAGTCGTAAGGGGATTAGGAAAGCTGCCTATGCAGGATTCTGAGGCGTGCCCGGCGAATCCGGAGCTGAAAAAACTCGTAGTGGAGGCATCGCAAGCGCTGGCGCGCTTAGACGCGCCGCGGCTTGAGGAGCTTGCCTTCTCGTGCCAGGCGCTGACCCGGACGCTCGATCCAAGAGGCGCCAGAGTGCGCAAGCTCTTGGCCGAGCAGGCGCAGGAGACAGAGGCCGACATGGCGGTTTTTGCACGAGTGCTCGAAGCCACGCGCGCCAATCTGAACGTGATGAAGCGGCTGCGCGAGTTGCGCGGAGGGCGGGTGGAGTACACCGAGCGGCAAGTGCGCGGGGCCGCGGGCGCGGGGTCCCCATCGGCGGGCGGCTCGGAGAGCCAGAGCCGATGGGGGAGAGGTGCGGAGGAGCAGCATGGGGACCATTAGCTCCGCGCTGAGCATCACCACGGAAGCTCTCGACGCCGACCAGGCGGCTCTGAACGTGGTGGCCAACAATGTGGCCAACGCGAATACGACGGGCTATACCGAGGAGACTCCTGACTGGAAGGAGAATGCGCCCATTGAAGTGGCTGGAGGCCAGGTCGGCCAGGGCGTCACGGAGACCGGCGCCACCTCGCAACGCAATCTCGTATTGCAGGCGCGGCTCGATCAGCAACAGCAACTGGCGTCGGCCTCGGGTGCGCGGCTTACGGCGCTCGATGGCATGCAGGCGCTGTTCACGCCCGATTCGGGCGCATCGTCAAGTTCGACGGCCGGAGACATCGGCAGCGACATCACGAGTTTCTTCGACTCCTTTTCTTCGCTGGAAAAGGATCCCACAGACAATGCGCTGCGCGAACAGGTGCTCTCCTCGGCGTCCACGCTCTCCAGCGACATTTCGAGTTCCGCCAATAGCCTGAATGTGCAAAGTGCCTCGCTGGATCAGGATGTCTCAGGCGTCGCGAGCCAGGTGAATTCGCTCACCAGCGCCATCGCCCAGCTCAATCTGCAGATTCAATCCACTTCGCCGGACTCTGATGCGGGAACCCTCGAAGACCAGCGGCAGACCGACATCAGTTCGCTCTCGCAATTGATCGGCATCAACCAGGTCAAGACAGAGAACAATGGTCTTGCGATTACGACCACCTCGGGCCAGGTGCTGGTCGATGAGGGCCAGAACTTTGAGATGACCACGGGAATGGTGAATGGCGTTACGGACTTCTTTCTTGGCGGGACCGACATCACCTCTGGGCTTGCGACAGGCGGCGGGCAACTGGGCGGGAACCTGACGGCGCGCGACGTGGACATTCCCAACGCGCTCAGTGCGCTCGACCAACTGGCGTACGGCATTTCGATGTCGGCCAATGCGCAGAACAATTCGGGTACGGATGCCGACGGCGTGACAGGGACCGCGGCCAATCCTCTCTACATTTTCAGCGAGCCCACGGAAGTAGCGGGCAGCGCGGGCAGCATGAGGGTGGTGATGACCGATCCCAGCCGCATCGCGGCCGCGGGTGCGGGAGACGGGACCGGTGACAATTCGAATGCCGCGGCCATGGCGAACCTGGCCAATCAGCCGCTCGGAGGACCGACGACGAGCATCAGCCTCACGGAAAACCTGGATTCCACCACTCCGGTGAGCGGTACTACGACGGGGAACGTGCAGGTATACGGCACGCTTGGTAACAGCTACCTGGCCACAGTGACCTATACCCAGGAGGGCGCCAACACGTGGGATTACTCGGTCGCCCTCCCCGCATCGGCCTTTGCCTCTGGAGTGTCAACGCCGGTAACGGGAACCATGACGTTTAATGGAGCGGGCAACCTGATCCAGATACAGCCTGCCGGCGCGGGCGGTCCAGAGACAGTTGGAACCGGGGCTGGCGACGTCTCTTCGATTCCGCTTAGTTTTACCGGACTGGCCGACGGCGCCGCGAATCTGAACATCGGCTGGAACCTGCTCGCCGCCAACGGCACATCGATCGTCAATCAGAGCGCAGCGGCCTCTGCCCAAACGGGACAAAGCCAGAACGGGTTTGCGGGTAACCAGGCGCCGATCGACTACTACTCGAATTTTGTTTCCACGCTGGGCGCGACGGTCTCAGAAGTGCAGACAGAGAACACTGCGCAAAATGCTTCGGTGACCCAGTTGCAGACGCAGAACGATGCGTTGTCGAGCGTGAATTTGAACGATGAAGCGGCGGCGCTGTCGACCATGGAGCGCAGCTATCAGGCGGCTTCGCAGGTCTTCACGATGATCAACACAATGATGGCCTCGGCGCTGAACCTGGGTGAGGAAACGGCGGTGTCGTAAGAGCAGCTAGGAGCTTAGGAAATGCAGGTCGATCCTTTATACATCACGAACCTTGTCAGTTCACTCGATCAGACGCAGGCCAACCAGCAGCAGTTGAGCTCTGAGCTTTCCAGCGGCGTAAGCATTACGTCGCTGAGTCAGAATCCGGTGGGCGCGGGAGAGAATGTGCTGCTGCTGAACCAGATTCAGCAGGACGATTCGTTTACCCAGAGCGCGGGGTCGGTCACTTCGCAGCTGCAGGTGTCCGATTCCGCGCTGGGCAGCGTCGTCAGCGAGTTGACGCAAGCGGTTTCGCTGGCTACGAGCGCCGACAACGGCACGATGAACTCGAGCGACGTGCAGTCGATTGGAAATCAGCTCGCCGGAATTCGCAACGAGGTGCAGGCGCTGGCCAATACCAACTATCAGGGCCAATACGTCTACGCCGGCGGGCAGACAGGCACGGCGCCGTTCTCGACATCGACCGCCACATCGCCGGCCGTGACGAGTTACAACGGCGACCAGGACGTCAATTATCTGGAGATGCCGAACGGGCAGAAGATTCAACTCAATATTCCCGGAGACCAGATCTTCCTGGGCAGCGGCACAAACAGCGTCTTTGGCGCGCTCAACGCACTGGTTGCCGACTATTCGTCCGGCGCCGTCAATACCGCTCAGGCGGTCAGCGACACGGAGGCTCTGGGAACGGCGCTGAACTTCGTTTCGCAGCAGCGCGTGATCGTCGATAACTCGATTACGCAGATCACCGCGGCGTCGGGCGCGGTGACGAATGAAGAGACCCAACTGACCACGGCGCAGACCAATCTCATGCAGGCAGATATCCCCACGGTAGCGACCCAACTTTCACTGGCAGAGACGCAGGAGACGGCTTTGGAAGACGTGATTGCCCAGCTGCAATCGACGTCGAACGACCTCTTCAGCAAGCTGCCGTCCTAACACCCGCATTGCGCGGCATTCTCTATACTGAAAGCAAGAGGGCTATTCTTGTTCGCAGCATTGCGTTTTCTCTGGAATGCGACGCGCGGCCACCGGCTTCGGCCATGGCGCAGTCCCTATCTGCGCTGGCGCATCGAGACCTACTCCGGCATGCGTGCCGAATCGCTCACCGCCGCGAGCGTATTCGGATTTCTGTGGTCGATGCGTGGCGAACTCCTGCAATTCCTGCGCTGGACGGGCGCGATCCAGTCTGAAGCACGCAAACGGGCTTAAGGGCCTGTGGTGGAAGTGCGATTTTGAAGGGGTCTGATTTAACTCGTGCTCGTTCAGAATTGCGACCTCAATCGAGTTGATCGGCGGCTTGTGAAGCCGTGTCCTTTAGCTCTCCTCCTCGGCGCTCGCGGTCAACCCGCTTCCACCAGCCCGTAGCGGCGCTGCCAGGACTGTTTCAGTTGGGCGCGCAAGCGGGCGCGTTCTTCTGGGGTCACGTCAGGGCCGGGGTCGATGACAAAACGCGCGGCCTCCTGCTTGGCCAGCTCCAGCAACTGGCGATCGCGGAGGAGATTGGCCACGCGAAAGTCAGGCAGGCCGGCTTGCCGAGTACCGAAGAACTCGCCCGGTCCGCGCTGGGCAAGATCCAGCTCGGCCAGCTCGAAGCCGTCCTGGGTGCGCACCATGGCGTCGAGGCGCTCTTCGCCGAGCGGAGAGATGCGCTCGCCGGTCATGAGAATGCAGTAGCTTTTGGCCGTGCCGCGGCCGACCCGCCCGCGCAACTGATGCAACTGCGCCAGGCCGAAGCGCTCCGCGTGTTCCACCACCATGACGGTTGCGTTGGGCACGTCGACGCCGACTTCGATGACCGTGGTGGAGACGAGAACGTCGATCTCGCCGCGCTGAAAGCGGCGCATGATGACTTCTTTCTCGTCAGCGTCAAGGCGGCCGTGGAGCAGGCCGACGCGGAGCCCGGCGAGAGGGCCGGTGCGCAGTTTCTCGTGCATTTCGACGGCTGAGCGAAGGCCCGAGCGGGCGTTGGGGCTGGCTTCCTGCGCCGCCTTCGCAAACAGCTCCGCTGTTTTGCCTTTTGGAGTAGATTTTCGGGCAGGCGGCTGGATTCCGGCCTCCGGCTCATCGTGAGAAAAATCCAATTCCGGCTGGTCGTCTTTCGAGCCTTCGATGACGGGATAGACAATATAGGCTTGGTGGCCCAGCGCCACCTGCTTGCGCACAAAATCCCAGACCTCTGGGGCACGCTCCAAAGGGACGCGGCGCGTGACGATGGGCATGCGGCCGGGCGGAAGCTCGTCGAGAACGCTCAGATCGAGATCGCCGTAGAGCGAGAGGGCGAGGGTGCGCGGAATGGGCGTGGCCGTCATCACCAGCACGTCGGGCTCGGGCTGATTGGGCTTTTTCATCAGTTTGAAGCGCTGCAGGACGCCGAATCGGTGCTGCTCGTCGACCACGACAAGGCCCAGGCGGTCGAACTCCACCTTCTCTTCGATCAGGGCGTGAGTTCCGATGATCAGGTTGGCTTCGCCGCGGTTGATGAGGCCGCGGTTCGAGCGTTTGCGCTCCTCGTCGAGTGAGCCGGTGAGGAGCACGATGCGCGGCTTGCGCGAGGATTTTTCGAGCAATTTGCGCGCGGCCAGATAATGCTGCGTGGCCAGAATCTCCGTGGGCGCCATGAGCGCGGCCTGGTAGCCATTTTCCATGGCGACGAGCATGGCCTGGAAGGCGACGATGGTTTTGCCTGAGCCCACATCGCCCTGGAGCAGGCGGCGCATGGGGCTGGGCGCGCGCATGTCGGCGACGATTTCGCCGAGCGCCCGCTTTTGCGCGGCGGTGGGATGGAAGGGAAGCACCTCGCGGATGGCCTCGCGCACCTTGTCGTTGGTGGCGAAGGCGATGCCTTGGCGCTCCTTCATGCGGCGGCGCTTGAGCTCGAGGCCCAGTTCGAGGAAGAACAACTCTTCGAAGATCAGGCGGCGATGAGCCGGGGTTGAGGAACTCTGCAACGCGGGAAGCGGCGTGCCTTCGGGCGGATAGTGAACTTCGCGCAACGCGGTTTCGCGGTTGGGCAGGACGAGGCGATCGAGCATTGATTGCGGGAGGCACTCGGGCACGACGCCGTGCAGGCTTTCGAGCAGGTTGAAGATGACTTTGCGCTGCCAGCGGGATGCGAGGCGGCTGCCACCGAGCGATTCGTAGACAGGCGTAATGCGGCCGACTTCGAGGAGGCGGGTTTCCGCGTCGGCGCTCGCGTCGGGCAGGATCTCGAACTGCGGCTGCATCATTTTGAAGTTGCTGCTGGAGCGCGAGGGCTCGACCTTGCCGTAAACCGCGACGGTTTGGCCGGCATGGAACTTGCCGTCGAGGTAGGGCGCGTTGAACCAGATGCACTTGAGCGCAAAGCGGCCCTGGCCGATGGTGACTTCGAAGAGCGGCATACGGCGAGTGCGCATGAGCGCCGCGCCGCGGACTTCGCCGATGACGCTGGCCACTTCGCCGGGAACCAATTCATCGAGGCTGCGCGGGTTTTGCCGGTCTTCGTAGCGGAAGGGGAGGTGGTAGAGCAGGTCTTCGGCGGTCTGGATGGATTTTTCGGCGAGCATCTCTGCCACGCGCGGGCCGACGCCGCGCACAAACTTGACTGGAGTATCGAGAGCTGGCACGTATCGATGCTACAACGCGCGCTCTTCGAGCGCGAGGGATCAGGTTTCAGGGGTCAGGGAGCGAGTCAGCAGGCAGGCAAGTCAGCAAGTCCGGCGCGCGACGACGGCGCGGACCTCGAGGCGGTGCGGACCTCGAATGGACGAGATGGGGGTTAGTCTATTGGCCGGTTGGCGTCGCTTCGCGACGTGGCAAGTTCGCGAGTTCGCCGGACGGACGGCCTCAACTGAAGCCGAGAACCGGATGCGGCACGTAGGGCTCCTCGAGTGAGGCGATCTCTTCCACGGTGAGATGGAAGGAGAGCGCGTCGGCTGCGTCTTCAAGGTGGTGCGGTTTGCTGGCGCCCACAATGGGAGCAGTAACGCCGGGCTTTGCGAGCAGCCACGCCAGCGCGACCTGCGCGCGGGGGATGCCGCGTCTCTCCGCGACTTCACCCAGGCGGTCCACAACGAGGCGGTCGGCATCTTCCGTACGGGCGTACATCGACTTGCCGAAGGTGTCGGTTTCTGAGCGGTTGGTGGTCTCGGCCTGCCAGGCGCGGGTGAGGCGGCCGCGGGCAAGCGGGCTCCAGGGAATGACGGCGATGCCTTCCGATTGGCAGAGGCCCAGCATTTCGCGCTCTTCTTCGCGATAGAGCAGGTTCAAGTGGTTCTGCATGGAGACGAAGCGCGTCCAGTTGTGGCGGTCAGCGAGATACAGGGCCTTGGCGAACTGCCAGGAATACATCGAAGAAGCGCCGATGTAGCGCACCTTACCGGCCTTTACCACGTCATGGAGAGCCTCGAGGGTCTCTTCGATTGGGGTTTCCGAGTCCCAGCGATGGATCTGGTAGAGGTCGACGTAATCGGTTTCGAGGCGCCAGAGGCTCTCGTCGAGCTCGAAGAGGATGGCTTTCCGCGAAAGGCCGCGGCCGTTGGGCTCATCGCGCATCAGGCCCTGCACCTTGGTGGCGATGACGACAGCTTCACGCCGCGTGTTGGCTTTGAGGAAGCGGCCGACGACACGCTCGCTGTCCCCGCCGGAATAGACATTGGCGGTGTCAAAGAAATTGATGCCAAGATCGAGGGCCTGGCGCAGGAAGGGCTGGCTATCGGCTTCGTTCAATGCCCAGGGTTGGCGGCCGGGAAGCAGTTTTCCCGTGGCGGGGCTGCCGTAGGTCATGCAGCCGAGACAGATGCGCGAGACTTTCAATCCGGTGCGGCCGAGAGAGACGTATTCCATGGCTTCTCCTGCATTCAGTTTAGGACAGCGTTGTCGGTCTTGAAGTGCTCCGGCTTGAATTGAGCGCCGAAAAGCTCTTCGGGAAGCGTTTAGTTTCAGGATTTTAGCGACGAAAACCGCCAAGCGTGGCTTTGCGAGTCGATGCGCATCGGCGTATACATGAGAAGGGACATTACGCGTTGCTTACGTCCTTGGGCGCGAGTGAGTCGAACGGCTTGAAGGACGACGTGCGAGTTGCGCCAGAAGACGGAAGTAGTGACGAAGCAAAGAAAATGCGTCTCGGGTTGCGTGGGTGAGGGAGGCGGAGTGTCTTTGCCGCGCCGGTTGCTGGCGCGCGTTCTGGCGGCGGTCTCGTTTCCGGCGCTTTTCGTTCTGGCGGGTTGCGGAGGCCAGGCGATCGGCGTGGCTTCAAGCGGCAACCTTTCTGTTTCTCCCGGCACGGCAATGATCGACACCAATTGCACGGGATGTAACGCCGCCAATGCATCGGGCGTAGTGGTGGAGCGGTTTTCGGCCACGTTCGGCGGCGGTGCGACCGAAGTGAAATGGTCGGTCTCAGGCGGAGACCGAACTTCGGGTCCGGGCACGATCGATGCCAGCGGACAATACACGCCGCCGAGCTATCTGACAGCAGACAGTGTGCAGGTGACGGTGACCGCCTCCGTGGCGGACAGCCCGTCGACCCAAGCCAGCACAAGTCTGACCATTCGGCCGGGTTTCCTGCAGCCCCTGACCCCGGAAAATGTTGCGCTGGGCGCGGGAGGAACGGCGACCATCACGGCTTATGTCGCCGAAGCCGGCGGCACGGCGGGTGTGAGCTTTGTTCTTGCCGGCACATCCACGGGATCGAGCGGCGGGCTAGGGTCGCTTGGCAAGACAAGCTGCACGCGGAGCGGCAGCGCATTCACTTTTTGCACGGTGCGGTATACGGCGCCGGCTTCCGTTACGGCGACAGGAACCACTTATGTTGTCGCAACCGCCGGAGGTTCGGGCGCGAAAGAAGCGACGGAAGTGCTGCTGAACACGCAGGGGATTTCGAGCAATCCCGTTGAGCACCAAAAGGAATTGGCGACGCCCGTGTTGCTGGGCAGTTCCGGCGGCAACAACAACGATTACGACACCAAGGGCAACCAGGTGGTGGATTGCTGCGGGGGAACGCTCGGCTCGTTGATCCAGAACAGCAGTGGGAGGCAGTACCTGCTGAGCTGCAATCACGTGCTGGCGCGCAGCGACCAGGCGAGCGTGGGCGAGATGATTGTGCAGCCGGGGCTGATCGACAACAATTGCACGCCCAACGGCGAGGGCTCGGGGACCACCCCGGTCGGAGTTTTGACGGCGTGGCGCCCGCTGAGTTCAAGCGCGACGAATGTGGATGCGGCGATCGCCCAGGTGAACGCGAACGCGGTGAACGCGAACGGCGAGATTCTGGAACTGGGCGCGCCGCAGGCAAACGGAACGCTTGCAGCAGCGCCTCCCGGCACCTCGTCGACGGGCGGCAAAGGCGAGACCGGGTCGCTGAATCTGGTTGTGGCCAAGAGCGGGCGCACGACGGGGCTTACCTGCGCGAGCGTTTCGGCGCTGGATCTCGATGTCGAAGTGGACTATTACAAAAACTGCGCAGAGACTGTCTCGTACTTGACGAAGACCTTTACGAACCAGATTGCGATTGAAGGCAACGAGTTCAGCGATGCGGGCGACTCAGGATCGCTGGTGGTGGACACGAGCAACGCCGAACCGGTGGGACTGTTTTTTGCCGGAGGCGTGACGAATACGGGCGTGAGCGAAGGCGTGGCCAATCCCGCGCCCACTGTGCTGGCCGAACTGGGCCAGCAGGAGGGTACGAGCTACACATTTGTGGGTGCAACGGACCATCCCGTAAGCTGCCTGAACTACGGCGCGGCAACGGCGAAAGAGGGGGCGACGGTTGCACAGGCGAGCACGCTCAGCTCCGGACAACTTGAACTGGCGCAGCCGGCCGTAGCGCGGGCGCGCATGATGATCAATCCTTCGCTGGGCATCCTGGGCGTGACGACGGGCAAGAGCAGCGATCATGCCGGAGAAGCAGCCGTGGTTTTCTATATCGACCAGGGCATGAACGTCACCGTGCCACAAACCGTCGATGGCGTGCGGACGGAAGTGATTCCTACCACGGCGCAGGCGCTTCAAGCGGGCACGGCGCCGGCATTCGCAGCGAGGCCAGGTGGTGCGGCGCCGCTGGCGAGCGCTCAATTCAAGCAGGCGGTCGCGGCCAAGGAGCAGGTGGCGCAGAGCCTGATGCAGCAGAATCCGGCGTTCTTCGGCGTAGGCGTGGGACAAAGCCTGGACAATCCGCGCGAGGCTGCGCTGGTCATCTACGTCGACCGCAATCAGGTACCGGCGACGCTGCCGCCCATCGTCAACGGGCTGCGCACGCGGTATGTCATCATGAGCCGGCTGCACGTCACGCGCTCGTATTTACAGGGGCCGGTTCGCTCCATGAGCCGGTGCATGGCGCATCCGGCCGCGCGTCCGGCAGATGGCATCGGCGCGTCCATTCTTCGCAGACAACTGGGCTTGCAGCCGTAAGCCGCATTTCTCACAGACGGCGCGACCACCCCTAATTCAAGGCCTGACGAAGTCTCTGAGGGCCGGGAGGC
>PLSB01000157.1 GCA_003165005.1 Acidobacteriaceae bacterium | reverse complement strand
CCGCTGCAACTACAAGTGCGTGTATTGCCGCACCGGCGAGGCGGGGGCGCAGTATCCGGAGCTGGCCATCGAGGAGTACTTGCGCCTGATCCGGCTTTTTGTCGGCTTGGGAATCACCAAGGTGCGGCTGACAGGCGGAGAGCCGCTGCTGCGGCGCGGCGTTGTCGAGCTGGTCGAGGAGCTGGCGCGCCTGCGCACGCCGGCCGGCGAAGCGCTCGACCTGGCTCTCACCACCAACGGCCATCTGCTGGAATCGCTCGCCCGTCCGCTCAAGACAGCCGGCCTGAGCCGCGTAACGGTGAGCATGGACGCAGTGGATGCAGCGGTCTTTGAGCGCATCACGCGCGTCCCGGGCAGCTTTCTTGAGGTTCTCAAGGGTGTTCGCGCCGCGCGAGCCCAGGGCCTCACGCCGCTCAAGATCAATTGCGTGCTTCTGCGCGGCTTCAACGACGATCAGATCGAAGGCTTCGCCCGCTTCGCTCGCGAAGAAGATGTCATCGTCCGCTTTATCGAGTTCATGCCGCTCGAAGAGGGCCGTCTGTGGTCGCCGCAGATCGTGGTCACGCTCCAGGAAATCGTCGCACGCATCGGCCGCGCGCTGCCGCTCGTGGAATTGCCCCCTCGCGAGGCCAGCGAAACGGCGCGGCGCTACACCTTTGCGGACGGCGTGGGCGAGATCGGCATCATTGCCCCGGTAAGCCAGGCCTTTTGCGGCGCATGCAGCCGGGTGCGGCTCACCTCGGACGGCAAGATCCGCACCTGCCTGTTTTCGCAGGTCGAGCACGACCTTTACGGACGATTGCGCGCCGGAATTGACGACGCGGAACTATCCGCCTACATCGTGCGTACCGTGGAAGCGAAGGAAGCCCGGCATCACATTGGAGAACCGGACTTCCTCAAGCCCTCGCGTTCGATGGTGCACATCGGCGGCTAAGGCATATTTTCTTCCCATGTTTTCCATGAAAGCCAGAAAAAGCCAGGAAAGTGTGACTGACAAGAAACAACTTCTGTGACAGAATGATGACAACACTCCCCCAGGGCCAAACCATGTCTAACGAGACGGAAGAACGCATCCCGCTCGCCGATCTGCTTTTATTTCACCAACTGGCGCGATCGCTCACTTCGAGCTTCGACCTGGACACGATTCTGCGCACCATCCTGGAACACATGGAACAGATGGTGGAGGCGGAACTGTGGACCTTGCTGATGCTCGACGAATCCACTCAGGAGCTCTACTACGCCATTGCCGCGGGTGCCGAACAGGAATCCTTGAAGGGCCTGCGCGTGAAGGTGGGCGAAGGCCTGGCCGGATGGGTGCTCCAACATGGCGAGACCGTGATCGTTCCCGAGGCGGAAGAAGATCCCCGTGTACATCTGCCCCGCGCCAGTGGCTCGCGTGCCATACGTGCAGCCATCGCCTTGCCGTTGCGCGGCCGCAAGGGCACGCAGGGCGTCATTGAGATCCTCAATCCCCGCGTCGAAATGTCCGATTACACCATCGCCTTTCTGCACATCCTGGCCGACCACGCCGCCATCGCCATCGAAAATGCGCGCGACATGTCGCGCATTCAGCAGCTCACCATCACCGACGACATCACCGGCCTCTACAACGTGCGCCATCTCTACGATGTGCTCGATCGCCAGTTGCGGCGCTCGAGAAAGTCGCAGCTACCCCTGAGCCTGGCCTTTCTCGATCTGGACCGCTTCAAGCTCGTGAACGACCAACACGGCCACCTGGTGGGCAGCGAACTGCTGGCGCTCACCGGCCGCAGGCTGCGGGAGCTGAGCCGCAAGCAGGACCTGTGCTTCCGCTACGGCGGCGACGAATTCGTGATCCTGATGCCGGGGACCGACGCGAATGCGGCGCTGGAGCGGACCAGGGCCATGCATCGCGCCCTGATGGAAACCGAGTTCCGTACCAAGGACGGGCTGAGACTGACCGTCAGCGCCAGCGTAGGCCTGGCCTCCGCGCCCGGCGACGGCGACCAGATCCATGCCGTCATCGGCGCCGCCGACGCCCGCATGTACGCCGTGAAGAGCAACGGACGCGGAAAGGTGCTGGGAGGGTAAGGCGAACGCGCCTAGAGCATTTCCTTACAGCATCGGTGAAAATGCCGTAACTACCGCTGCGCCTACGGCGCGGTTAGCGATGCAACTTCTCAGGTGCATCGCTAACCGCGGCTATTGCGGCGACGGGACCCGCACCAGCAAAATGTCGTGGCTCGCAAGCTCCAGCGGCATGTTTTCGGTGAGCGTGATCTCCTTGCCGGACCACAGGTCCTTGCCTTTCAGCGGCCCGTGCAGGCCGAGTTTGGCCAGACTCAGGTGGAAGGGATGGCTCGAATAGCGGTCGGAGCCGGCGTTGATCACCGCGATGGCCATGGCTCCGCCGGTTAGATGCCGCGTCCACACGTCGAGCTCGCCATCGGAGTAGGCGCGCGTGGCTTCGCGGCCCAGGCGGTCCTGGTCGATGGCGATGACGTCGCGGTTGGTGAGAATGGCGCGAACCTCGGGCGTCATATTGGGCAGGTCGTTGCCAGCGAGAAGCGGCGCGGCGAGCATGGCCCACATGGAGAAATGAGTCCGATTCTCAGCCGGCGTAAGCGTGCCGTTGCCCACCTCGAGCATGTCGGGGTCGTTCCAGTGGCCGGGCCCCGCGTACTTCGCCAGTCCGGCCTGCTCGTTGAGGATGGAATAGATGCTCTGCCAGTTGGGCTCGACGTCGCCGGTAGTGCGCCACGAGTTGGCGCCGACCGAGGGACCCCACTCCCAGACCGCGTCCCAGCCATATTGGCAGAGTGAGTAGACGATGGGCCGGCCGGTGGCTTTGAGAGCCTTGTTCATCTTGCCGTAAGCCGCGATCATCAGGCGCATCTGCGCGGCATTGTCATGGGGCGCCTGGGCGGTCATCACGTCGGTGCGTAAGTCGCAGAGATCGTACTTCAGGTAGTCGATACCCCATGACGCGTAGAGCCGCGCGTCCTGCGCCTCGTGGTCAAGCGACCCCGCGAAGCCCCCGCATGTCTTCGATCCCGGCGATGAGTAGATGCCGAGCTTGAGTCCCCTGGAGTGCACGTAGTCGGCAAGCGCCTTCATGTCGGGGAACTTCGCGTTTGCGTGCAGCACGCCGCTGGCGTCGCGGTCACCCTCCCACGTGTCGTCGATGTTCACGTAGATGTATCCCGCGTCCTTCATGCCGGTCGAGACAAGCTGGTCGGCGGCGTTGCGGATGTCCCGATCGGTGACTTTCCCGGCGAAGAAGTTCCAACTGTTCCAGCCCATAGGCGGCGTCTGCGCCACCTGCGGTGGGGCAGACCTTTGGACGGGCTTCGGCGAAACTTTTGGCGAGGGCGCGGTCTGCGCGATGGCGGCAAGCGGGCACAAGGCAAGAAGGGCGGCAGCGAGGGGTGCAGAAATACGCATGTACGAATCTCCTGAAATCGTTTTCAGCGGAATGCTATCGCGCCGGTCTGGACTTCGGCAATTACGCCGTTTCATCAGGCATAGGCTCGCGGTTGCGGGTAAGCAGGAAATAGACCAGGGGCGTGATGACAAGGCTGAGAACCATGGAAATGGTGAGGCCGCCGATGACGGCAATGGCCAGGGGCTGGAGCATCTGCGAACCAGCGCCGAACGCGAGGGCCAGCGGCAACATGCCACAGGCAGCAGCGAGCGCGGTCATCGCAATGGGCCGCAGGCGCCGTTGCGCCGCCCACAGCATGGCATCGCGGGCGGAAGCGCCCTGGGCGCGGAAGCGCTCGTCGGCGTCGAGCAGCAGGATGCCGTTTTTGGCCACGATGCCAATGACCATGATGAGTCCCATGAACGATGCGACATTGAACGTGGTGTGCGTGACGAGCAGCGCCAGAATGACCCCGGAAATAGAGAGCACCGACGAAGCCAGAATGGCGATAGGCGCGGGAAAGTTGCGGAACTCAGCCAGCAGAATGCCGAAGACCAGCGCCAGCGCCAGCACCAGCACTTGCAAAAGATCGCGGAAGGATTGCTGCTGCTCCTGGTAGGTGCCGCCGTAGACGATGCGCACCGACGGTGGAAGATGAAGGCCGGCAACGGTCTGCTGTACACGCGCCATGGCGGTGCCGAGGTCGGAGCCTTCCAGGCGGCCAGTGACGGTGATCATCTGTTGCTGGTTTTCGCGCAGGATCTCGTTTTGTGGCGGCAGTTGCTCGACGGTAGCCAGCGAGCCGAGGCTGGCGGTGTGGCCCGAAGAGCTGTTGAAGACCGTGTCCTCAATCGCATTCAGCGAGCTGCGGTGTTCTTCGTCGAGGCGCACACGGATGGTGTAGGGGCGGCCGTTGGCGATGAGCGGATTGTTGGTGGCGACGCCGTCGAGAATCGCTGTTGCGTCGAGCGAAACTTCGCTCGGCGTAAAGCCGAAGCGGGCGGCCACTTGCGGATCGACATTGAAGTTTGTGGCCGGGCCGCTGACGGTGCTGTCGATTCCGTTCTCGACATCGACGACGCCGGGAATCTTGCCGATGGCGTCGCCCACGCGCGGCCCAAGCTGTGCGAGGAGATTGGTATCGCTCGAAAAGATCTTGACCTGGATGGGTTCGGGGGCATTCGACAGGTCGCCGATCATGTCCTGCAGGACCTGGGTGAACTCAACGTCGAGCTCCGGCTCGGTGGACCTGATCTGCCGACGAACATCCTCCATCACATCGTCGATGGATCGGCTGCGGCTGGACTTCAGCTTAACGGTGAAATCGCCGGTATTGGCTTCGGTCACGGCAGCCAGGCCCATCTGCAGGCCGGTGCGGCGCGAAATGATCTCGACTTCAGGAGTAGCCTGCAAAATCCGCTCCACGTGCTGGAGAACGCGATTGGTCTCGCTCAAGGAGCTTCCGGCCGGCATGATGTAGTCGAGGATGAAACCGCCCTCGTCCATCTCCGGCAGCAGGTCGGAGCCGAGTAATCGATAGCCGCCCCATGTGCCCAGCACCAGCAGGATGCAGATGCCGCCCACCCACAACGGCTTGGCCAGCGCCCACTCCAGAACCCGGGCGTGAAAGTGCAGAACGCGCCCCAGCAGGCGGCCGGTGGTGTGATCGCGCCCCGCAAGCGAAGAGTTGTCGCCGGCGTCCTCGGAGTCTTTTGCAGCGTCGCTGCGCCTGTCTTGGGGTCCGCGTTCGCGCAGCAACACGTAGCTCAGGCCCGGCGTCCATGTGAGCGCCAGCGCCAGAGAAGTGAGTAACGCCGCGGTCATGGTGATGGCCAGCGCGCGGAAGAAGATGCCGGTCACGCCGCTGACCGCGACGAGAGGCAGAAAGACGACCACCGGGGTGATCGTGGACCCGATCAGCGGTGTTGTGATCTCACTAAGCGCCTTGCGCACCGCTTCGGCGCGATGCTCGCCCGCGTCACGATGCAGGAAGATGTTCTCGACGACGACGATGGCGTCGTCAATGACCAGGCCGATGGCCGCTGCCATGCCGCCGAGGGTCATCAGGTTGAAGCTCTCGCCGATCAGCCACAACGCGGCAATGGTCACGGCGACGGTTACGGGGATGACGAGCCCGGCGATCAATGACGAAGTCCAGTCGCGCAGGAATAGGAAAAGAATCACGCAGGCCAGCACAAGGCCGATGAAAATGGCGTCGCGCACGCTGGAGATCGAATCGCGCACCAGTTGCGACTGATCGTAAAAGACCTGAAGCTTCACCCCCGGCGGTAATTTGGGCTGGAGTTGGGCGACCTCCGCTGCCACCGCATCGGCGACGGCCACGGTGTTCGAGGAGGGCTGGCGCGCGATGTTGAGCAGCACCGCATTTTTCCCGTTGGCGGTCACCGTGGTGTAGACCGGCATGGTGGATTGCTCCACCGTGGCCACATCGGCCACACGCACGGGAGCGCCGGCGAGAGTGGTTTTGACCACCAGTTGCCGCAGTCCGGCGGCGTCGTGCACCTGCGCCCCCACAAGCCCCAGGATTAACTGATGGTTGGCTTCGTAGAGGCCGGGCGACTCCACAATGTTCGAGGCCTGGATGGCGTTGACAAGATCCGTAATGGTGACGCCGGTGGCCTGAAGCAAGGCCAGATTGGGCACCACGTGATACTCCGGCGCCTGGCCGCCCTGCACGGTCACCGTGCTCACGCCAGCCACGCGGTTCAAGGGCGGCTTCAGGTCGTAGGTCGCGATCTCCCACAGCTGGGTCTGCGGAACGGTGTCGGACGTGAGACTGTAGCCGAGGATGGGGAAGGTGGCGAAGGTAAGCCGGTTGGTGGTGATGCGCGCCGCCGGCGGCAAGCTCTGCGCCGCCTTGGCCAGCGCCGCATCCACCAGTTGCAGAGACTGCACCATGTCCACGTTCCAGTCGAAAAAAAGGCTCACTTCCGCCGAGCCGCGGCTGGTGGTCGACCGCACGGTGAGCAATCCCGGGACGGTGTTCACCGCGTCCTCAATGGGCCGGGTCACGGTGACCTCCATCTGCTCGACGGGCATTACGCCGTTATCGACGCCGATCACCACGCGCGGAAAACTCGTCTCCGGGAAGACCGAGATGGGCACTTTGAAGGCCAGATAGACACCGGCCATCGTGAGCATGACGGCGAAAAAGAAGATGGTGCGCGTGGACCGGGCCAGCCAAAAGGGCTTTCGCGTGTCGCCGGGGAGATCGATAGGCGCTTCGCCGGGCATCAGTCGGAACCTCCGCCGCCCGCTGCCGGGCCCACCCGCACCTTCGTCCCTTCGTCCAGCGCGTAGGCGCCGCCCGTGATCACAAGATCGCCGGGTGCTACGCCGCTCAGCACCTGCACGTCCGTGCCGTCACCGATGCCCAGGGTGACGGGCTTGCGATGCGCCGCGCCATCGCTGCCCACGACCATCACGGACTTCGTGCCGTCTTCCGCCGTCACAATCGCGGAATCGGGCACCTTCCAGGCCTGCGCAACGCTCCTGCCCTGGATCGTGATCTTTACCGGCGCTCCGGCCTTGAGCTTGCCTGCGTGGTTGTCGATCTTGAGCCACACCTCAATCGTGGTACTGCCGGGGTCAAGCGCGGGGCTGATCATGGAAACCTTCGCCGGCACCGGTTCGGCGGCTCCAGGGACATGCACGGCAGCCGTGTCTCCCACCTTCATCTGCTGCGCCAGGCTCGCGGCAATATGGGTTTTGGCCAGCAGCACGGAAGTATCCATCACCGTGATCAGCGGCGCTCCCGCGGCAGCGGTTTCACCGGCGAAGAGGGGCCGGTCAGTCACGACTCCGTCGATAGGGCTGCGAATTTCGGAAAAGTCGACCTGCGCCTGGGCGCCTTTGAACCTTCCCTCGGCCGAAGTGAGTTGTCCCTGCGCGGCCTTGAGCGCCGCTTCGCGGCTTACGCTGCGCTGCGATTCGAGATGTTTGGCAGCCGCGTCGTAGGCGGCCTGCGCCTGCACCAGGGCGGCTTCAGCAGTGTCGAGGTCGCGACCCGGAATTGCGCCTTCAGCGAACAACTGCTTGCGGCTGTTCACAATGCTCTTGTTGAGATCGAGATTTGCCTTGGCCTGGGCCAGGTCCGACTCCGCCTTCTGCGTGTCTTCCGGCACCTGCGCTTTGGTGGTTGTGGCATACGTTGCCTGGGCCGCTTCAAGCGAGCCCTTGTTGTCCATCGCAGCCGCCACCAGATCGGCATTCTCAAGCGTTGCAAGCAACTCTCCGGCATGAACCTTCTGTCCGCGCTCTACGTAGAATTTCTTGACCGGAGCGCTGATCTTGGGCGCAATCGCAGCCTGGGCAACTGGCGCCAGAACGGCATCGGCATTGATCTGCTCCGCAATAGGCCCTTGCTCCGGGTGCTCGGCCTGCACCGTCACCACGACTGGCGGTGTTACATCCTTCTTGCAGCCCGGCAAAAACATGAGCCCCAAAACGATCGCGCCGGCCGGAATTGCCTGCGCCACCGCACGAAGATTGTGCTTCGCGCTCTTCTTAGCGTTGCTTCTGCTCTTCGCTGTTCGCTGTTTGCTGTCCACAGTTCTCTGTTCCCCGGCCACTAACCACTAACCACTAACCACTAACCACTAACCACTATTCCCTGTTCCCTGTCTTCATCACATCGTCCCTGTGATGGTTTGCAATTCCGCCCGCGCTGTTTCGTAGCGCACGCGCGCATCTTCGCGCGCATCTTCCGTGCTCACATAGGTGTTCTCGGCGTCAACCACTTCCAGCACCGTGGCCTCGCCGCTCTGGTAGCGCAACTTGGTCAGGCGCAGGCTCTCGGCCGCGGTGGCCACGCTCAAATCGAGCGAGGTCAACTGGTCGCGTGCCGCCTGCGCCTCAGAATAGGCTTCGTCCAGTTGCGCAATCAGCCGCCTTTGCGTAGCACTCAACGTGACGCGCGCAGCATCGCGGCGAATCTCGCTCTGTTTCACCTTGTTCTCGCTCGCCAGCCAGTCCCACACCGGGATGTTCACGGTCAGGCTCGCGGAGTAACCCAGATTGCGCACACCGTCGGGACCGTTGGCGGCGAACTGCGGCGCGTCAATACCGTAGGTAACATTGAGCCCAATATTGGGTAACAGCGCGCCCCATCCGGCCTCGACATCGGCATTGCTCATCGACAGGCTGGCCAGCGCGCTCTTCAATTCCGGGTTGTTTTGCGCTGCTGCTTTCTCAACGTCTGGCTTTGACTCGAGCGGCGGCGCCGTCGCCGGAGCGCTCAATGTGTAGGACGTGCGAGGATCGCTAAAAAGAAGCACACCCATCTCAAGGCGCGCTTTTTCGGCGGCCACCTGCGCGTCTTCCACGTCGCGGTTCCGCTGCTGCTCCACGAGTTGCGCCTTGATCGCGTCGGCGTGCGCGGCTTCGCGCGCCTGCTCCCGCTGGCTCGTCAATTTGGTAAAGCCGGCGGCTTCCTGATGCGCCTGCATGGCCACGGCCAGCTTATGGTCAGCCGCGATCGAACTATAGAACAGGCTGGTGACTGCGGCGACCAGCCCGCGTCGCGCGATTTCCTGTTCAGCGCTGGCCATGGCAGCGGCCGCGTCGGCGTGGCGCACGGCCGCTACGGGCCCCAGGCCCAGCGTTTCGTTCACGATCCCCTGGCTGAAATACTCCCGCACGCCATTGTTCGCAATGAACTTGGGCAAGTCCGGTGTGTCCGATTTTTGTCCCACCTGGCCGTGAGCGCCGTTCGCTTCTGTGTAAAGTCCCTGGTTGTAATAGGACACGTTGGGGAACAGGCCGGCGAGCGCGATGGACCGGTCGAGCCCGGCGTTCCGGCGCGCCGCAGTGGCGGCGGCAAAGGAGGGCTCGCTTGCCTGCGCCAGGCGGATTGCATCGTCCAATGTGATCACGACCGGAGGCGCAGCGCCAGCCGGAGTAGTATTGCTCTGCGCCAGCCCATACGCAGCCAGGACTGTGGCCTGCAGCAAGAACAAGATCCCTCGCCGCAAAATGATGGCGATCCGGGGTCCATTCCCCCTGCGGAACTCGTTCCACGTGGTCACATCCAAAAGAATACAATCCGAAGCCGAGTTCTGCGCGAAACAAGAATCGTTTCCATGCCACGCGCCCAGAGACGCGATTGCGAACGAGATGCTGCGCCCTTGAGAGAATGGGGCCTCCACCTCGTCCAGCGGCAATCGCGATCCTTTTCAGCGGAACGCCTCGCGTCATTGGCCCGTCTCTGCGATACTTGTTTCTTATGCCTATCGACGACCTCAAACAGGCTGCACAAAAAATTGCCGGATTCCTGAACTCCCTGAACAAGCTGGGCGGACTGCGCCTGAAGTACCGCATCTCGGCGGGCGAGGCCGCGCGCGACGAAGAAGACGGCGAGGCGCGCCAGGTCCTCAACGTGGAACTGGCCGGCCCCGACGTGCCGCTCGTGATCCAGCACAACGGCGAGCTGCTGAGGGCTCTTGAAACTCTGGCGTCGCAGATGCTGCGGCTGGACCACCATGAGCACCACCTGGTGAGCTTCGACGCCGCGAACTTCAAGGCCCTCCGCGCCCAGGAGCTGCGACTGGCCGCCGAAACCGCCGCGGAGAAGGTGCGGCAATCCGGAATCCCCTTTAGCTTTCCGCCCATGAACAGCCGCGAGCGGCGCATGTTGCACATGGCCTGCCGGGGCCTGAAAGGCGTGGAAACGGCCAGCGTCGGCGAGGGCCCCGACCGCTTTCTCGTGGTCTTTCCCGAAGGCAAAACGGACCTGCCGGTGAAATCGCAGATCGCGCCGAGAAGGTTCGGAAGGCGGTAGGGCAGTCGACGACTCGTGCCTTCATAAGAGACAAGGCCCCAATCTTCGCGCCGCCGCTTCGGCGCCGGCGAACCTTTGTCATCCGTACAACCAAAGTTGCAATGGATTGCCACCAAGGCAGCTTCTCCGGATGGGCGCGCGCAAGTTAAGTTGTATTCCGGATGGGGGAGCGGCGCCACGTGTCATTCGCGCCGTTCCGTTGGCCCGGATTCGATCTTCGCCACAGAAACTGCGCGGCCGCATCCTTCAATCCGTTTGGCGTTCGCGGTCGCGCCAAGCCGCTACGTTCTCCGCGCAGAGATCGAGAAGGCCGCACCGATGCTTCGTGACCTGCGCGCAGGCCACGGTTCGTAGAAGGCCATCGCGCGTTCTTGCACTTTTTTTTCGATTTCGCCGTATGCTGTAGGTACCTGGAATGCAACCAATGAAGACGTTCACAATCGAAGAGGCGCAGTCATTGCTTCCCGTGCTGGAATCGCTCCTCAAGCGCGCCATCGAAGGCAAGCGCGGGGTGCAAACCGCGGAGTCGGATCTGAACGAGCTGGCGCAGCGCATTTATTTTGCCGGCGGCATGCAGGTGAACGCGGCGGGCGCGGCCCGGCAGCGCGCCGAACTGGAATCGCATCTGAAGCGCGTGCGCGAAAGCATCGCGGAGATTGACTCGATCGGGGTGCAGGTGAAGGATCTGGAATCGGGCCTGCTCGATTTTCCCTGCCGGCTCGACGACGAGATCGTCCTGTTGTGCTGGCGCATGGGCGAGCCTTCCATCGAGCACTGGCACACCATGGATGGCGGATTTCAGGGGCGCCAGCCGGTGGACGAGCGCTTCCGCCGCAGCGCCGCGTCGGGCGACCGGCCCAACTGAAGCGCATACCGGACGTTTCCACTCAAGCAGAGCGAGTTTTCCTCCCGCTGCGTCTATGCAATGGAATACCTGCTCCGTGAGTGCGGATGGAATCTCCATGCAGGACAAGACGCGCCGCGGCGCAGTACTCTATGCATTGACGCTCATCGACGCATTCCGATTGGGTGGCCCCGCAGGAGCGGTCTTGGAAAGACGATGCCGCAGGGAGTGACGATGAAGATCAAATATTTAGCTGTTCTGCTGGCAGCCGCAGCGTGCCTCGCCGGCTGCTCGGGATTCTGGAACGCGCCGGCCTCGACTTCGACGACGACCACTACGACGACCACGCCGACCACGCTTTCCAGCGGCTATTTTTACGTATTGGATAAAACGACCGCGCAGGTGATCTCCTATTACATCGACGCAGGCACGTTGACCCCTGTCGGCTCCGCCGTTGCCGTGCCTGAAACGCCGATTGCGATTGCGGTAGCCCCGAATGACGATTTTCTGTACGTCAGCACGCTCAACGGCATCTACCTCTATAAGATCTCCAGCGGTGTGTTGACCCTGGGCAACTCCTCGCAGGCGATCTACGGCGACCCCGCGGTAGCGATGCAGGTGGATGCTACTGACTCCTGGCTGGTTGAAACCTCGGGGACTCGCGCGCTCAACGCGGTCCCGATTGACAGCACGAACGGCGACCTGAACAGCTCGAGCCGGACGTGCAGCAACAACAGTGTGGTTTGCAGCGTTTCGCTCACGGGCGCCAACATCAACCAATTGGCGATCGCGCCCAATAACAAGTACGTGTTTGTTGCCGCCGCGACCGATGGAACCGAGGCATTCGGCTTCAACGCGGGAAACAGCGACCCGTTCGGCTCCGCCTCAGGGCCCTACGTCACCGAACATCCGGTTACGCAGACGACAGGATCCGCGCTTTCAGTGGCTGTGGACCCTAACAATTCCTTGTTGTACATCGGAGAAGAAGGCGCCATCTCCGGCACCGGCGGTGGATTGCGCGTTTTTACCATCGGCACCGGCGGCACACTGAGCAAAGTATCAGGCTCACCGTTCGCGAGCGGCGGCACCGGCTCATACGCGGTCCTGCCCAAATCCACTGCCGATGCCGATTACGTCTATGTTGCAAGCTGGAATGGCACCTCGACGGGAACCATCACGGGGTTCTCCGTCGCGGCCACCAGCACCTCCTACTCACTGACCAAGCTCAGCAGCACAGCTTCGACCGGCGTCTACCCAATGTCCCTGGTGGAGGATAGCAAGGACAACTTCGTGCTGGCGGAGAGTAAGGGCGGCAATCCGTATCTCGACTATTATATCTTCGATACGACAACCGCCGGACAACTGGACCTGATCAACACGTCGAGTAGCTACGCCGGAATCGCGCTTGCGGCCAACCAATAACGCCGGGGCTGTCGCCTTGTCCTCTGACACCTGAAATCTTTCTCCCGGCTGGTGGTATCCTCAAGCCAAGCGCTACAGGCCGTGTTGACTAGAACTGGTTGCATAAATCCTCGGAGCCGATTGAACAACGCCCGTCAGGGGCTAAAGCCCCAAGTCTTATGCGCTCACTGCGGCACGACTGAAGTCGTGCCCTTTCGCGGCATCGTTTCCGCAACCAGCTCTAGTAAACCAATTCAAATTCTTCGTTCTCTCCGGCATTTCGGGAGTGTTTTCGCGTTTTCGATGGCGGCGCTGGCCGGTCTCTGTCTCTTCGCCGGCTGCGCCCGCTTTCGCCATGAATACCACGAGACGGTGTACGTCGCATCGGCGCGGCCCATCTATCTCCACGACCGCGTGGCGCCGGTTTCGAACCGCGTTTGCCAGGTGGTGAACGGCCAGACCCTCCAGGTTCTGGAGCACGGGCGGCGCTTTCTCAAGGTCAAGACGGACAAGAACGAGATCGGCTGGATTGAAGAGCGGGCCACGATCGACGAGAAGACGTACGACGAATTTGTGAAGCTGGCCGCCGAAAACAAGAACGCCCCGGTGGTGGCCACGGCAGCCCTGCGCGACGACCTTGCCATGCACCTGCTCCCTGGCCGCGATACCGAGCGGTTCTACCTGATCGCCAGCAATAGCAAGGTGGAATTGCTGGCGCGGGCATCGGCCCTCAAGAAGCCCGCTGAGGCCTTCGGACCCTTGCCGCCGCCGAGCGCCGCCAAATCCACCGCGGGAGGCAAGAGCGCGCCTTCCCCAGCCAATGCGAAACCGGGAACCGCAAAGATACCGGCTGCCGCAGCCCCAGCCGAGACCGCTCCGCCCGAGATGGAAGACTGGTGGCTGGCGCGCGATGCCGAGGGCCATGTGGGATGGCTGCTCGCCAGCCGCCTGGATGTGGACGTGCCCGACGAGATTGCCCAGTACGCCGAGGGACAGCGCATTTTGGGCGCGTGGGTGCTGACCAAGGTGCACGATCCCGACCCAGACCTGCCCAACCACGAGATTCCCGAATACCTGACGGTTCTTGCCGCCCCCACCAACGGGCTGCCTTACGACTTCGACCAGGTGCGCGTCTTCACCTGGAGCACGCGGCGCCACCGCTACGAGACCGCATTTCGCCTGCATCCCATTCAGGGCTACCTGCCGGTGCGCGTCTTCGCCCGGAACACGGCCGGAGGTGCGGTTCCCGCCTTCAGTTTTGAGCTCGCCAGCAGCGCGAATGTCGCCACCGATCCCGCGACCGGCATATCACGCCCCGTGGCTCCGCGCACCATCGACTACCAGATGATCGACACGCGCGTTGAGCGCATCGGTCCGGACCTGGCGCCGATCCCGATCACGCATGAGCCGGGAGAGAAGAAGGCGGAGAAGCCCGCGAAGAAGCACAAGGGCGGCAAAGGCTAAGGCATTTTCCGGATGGCTCAAGTGTCGCCCAAAGGAGGGCATGGGCATTTTCTTGAGGAAAATGCCCACAGTCGTTCCAGAAGGCACTCTATACCAATCCGGAAAATGCGATAGCGTTCCGGCCCTGAATGCAGCTGTAGAGAGTGGGCATAGACTCTGCTCAAAGATATCTGCGAATCACCGTACCGAAGCGGGTATAGAGGAACGAGACTCCCAGGAGGGCCAGGCCCATTACGATCAGCGTCATGTAGCGGTCGGGAGGCGCAAGCGCCCAAACGTCCATCAGCAGGATCTTGGCCACGCTCACCAGCAGCAACCCCAGGCCTGCCAGCCGGTAGCTACGTTCGCCCACCGCAAGCGCAAAGAGAAACACCACGACGCCCAGAATGCTCCACGCAATCGTGATGTGCCCAGAGCTGAGCTTGACGGCAAGCGCGACGGCCATCAACGCAAAGGGCGCAAAGAAGAACCACTGATCGGAGCGGCGCAATATGGTGATGATTTCTGGAGGCAGTTGAATGGAGCCGCCTTCCCAGAGCGCGGGCTTGCGCAACTGAAAAGCGAAGGGAAGCGCGACGAGCAGGATGAGTGCCGCCACTCCCAAGTGAAACAGAGGGCCCTGCCAGAATCCCAACGGCGTGGCATCGGCGAGATCGAAGATGAGGCCGCGAACCACCACAGCTACGGCCAGCACGATGGCCCAGACCACGGAGGCTCGGCGGCGCATCGTCCAGGCGAGCGCGATGAGCAAGGCCGCCATCCCCGCCCACACCGCCGTGACCCACACGTCGCCATTGGGCGCCGGAACCCATGTGGACGGGAAGCGGAAGGCAAACCACAACGCGATGGCGAGCGTTCCCAGTCCGTCAGCGATGGTGCCGGCAATGTGCTCGCCTTGGCCGGTGCGCTCATGGTTCATGGTCCGCTCCAGCAGCCAATAGCCCGCTGCGGCCAGCACCAGCACCTCGAGCAACGCCGAGTTCACAAAGCTGAAGGCTGGATTGCCGGCCGGCGCAGCAGGCCCGCCGGAATCAATATCGAGAAAGATGCACAAGGCAAACGCAAGACCCGCCAGCACGAACCCCTGCCAGCGCAGTGCGGTCTTTGCCGTAAACCGGCCCACTTCAAAGAGCGCCACACCCAGCGCAACCCAAACGACTGCCAGATACAAGCTCGGTGAGAGATCCCAGGCAGCAATCGCCAGCAGCGCCGACGCAACCCACGAATACGCGCCAGCTCCAGGAGCGCGCAAGCCTTCCGGAGCCGTCTTTCGCGCCATTCCGGCGTAGAGCAACGCAATGGCGGCCAACTCCGGCGCCTTGTGGTCCCACCAACCCGCTCCGCCATTCCACAAATTCCACGGGAACCATGCAACCACCGCGGACGCAGCCAGAAGATGGGCCTGAAGCGCCAACGAGCCGGCTTTGAACCGGTCTGCCGCGAAGCCCAGAACGATAGTGAGTACGAGCCAGCCAACGACCACCCACTGGGAGGGAAGCGCAACCCACAAAGCTCCTGCCGCTGCGGCCGCGGCCAGGAAGCTCGTCACACTCATGGCCGCCGACTCGAAGCCGCTTTCGAGAATCTGCGGCCAGCGGCGCGGATAGACCTCGCCGTGAATCCAATAGAGGAGCGCGGCCAGGACCAGCGCTACCGTTAACGAAACGTGGCGTTGGGGGTCGGAAGAATTGAGCCGGAAGAACACCAACGGCGCGACATCGTGAACGGCCAGCACCGCTCCCGTAGCCAGTCCCGCCAGTAACCCCAGCCGCCGGAAGACCGGTTCGCCCATGCGCAAACCGCAAAGCGCCAGGACCTGCGCCTCCACCAGCCACAACACCGGCCAGCTGACTCCGTGAAACTTGAATGGCACGGCGGCTACCAGCAGCACCGTCGCCACCGTGGAGAGAACCACAAAGGCCTGACGCCGCCGCGCGCGCGCCGTGAAAGCCAGCGCCATCTCGCATGTGCCCAAGGCCGCCAGCGCCCACCACGCCCATTCCGGATGCGCCGCCTGGTACTTGAGCAGCGCCAGCACGCCGCCGCCATTCATCACCGCGGTCAGGCTGGAAATGTTTTCCTCGTTTTGGTTGAGTGGGGTGCGCAGCACGTACGCCAGCCGGAAGATGAGCCAGTACAGCAAAATCAGGAACACCGACGGCCAGAACTCGGCGAAGCTCGCGTGGTTTTGCGGCAAAACCTGCGTCAGCCACACAAAGTGGGTTCCGTACACGGCCACCAGTCCCACGGCTTCCAGCGCGGTCCAATGGCGCACGTAGGTCACGATGACGAGCCCAAGCGCCAAAACCGCGCTGCCCGTGAGGCTGAAGATCACGGTTTCGCTCGATGCCTGCACATGGCTTGTGAGCAGCGTGGCAAATCCCAGCAGGAATGCGAGTCCTGTAACCGCCTGCGAGCGGTAACGCAAAGAATGCGCCACCATGCCCGCCGCCACCAGCAGCATGAGCACAAGATCGGCGACCAGCGAGTCCAGCACGCGCGCGGCCGGAATGTGGTGCATGGCAAAGGTGGTGAAAAATGCCAGCGCCCAGCCGCCGCCGATGCCGGCGCGCGCAAAGATGCGGTATATGGGTTTGCGCTCCAGCCACACGCCGCCGGCCAGCAACGTCAGGCTCACGGCAAAGCCGCACAGCACCTTGCCCGCCGGACCCCAGGTCTGCAGCTTCCACGCCAGAAAGAAGGCCACGCCCAGCACCAGCAGAGCGATGCCAATTTTGTTCAGCCAGTTTGTGCCCAGGCGCTCTTCAAGATTGAGCGCCCGCTCCGCGCGGGCAGCCTTCTCCGCCGGAGTGTAAGAGACCGCCGCAGTGTACGAGATTTGCTCGAACAGATGCGGAGGAGGCGCAGGCGCAGGCGGGATGGGCGGCGCAGGCGGAGATGGGATCGGCGCCGCAAGAGGTGCAACTTGCCGTGTGGCTTGCGATGCGGCTTGCGGCGCGGCCTGCGGTACTGCGGGGAGGAACGACGCGCCTGCCGGCGGATGGAGCGATGCAGCGGTCTGCGCAGGCGCTGGTGCGGGGGGCGCGGCATGCGTCTTCCATGGGTCGGGAACGGGAGGCGGCTGCGGCGGGCGTTGTTGCTCAACTTTTGCCGTGGGCGGCGCGGCAGGAGCAGCCGGAGCCGGAGCCGGAGCGGCTTGCGCGGCCTGAGCTGTCGGCGCCGCAGTGGAAGGGCCTCGCTCCGCCGCCAGTTTGCGCAGTTGCGCCTCCAGATCGCGGATGCGATCCATCATTCCGGCCATTTCGTCGCGGAACGCGCGCGCGAATGACTTCGTCTGCACCAGGGCGACAATGGGCATCACGAAAAGCGCGGCAATCGCGAAAAAGAGAATCAAACCAAGAAATGCCATAGAAGTAAGTTGCCGGAATTATAGCCCGGTTTGCGGCGGCCGGCTGCAAAGGGTCGAGAGAATTGTTCAGCCCCGCGGCCGCGGCGTGGGCGCATTGCGCGTCAGGTGCCAGACGGCCAGCGCCAGCGCCAACACGCCCAGCCCGTACGCCAGCACCGCGATCTCGCCGCGATGGATCTGCCAGCCCTTCCAGATCGCCGCCACCCCAGCCAAAAGCATCACAATGCCTCGAATGCGGTTCATCTTGTGCCTTTCCTGCGACTGGATTCGACCCATCCATCCTAACGCAAGCCTGACGCCTGGAGGCCAGCGCCAAATCCCCGCCCGCACGCCACGGCTTGCGCCCGGTTTGACCCGCCCGGCGGCAGTGCCTATGGTGAAGAGTGTGAAGCAAGCCACGCGCGTCCTAAGGAACTCCCATGCCTGATGCCGGTTCTCCCGCGCCCGCTGCGCCCCTCAAGAAGACCGCGCTCAACGCCACGCACCGCGCGCTCAAGGCCAAGATGGTCGACTTCGGCGGCTGGGAGATGCCGGTTGAGTATCCAGGTCCAGGAGGAGGGTTGATTGCCGAGCACATGGCGGTGCGCACCGGCGTCGGCCTCTTCGACGTGAGTCACATGGGCGAGATCCAGTTCCGCGGGCCCGGCTCGCTGGCCGCTGTCCAGCACATCGCCATGAACGATGCGGCGAAGTTGCAGAATGGCCAGGCGCACTACTCCGCGCTGCTCACCCCCGCGGGCGCCTTCGTCGACGACATTCTGGTGCATCGCCTCGGCGCCAACGACTATCTTCTCGTGGTCAACGCCGGCACCGCCGACAAGGACTTCGCCTGGATCAAGCAGCAGGTGGGCGGCTGGCCGGGCATTCATCTGAGCAACTACTCCAGTTACTACTCGCAACTGGCGCTGCAAGGCCCGCGCGCGCTCGAAACGCTCCAGAAGCTGACCAAGGCCGATCTCGCCGCGATCGGGAATTACCACTTCGAGTGGGGAACGGTCGCGGGCATTCCCAACGGCTTGATCGCGCGCACCGGCTACTCGGGCGAAGACGGATTCGAGGTCTACATCCCCTCCGACGAAGCCACGACCGTGAAGATGTGGAACGCGTTGCTCGAGGCGGGCGCCGAGTTCGGCATCCGCCCCTGCGGCCTGGGCGCGCGCAACACCCTCCGCCTTGAAGCCGGCATGAGTCTCTACGGCCACGAGATCTCCGAAGAGATCAACGTCTTCGAGGCGGGACTCACGCGCTGGCTCAAGTTAGACAAGGGCGAATTCATCGGCCGCGACGCGTTGCTCGCCGTCGAGGCCGAAGGCGGCCCCAAGCGCAAGATCGCCGGCCTCGAGATGGTCGAGCGCGGCATCGCCCGCGACGGGTACTCCGTACTTTCCTTGGAGGGAGAGCAAATCGGAACAGTGACGTCGGGAAGCCCCGCGCCGTTCCTCAAGACCAACATCGCCATGGCGCTTGTGCCCGCGGCGATCGCGGAATCAGGCTCGGACGTTCTGGTCGATGTGCGCGGCAACCGCGTCCGCGCCAGGCAGGTTCCGTTACCCTTTTACAAACGGCCGAAGAAGGCTTGAAATGGGTGTCGAACGATGGCAACCACTATGGAAACACCGGCTCAGACTTCGCTGAGCGGATCGGTTCTGGTCCTGATTCAATTCGACGTCTGCGAAGAGCTGCGCCTCGACCAGTTGCAGCAGGCGGTGGACGCGCGCACCGTACAGCAGCCCAAGATCAAGCACTCGGTGCCGGCCTACGTGCGCTATCAGCGGCCGCCGGTCGTCGGTCCGCTCGATCCGCTCATTTTGAGCGGCGGCGAACGCGCCGAGAAACAGGTTCTCGAGGGCGAGATCAAGTACTACGACTACGGCGTGGTCAGCGTCATCTACCAGCTTGCGTTCTCGGGCGACTGGGAGAGCCTGGTGCAACTGGCCAGCCGCTGGGTTTGGGACGTGGATTTTGCGGCGCGCGTGGAGCCGATCGTGCGCCAGCGCCTCAACAGCGCCGTCGCCCGCCACCCGGACGCGCTCGTCCGTCCCTACGCGCGCTGGCTCAGCGAAGACTACTTCATCTTCCACGTGCGCAATGAAGAGGCGCCGCAAGCCGCCCCCCAGCCCGCTTCCGACGTGATGCGCGATCACGGCCTCGAGATTGCGCAGATCGTGCGCGGCGACCGGCAGCGGCTCTCGCCGGGCGAGTGCGCCGAGGTGCTGCAATCGCGCGTCTCTTACTACGACACCGACCTCGCGGTCATCGGCTGGAACGCGGCGTTTCTCCTGGACTCGAACGACGGCGCGGAGTCCGCCATTCAACTGCTCGAGTACGCCAACTCGCAGCTCCTCGAGTTCCGCCACTACGACGAGCTGCTCACCGGAATCCTCTCCAACGTCTACGACTCGCTCGAGCAAAATCGGACGTTCCCGTTGCGCTGGCGCATGGCGCGCAGAGCCATGCGCCTGCACACCGTGCTGCTCGACATCGCGGAGCTCACCGAGCGCGCCGACAATTCGATCAAGTTCCTGAGCGACATGTTCGCCGCGCGGCTCTACCGGCTTGCCGCCACCAAGGTCGGCGTGCCCGACTACAAGGATCTCGTGGCGCAGAAGCTCAAGACCGCCGAGGATCTTTACCACGACATGATCGAGCAGTTCAATCAGTCGCGCGGCTTCTTCCTGGAAGTCGTGGTGGTGCTCATCCTGCTCATCGAGCTGGTCTATCTCTTCTTAGGCAAAGTGGTTTGAGGGGAAGCGTTCAGTGGGCCGCGAACCGTGAGCCGTCAACCATGGCTCAGTCTCCCACCCTTTTCCGCTCACGGCGCGGAAAAGAATGGGGCACGGCGGCAGTATCTTGTTGCCGGATCAATGGGGATGGGAAAGACGAAAGGCCACGGCGCAGCCGTGGCCTTTGCTTGGCGCCGAGCCGCCGGCGTTACTCCGCGGCAACCGGGTCGATAGAGGCGAAGCGTCCGCGACGTCCGCGATCGGTGAAGACCACGCGGCCGGTCACCTTGGCGAAGAGCGTGTCGTCGGAGCCGATGCCCACGTTGGGGCCCGGCTTGATGCGCGTGCCGCGCTGGCGCGAAATGATGGTGCCGCCTGTGATCAACTCGCCGGCAAAGGACTTTACGCCCAGCCGCTGCGCGTTTGAATCCCGTCCGTTTGTGGAGCTGCCTCCACCTTTTTTATGTGCCATGATCTAAATCTCCTTCTGGTCCTGGCGATGCCGAGAGGTGTCAGTTTTCAGCGTTCACCCTGTCCAAACGTCCCTCAGGGGCTAAAGCCCCGAATCATTTTTGTGCCGTTGCGGCACGGCTGAAGCCGTGCCCTTTCAAAACAAATTCAAGCCGAGTCTACTCTTGCAATGAATGAGCTGAAGGCTGAGAGCTGAAAGCTTTGCCCGGCTAGCTTGCCGCTGCCGCTTCGTAGAGGATGCCGTCGGCCTCGATGGCCTGGATGCGCACCTCGGTGAAGTTCTGCCGGTGGCCTTGCAGCTTCTTGTATTGCTTCTTGCGCTTGAAGTGGAAGACCAGAATCTTGTCGGCGCGGCCGTTGCTCACGATCTCGGCCGTCACCTTGGCCGTGGCCGGCTTTTCCAGGGTTCCCGGCTCGCCAGAGACTGCCAGTACGTCGCTGAACTCGACGATCGGACCGCCTTCCACGCTTTCAATCTTCAACACGTCTCCCGGAGCCACGCGGTATTGCTTGCCTCCGGTGCGAATGACTGCGTACATAACAAAACCTCTCTCGCTCAGGCCTCTTGAGCCAGGCGCGCAACTCGAAATCCGTGTATGGGGCGGATACAGACGGACAACTGCATCGGGAATCGAAGCCCCGAGTCCAACCAGGACGGCGGACAGGCCCACTCCCCGCACACCCTTCCACGGGGTGCATCGCCAAACCATTCGATTTTATCGTTAAACGGGGAAGCGGGTCAATGCGGGGCGCGGGGTAGGACCACGTAGAGCAGGATCACGAAGTAGTGCGCGACGCTGCCGGCTAGCGCGAAGGTGAGTGCTGGATTCCAGCCGTGCCAAAAGAAGTGCGGGAAGTCAGTAGATGTCTGTCTTAGGGAGCGAGTCCTGCAAGCTGAAAAGTCTTGCGTATTCTCTGTACTGATTCATCGTTGCCCGCATCATATCTTCGCCCATTTGTTCCGTAGCCAGTTGCTGAAAGGCATCGAAATCGTTTTCTTCCAGAATTCCGCGTGACTCCAGGATTTCCAAAAGCGCCTTGAGGCGGATGTTTTGCTGAGCAAACATGTAGACAAGGAGCTTGTGTTCGTTCTCTGTCATGGTGCGGAGAATTATAGCCTTTCGGCCGGCGCGTTTGCCCTTCCCCTTTTGTGGGGTCCGCCGAGGATGCAAACTGCCGCGCTACCCGCGGGGTGGGACCACGTAGAACAGGATGGCGAAGTAGTGCGCGATGCTGCCGGCGAGCACGAAGATGTGCCACGTGGCGTGAAAGTAGGGGATGCGGTCGAGGGCGAAGAAGACGATGCCGAGGGTATAGAAGAGACCGCCCGCGCCGAGCCAGGCCATGGCGTGCCATCCGATGGCATGGAGCAGCGAGCCCGCCACGAAAACCACCAGCCAGCCCTGAACGAGATAGATGGCCGCGGAGACGATGGCGAGCCGGCCGCGCGTGAAGTAGTCCATGGCGACGCTTTTGGCGATGACCCCGGCCACGGCCAGCGTCCAGACCGCGGCGAAGAGCGTCCAGCCCAGCCGGCCGCCGAGAGAGACCACCGTGAAGGGCGTGTAGGTGCCGGCGATGAGCACGTAGATGGACGAGTGATCCAAGACATGAAAAACGTAGCGGGCGCGGGTGCGCACCAGCGAGTGATAGAGCGTGGAGCAGAGATAGACCAGAATCAGCGAGCCCGAGAAGATGGCGCAACTGGTGACCACCCGCGCCGAGCCGCGCGTGGACGCAGCGATGAGACAAATGGCTCCGGCAACGGCGAGCCCGGCGCCGATGCCATGGGTGATGGCGTTGGCCAGGATGTCGCCAAGTCTCGAGTGTGGCGGCGCAAGCGTGGACACAGATCGATGATAGCCCGGTGCGGCAGCGGCGCAAGGGCGTGCGGCGGCTGACGCCTTGACCACGTGATTTCGTAACTAGCTCTTCAGTGCAGGCGTGGACGCCCGCACGACAGCCGGCCAGGAGACCGGCGCTACACTTTGGCGGTTCCAAAGCAGAACGCGCGAAGCTTTTGGGAATTCTCGTCCCAAGTTGTTCTGATGGAGCGCGCAGCGCTCTTGAGTGGAGTGTCACGCGCGGCTAACGTTCATAACATGCTGGAAGTTTTGGACCACCCGCCGCACGGGAGGCGGGCAGCCTAGATGGCTTGCGCAGTTGCGATTTCAGAGAACAGAGAATCGCGGGGCGAGGCGGTAGGCCCGCCAAAGACCGGAGGCATGTCCGGCAACCTGGCGGAGATTGCGCGCGGCTACCAGCGCATGCTGGAGGAGAATCCCGCGCACCCGGCGGCTCTGGTGGGGATGTGCCAGGTGGCGCTGGCCAGCCGCCAGACCGAAGCGGCCGTGAAAATGGCTACGGCCGCGGTGGCTGCCGCGCCGGAGCAGGTGACGGCGTGGATTGCCCTGGGACAGGCGCTGAAGGCCACCCAGCGTTACGACGAAGCGGCACAAGTGTACGAGCAGGCGCTGCGTCTGGATGGCGCGAATGCGCTGACGCGCCAGGCGCTGGGCGAGCTCAAGATTGCCGCAGGCCGGCCCGAGGAGGCCATCCAAGAATTCGAGCTGGCGCTCCAGCGCAAGCCGAAGATGATTGCCGCGCTCCTGGGGCTGGGCAATGCGCTGGCCATGCTGGGCCGGAACCAAGAGGCGCTCGCGTGGTATGAGGCGGCGCTCGAGTTGCGGCCGCGGCAGCCGGAGTGCGAGTTCGCCGCGGGATTTGCGCTGGCGCGGCTGGGGCGCGTCAAAGAGGCGGAGAGGCGCTACCGGCGCGCCCTCGCCGTGCGGCCCGACTTTGCCGCCGCCTGGATCAACCTGGGGAACCTGCTGCGCGAGCAGGGACAGGATGTCTACGCCGAAGCGGCGCTCGGCCGCGCGGTGAAGCTGCGGCCAGACCTGATTTCGGGATGGCTGAATCTCGCGCTTCTGGAGCGGGAGCGGTTGCGGCCGGAGGTTGCCGAGAAGTATCTTCGCAGGGCATTCGCGCTCAATCCGGCGCAGGTGGAGACGCTGGTGTCGTGGTGCCAGCTTCGCATCGCCGAGCAGGACCTGGCCGGCGCGTGGGCCTGGTTGCGCTGGGCGCTCCTGCTCAATCCGGAGTTCGACGAGGCCGTCAATCTGCACGGTATTCTGTTGCATTTGGAACAGCGGCAAGAGGAAGCGGTCGCGCTCTTCGAACGCGCCGAGGAACTGGGTAATCGCGCCGCGCCGTCGAATCGCGGCAACTCCCTGCTCGATCTGGGCCGCATGGAGGAAGCATTGCGCGCGCACCAGACAGCGGCCGAGCGCGACCCCGCGAGCCCCGGCGCCCAGTACAACCTGGCGCTGACCCAGTTGCGCCTGGGAGATTGGGAGCGCGGCTGGCCCGGCTATGAGGCGCGCTGGCGCTTCCACGAGGTGCATAAGCGGCCCAGATTCTTCCGGCAGCCGCGCTGGCAGGGCGATGAGTTGAAGGGCGAGCGTGTGCTGCTGCACGCCGAACAGGGACTTGGCGACACCATCCAGTTCTGCCGTTATGCCGCGCTGGTGGCGGCGCGGGGCGGCGTGCCCATTTTGCAGGTGCAACCGGCGGCCGAGCGGTTGATGCGATCGTTAGCCGTAGTGCGCGCGGGGTTGGCCCAGACGGCGGTGCTCGGAACCGATCCGGACTTTGATTTGGAATGCCCGCTGTTGAGCCTGCCCGCGGTCTTTCGTACCTCCATGGACACGGTTCCCTGGGAGGGCGCGTATCTGGGCGCGGACGCGGAATTGGCCGCCCAGAAGCGCGCTGAGATCCCGAGCGCCGCAGATGGCTTGCGCGTGGGGCTGGCCTGGGCGGGCAATCCGCGCTACAAGGCCGACCGCGCGCGGTCGACGCGGCTCGAGACCCTGCTGCCGCTGCTGCGCGGAACCGGTCCGGCGGTCAAGGCGACATGGATCTCGCTGCAAAAGGGCGAAGCGGCGGAGCAATTGGCGGCGTTGCCGGAAGACGTTTTTGTCTGGGACGGATCGAGCCGCGAGAAGGACCTGGCCGAAACGGCAGCGATCGTCGCCGGCCTCGATCTGGTGATCACGACGGATACATGCGTCGCGCACCTTGCCGGCGCCATGGAGAAGCCGGTGTGGATTCTGCTGCCGCATCTGGCGGACTGGCGCTGGATGCAGGAGATCGAAACCACGCCATGGTACCCGTCGGCGTGGCTCTTCCGCCAGGCGTCGCCCGGCGATTGGCCAGGGGTCCTGGAGCGGGTGGCAAGGGAGCTTTGGGCCTTTGCGTATTCCGCGGAGCCGGGACGGATAGAACTGGCGTGCGCTTTGCAGCCTGATCCCCGATACAAGGAGAAGCCGGCGGATTTTGACGCGCGGATGGCGGAGAATTCGATGAATCTGTTCGCGAAATTGCCGGCGTTCGACGTGGTTCGCGGAGGGGGCTGCTGAATTGCGGGCCTGGGATGGTTTCGCTTCCATCCCCGGTCCCCAAAGGCGAAGGATCAGGGGCACCCTCGTACTTGGGAAAACCTCGCATAAGATCGGGGTCACCTGCCGCTGGGCATTGTCGTGGCGCTCAAAGAACTTCAGGGAGACTGCGGGCCATCTGCAGCCCGGCCGTCTCCGGGCGCTCGACGTCGAGTTTCACATCAAGCTCGTCCGAATCCAATCGGCTGCGCTTCGATGACAGTATGCCGCTTCTTCATTCGCAGAAATGGCGTTTCTAAATAACGGTATGAAAGTGCCGCCAGAAGAAATGTGCCAAAAACCGAGAGCGAATAATCGATGCAATCAGCGACGAGATTCCTCGCGACGTGGCTCGGGATCCCAGCCGCAATGTGGCGCCCTATCAGCAAATTGTGGACGGCATAAATCACGAAAAGATGGTAGACATAGAGCCCATAGGAGATGCGTCCGAGATTAGTGACGAAGGCGGGAAGAAACTTTGGAGAGACGCCAAGAAACCCAATTAAGGTTAAGACTGCCCCCAGCGCCGCCAGTGCATAGCCGCCCATCAGATGCCAACCTCCGGGATTCGGACCCCACAGAAATCGCACCGGGCTAGCCAAAATCCAGCAGGCGCCGGCGCCAATCAAGGTGAGCGTTCTCTGCCAAATGGCGCTATTCGGCAGCCGGCCACGAAGGACTAGGCATAGAAGAATTCCAGCAGCAAAACATTCAGACTGTACAAATGTGTCATGCCAGATTCGCAGATCGGTGACTGAAGCCGCGCCGAAATAGAAGAGCCAGCAGTTGGCAATAGCGATCAGAATCAGACAGAAAACAATGAGATTCCTGCGACTCAGATATTTTGTCAACCAAGGTGCGATCAGATAGAACTGCTCCTCGACAGAGACGGTCCATAAGACGGTGGTCACGGGGTTGAGCACTGGATACGATAAGGTCAGCGCCACTTGCCATGCGCCGAGAAAAACAGCAAACCATCCAATGCCCAGAATCTCCGCGGGCCGACCGCCTGGGAGCAGATCCATTACCACGCCCAGAATCAGCGCAAAATAGTACAACGGCCAAATTCGCAGGATGCGGCGCACATAAAACTGTTTTACGCTTACCGAGCCAGTCGCCTCGCGCTCCCGAAGAAGCAATTCGCAAATGAGAAACGCGCTCAGGACGAAGAACAAACTCAACCCGAATCCACACGCCATCACGACGGCATCGGCGGCCTGGAGGACGAAAGAAGGCAGATGAACCGGCTGTAAACTTCTGCTATTGGGAAGAGTGTGGTGCAGGAACACCAGCAGGAAAGCAATAAAACGGACGACGTCTAATTCGGGACGATAATAGCGCTTGCTGGCTATGCGGGAGCATGTCCCGCGCGTAGTT
>PLSB01000025.1 GCA_003165005.1 Acidobacteriaceae bacterium | reverse complement strand
ACATTCCCGATGCGTTGGAGATGCCCAGCATATACCAGGGCATCTTGTTGCCGCCCAGGAAATAGTTCTGCATGCTCTGCGAAGCGCGGTGGGAAACCCAGTAGCCAATCAGCACGGTCGACAAAAGGTAGGCCACAATAATGCCGACATCCAAAGCGTGAAGATGCATAGTCACCCAATTTCTTAGAGCGTATGAAGCTGGTGGTTCTCCGAGCGGCCCGGAGGTCTCAATCCTCGCGACGAGGTCCCCCGAATGAGAACATTTCAAGTTAAATTCGTCAAGGACGAGGAGTCACCGCGGCCCACTCTGCGGACGCCGATGCGCTCCACCGCCGGCGCCGGAGATTGGACCGCACCGGAAGCCTTCCGCGCGCCAATTCCGCTGCGCGTTGCGCACCCGAGGCAGCGCCTGAAGGCCGCGATCGATGCCATGCGAAGTGCGCCGGCGGCGACTTCGAAGTCGCCGCTTTTGCCTTCGGATTTCCCACTCTGTTTGGTGCGAATCAAGTATACTTATCGCGCTCCAGTTGTCAAAGAACTTTGCTCTACAAAAACGTTTAAGCGTCTAAGCATAGACCCCTCTGGAGGCTTCATCCATCCGGGCCAGGCTTGAAAGAGAAGAAAGCTATGAAATTCGGGACCTTCGACGACCAGAGCCGCGAATACGTCATTACGCGGCCCGACACACCATTGCCTTGGATCAACTATCTGGGATGCCAGGATTACTTCGGGATCATCTCCAACACCGCCGGCGGCTACTCGTTTTATCGCGACGCCAAGCTGCGCCGCCTCAGCAGGTACCGCTACAACAACGTGCCCATGGATTCGGGCGGGCGCTACATCTACCTCCGCGACGGCGAATCGGGCCGCTTCTGGTCGCCGTCCTGGCAGCCCACGCGCCACGAGGCGAGCAACTATTCGTGCCGTCACGGCCTGGGTTACTCGGTCATCGGCTCCGATTACGAGGGCATCCGCGCGCACACGCGCTATTTCGTCCCGCTCGACGAGAACCTTGAGATCTGGCAGACCACAGTCTCGAATCTCCGGCCCGCAAAGGCGCGCATCTCCGTCTTCGCCAACATCGAGTTTTGCCTCTGGGACGCGCAGGACGACGCCACCAACTTTCAGCGCAACTTCAATACCGGCCAGGTCGAGGTGGAGGACGGCGTCATCTATCACAAGACCGAGTATCGCGAACGCCGCAACCACTTCGCCTACTTTGCCTGCTCGCAGAAGACCGCCGCTTTTGAGACCAGTCGCGACGCCTTCCTCGGTCCCTATCGCGGATGGGACCGGCCGGCCACCGTCGAGATCGGCCAGCTTTCTAGCTCCATCGCTCACGGCTGGTCTCCCATCGGCGCCCATCAGGTCGACATCGAGCTCGAGCCGGGCGAAACCCGTCAGATCGTCTTCCTCCTCGGTTACCACGAGAATCCCGAGGACCAAAAGTTCGACCCGCCCGGCTCGCAGACCATCAATAAAAGTCTGGTAAAGCCGACGATCGCGAAGTGCCTCCAGGCCGGCGAGGCCGACCAGGCCTTCGCGCGCCTGCGCAGCTACTGGGATGGCCTGCTGAACATCTTCCAGGTCGACACCCCCGACATCCATACCAACCGCATGGTCAACATCTGGAATGCCTACCAGTGCATGGCCACCTTCAATCTTTCGCGCTCGGCTTCGTTCTTCGAGTCGGGCATTGGCCGCGGCCTGGGCTTCCGCGACTCCAACCAGGATCTGCTTGGCTTTGTGCACATGGCGCCGGCGCGCGCCCGCCAGCGCATCCTCGATCTGGCCTCCACACAGTTGCCCACGGGCGGCGCCTATCACCAGTACCAGCCCCTGACCAAGCGCGGAAACAACGACATTGGCAGCGGCTTCAACGACGATCCGCATTGGCTGATCGTCGGCGTCTCGGCCTATCTGAAGGAGACCGGCGACTGGAGCATTCTCGACGAGCCGGTGCCGTACGACAACGAGCCGGGCTCGGAAACGCCGCTCTACGAGCACCTCGAACGCAGCTTCAATTACACGCTGTCGCGCCTTGGGCCGCACGGACTGCCGCTCATCGGCCGCGCCGACTGGAACGACTGCCTGAACCTGAACTGCTTCTCCTCCACGCCAGGCCAGTCCTTCCAGACGACGACCAACAAGGATGGCAAGGTCGCCGAGTCGGTCTTCATCGCGGGCTTGTTCGTCCACTCCGGCCGCGAACTGGCGGCAATCGCGAGCCGCCGCGGACTGGAGGCGGATGCCGCATCCTATCTGGCCGAAGTTGCGAAGATGGAGTCGGTGATTCTGGAGCACGGCTGGGACGGCGAATGGTTCCTGCGCGCCTACAACGACTTCGGCGGCAAGATCGGCTCGAAGGAGTGCGAAGAGGGCAAGATCTTCATCGAGTCGAACGGCTACTGCACATTGGCCGGCATCGGCTTGAACGACGGCAAAGCCGCCAGCGCGCTGGCCGCCGTCGGCGAGCATCTGGCCACCGAGCACGGCATCGTTGTGCAGCAGCCGGCCTACTCCCACTACTACCTTGAGATGGGCGAAATCTCCTCCTATCCGCCCGGCTACAAGGAGAACGCAGGCATCTTCTGTCACGTGAATCCCTGGGTGATGATCGGAGAAACGCGGCTGGGCCACGGCGATCGGGCGCACGATTACTACACGCGCATCAATCCCTCGGCGCGGGAAGAGATAAGCGAACTGCACCGCTGCGAGCCCTACATCTATGCGCAGATGATCGCCGGCAAGGACGCGCCCACCTTTGGCGAAGCCAAGAACTCCTGGCTCACCGGCACCGCGGCGTGGAACTACTACGCCATTGTGCAGTGGATCCTGGGCGTGCGCACCACGCTCGACGGGCTTGAGATCGCGCCGGTCATTCCTGCCAGTTGGCCCGGTTTCACCGCCACGCGCATCTTTCGCGGCGTCACCTACAGGATCTCGATCGAGCGCCAGGGCCCCGGAAACCAGATCGCATTGACCGTGGACGGAGCGCCGATTGAAGGCAACATTGTGCCGGCTCCCGCGGATGGCCGCAAAGAAGTAACGGTCAAGGGAGTGTTGAGCTAGTACTACAAGTTGCAGATAGGTTTTTGCGGAGGGAGCAGGGGCCTTCAGGCCCCTGAAAGAACCGCAGAAAAGGGGGCCTTTAGGCCCGGGCCCTTGTCCTTTTGCGGCGTTTCACCGAAGTACAACTGTAGTACTAGGCTTATTCGCAAGTGGCGCGTTGCGGGTAGCGCCGGTCTCCTAACCGGCTTCTATGAGACGGCCGTCC
>PLSB01000049.1 GCA_003165005.1 Acidobacteriaceae bacterium | reverse complement strand
TCATTCTCGCGCGGCATGAGAATCGATCTCAACGGGCTCACGATTCTCCTGATCTCCGGCACGGCCTCCATCGACGAGAACGGCCAGAGCGTGCACATCGGCGATTTTCGCGCCCAGATGCGGCGCACGCTGGCCAACATCACCGGATTGCTGACCAGCGAAGGCTGCACATGGCGCGACATTGTGCGCACCACCTGCTACCTGCGCAATATCGAGGGCGATTACGAAGCGTTCAACGAAGAGCGCACCGCGTTCTACAAGGAACAGGGGCTCGATCCGCTGCCCGCGTCCACCGGCATCCAGGCCATTCTTTGCCGGCCTGAGCTGCTCATCGAGATCGAGGCCATTGCCATGTTTCGCATGGAGAAAAGCAGTTCCTAGGCTTTCGCCAGGGCCTGCTCGAGGCGGAGAGAAGCGTGATGCGCAAAGGTTGGATGACGTGGCTTCCTTTTAACAGTTAAGACAATGCGGAGAGGCGCAGATTAGGGCTCTGGAGGGCTTGTAGCTATCTTAAAGAAAACACAGTGAGTTCTGTCCGAATAGAATTTTGGCGATGAACACCCGATTTTGGGAGCAAGGGTCTGGAGTCGGCGTACAGGTCATTGATGACGGTCGGCCAATCCGACGATTTCGTTTACGAGTTTGCCACATTCACCCCGTTGTCGAGGCTGCGCCGGTTACTGCCGAATCGGAGTCCTGTTTTGGTAGAGCGCAAGACGCGCATTGAGTCTCTGCGCGAGTGCGGCATTGCCTTGTTGCGTCGCCAGGCCGGTTGCGCGCTGCTCTAACTCGATTGCCTTGTCGAAGTTGCCGGTTTCGGCGTACACGGCCGCGAGCGTGCCCAGAATCGCCGGCGCACGCGCCGAAGTGAGCTCGACCGCGTGTTCGGCCAGCGGCATTGCCGCATTGCCGTTCCGAATTGCGTCGTCTCTCGAAGTGGCAAGCACCCAAGCGGCATCGTTCAGCACCTGCAGGTTGTCAGGATCCTTGTTCAACGCTTGCCTCCAATACGCGAGGCCCTCCTTGCCCCGGCCTGTCATGACCAGCGCCTTGCCCAGGTCGTAGTAAGCGCCCACTGCGTCCGGCGAAAGTGCGAGCGCCCTTTTGAAATGCGGAATTGCGTCGGCCAACTGTCCCTTCTTGGCGAGAGCAATGCCGAGGTTGGTGTGGTATTCAGCAGTTTCCGGGCCGAGATCCAGAGCTCTCTTGAAATGTGGAATCGCATCATCCACGTTGCCCTTCGCCATCAGCGCGTGACCCAAGTTGCCTTCCGCCGCGGCCTGGGCCGGAGCCAGTTCGACTGCCTTGCTGAAGTTCGAGATTGCTTCGTCGAGATTTCCCTGCGTCTCCAGCGCAGAGCCCAGATTGTTGTAAGCCGGCGCATAACCGGAATCAATCCGGATGGCCTTGCGATACTCATCGAGCGCCTCATCGACCTTACCCTGCGCGGCATAGGCGCGGCCGAGATTGTTATGAGCCTCGGCGAAATCGGGATTGTCTTCGAGCGCGGATTTGAATTCGAGCACAGCTTCGGGAAGGCGGTGTTCTCCAAAGAGCGCGCAGCCCAGGTTGTTGTGCGCTTCGGCATACTCGGGATAATCTTCGAGCGCGAGGTGAAACTGCTCGATCGATTCCGTCTCTTGCCCGGTCTGGGCCAGCGCAGCGCCCAGCCCATTATGCGCTTCAGCGTAGTGCGGGTCCAGGCGGATGGATTCGCGAAGCTGCGCAATGGCATCGTTGGTCTTGCCTGCGTGAAACAGCGTTTGACCCAAACCGTAGTGGGCGCGCGCGTCGTCGGGTTGCAGGGCCATAGCCTTGTCCCATTCCGCAATCGCTTCGTCGTATTGGCCCTTCTTGGTCAGGTCGGACGCCAGATCGAGTTGCTTGTAAAAGTCCACTGCGGGCGTGTCGATGTGTTCGATGCCGCTGGGTTTCATGTTGACGAACTCGGGAATGTTTACGGCGCGATTTGCAGCCGTTGAGTTCTCGATGAGAATCGCCGGCGAGTCATCGCCGTTCTCATCGATGTGCGTCAAAAACATTTGTGTGTATGGTGATCGGCTCTTTGATGAGAAAACCAGCCAGCGCCCGTTGGGCGAAAAGCTATGCCATGAATTCATCAGCGCAGTGTTGCAGTTCATCAGCCGCGCTTTGCCCCCTGCCGCCGGCACGATATAGAGCTTTCCGTCTGGGCGCATCAGCTGGCCATTATGCGCCTGCACAAATACGATCCACTTGCCGTCCGGCGAGACCTTTGGAAAACTGTTGCTCATTCCATTTTGCGACGCACCGGCGATCGGCTCAGGCGTGCCACCTTGGCCGCCGTTAAAAGGAATGCGATAGAGGTCGTACTGGATCGGCACCTCGGCGGGATCGTTTGCGTATGTAGCCATCTTTCCATCGGGCGGGTTCGGGTCTTTGGCCGCCGCGCGCACAAATACCAGGTACTTGCCGTCGGGACTCCACACGGCGCTTGCCTGCACCAGTTTCGGATCGTCAGCGCCTGGCAGCGGTTGCAGCTTTTTTGCTTCGCGGTCATACCAGGCCAGGATTCCGCGCGTAGGGTAGAAGACCTGCAGGAACCGGTAATCGAGGAAGTTGGCCACGTAGTAGAAATTCGCGCTCTTCGTTCCCGGCGGCTTGATCGTGGTCACCACATGCCTGCCGTCCGGCGAAACCTGCGACATGAATCCCAGTCGCAGTTGCGGATCCACTTCGCCGCTGAATGACGCCCACGAGATCATGTCCTGCGTGCGCACGGTCATTCGTTGGGCAACGGGCACCAGCGCGTAAAGCCCCTTGTCATTTTGCGGGCCGTCCATATCCAGGCCGAGCGTTTTTCCGTCGCGGCTGAAGGAGTGGCAGTTGGCGCAGGAGTGCAAGTCAGTCATCACAACGTGGCTTGAGGGCTGCGAAATATCGCGCATGCGCCATTCGATCAACGGAATTGCGCTGGGAGCCAGCGGCTTGATGACGCCCTTCTCCGTCGCCGAAGGCATCAGCGGAACGTCTCGATAAAAAATCGGCGCTCCAACAGGATCGCGCGAAACGCTGAGTTGCATCGCCCCACGCGACAGCGGTTGTCTTTCATTTCCATCTGCGTAACCGGTGATGGTGATGGTGGCCCGTTGACCGGCCGCATGTTTGCGGATCGCGTCCCACGCTATTTCGTCTGGCTTCCAGGTGTGCGCGGCTGCTTGTTCAGGTGTCAAAGTGGGCAGCTTATTGCTGGCCGAAACGCAACGCTGGTCGATCTCGCCGATCTTCAAGCCTTCACCCTTCGATGACATGTGCAGGGCTGTGGAACCATCTCCAAACGTGACGTCAATTTGCCAAACGACGGCGCTCTCTATCGGATCACGCCACTGAAATGTGGGGGCGGCCATATCGGGAGGAAAGAGCGAACCATTGAGAGGGTAATCGACGGTGATGTTGGCGAGCGAATTCGTTGCGCCGGCAACTGTCTTGTCCAGCCCGGTCAACCATGCCGCGCAAAGAATAAAACAGACGGCGAGGGCAATGCTTAGCGCGCGGGCTGATCGGGTCGAACCGCTTACGCCACCATTTCTGTGGCTCGCGACGGCCGTTAAAAGTCCGTTTGGTCCACGCGGCTGATCACCGCGCATTTTCACAAGACTCATTGTGCGATCCTCAGAGTGGATTCACAATTCATGTGTCCTTTCTGGCACTCTCCAAGGTCGCTTTTTCTTAAGGAAAAAGCCACTTAGCGATGCTGCTTCGGGATACAACCATTGTGAAACCGCTGTAGTCTTCGAAAAGTATCCGATCAGATGAACCCTGGAAGCACAGGTACTTCCCCTCAGGCGAAGTATACTCCTGCGCAAGAACGCCGGTCACCAGCGATTCGCGAGTCCGCTTGCGCTTGTTCCCGCACGCCTGCCCCGAAGCCGGCCTCCAAACGGCGCGGCACACGAGGTGTGCCTCGCCAGAATTCCATCCGGACGTGAATTGCGCCTGATCCTAACCGTTGAGATCACGAAACGCGGATGCACAGGCAAGAGTTTACTTTGCCACGAGACTCTTCCTAGGTACAGAGCCTTCAAGGGAACACACCGGGGCGACGATAGAGGGCCAGTTCAAAACTGTCCACACATGGGGGTACTTCGGAATCACTGACGCGTGCGTTCGGCGCTCAGTAGAGATGGAGCAGATCCTCGGTTGAGCGTTCCTCTCAACACCTGGCCATCAAGTCGTCGATATTCCGGGCTGTTACAAACGTTATCCGATTACTCCTCAAAAGTCGCCTTGTGGTGATCATTGCTTGGGTGAAGGCCCGGGGTGGGCGATTGCGGGCGCGGTTCTGTTTCTGGCGCGGCTTCGCCGCGTACTTTGTTTCTCTTTTAGTACCTGTCCAAAAACTTGTGGGTGGATGTTACAGGGAGGATGTCCCACCCATAGT
>PLSB01000316.1 GCA_003165005.1 Acidobacteriaceae bacterium | reverse complement strand
GCCTCCCGGCCCTCAGAGACTTCGTTGGGCCTTAAATCCCGGGTGGTCGTGCCGTCTGTGAGAAATGCGGGCTGAGAGCTGAGAGCTAAAAGCTGAGAGCTAAAAGCTAAAAGCTAAGAGCTAAAAGCTAAAAGCTAGAAGCTGCCTTCCATCATCCCGGCACAATCATCGGCGCTCCGGGCCTGTACATCAGGAGCACGACTCCGGCGACGGAACGGTTTTTCTTGTCGAGGATGGGCGAGGCCCAAACGCGGACGATGACGTCGCGGCCATGACGATCGACAAGCGTGGCCAGTCCATTGCACCGGCTGGTCAGCACCATGGCAAAGGTGACTTGTGTTCTGTCGCCGGCCTGGAAACTGCGCATCTGGATTCCTTCCTCAAGGACCTTGCCCACCAGTTCGGCAGATTTCCAGCCAAGAAGCTCTTCGGCGGCGGAATTCACGCCCATAATCACGCCTGTGGCATCGGTGGCAACGATGGCCTCATTCATCGCGTCCAGAACGCTTTCCAGCCACCGGCAGGCGCGCCGCGTTTCTTCCAGGGCGCTCTTGGCCTCGGTCACATCCATGAAGATCATGCGCACGCCCGTGACCTTATTCAGTCCGTCGCGAATCAGGCTGCGGTGCATCTCGTAGGTGCGGAATTTTCCCGAGCGGTCGAAGATGGAGCGATAGACCACAGAAGGCCCCTCGCCGGAGACCACCAGCGCAAGGAAGGCGGTGAAGCTCGTATCCTTCTCGTCGATGGCCACCAGGTCCCACGCGCTTCTGCCGATGAGCTCGCCCTGCTCGGGATGGTGCAGGGCAAGGGTGGCACGGTTGGCGCGGGTAATGATACCGCGCGCGTCGATCTCCAGGTAGGGCAGCGGCAGATCGTCGATGGAAAGCATTGCGGCAGCTTCAGCCGCGGCGTCAAGGGACAAATGAGTGGGGTTCATCGTGCTCTCCCGCCGGTGGTCAGCAAAGTGATTTTGTAAAGATCGTCGGCGCTTTTCAGGCGCTCGATCGGCGTGATGTCGAAGGTGATGGGGATGCGCAGCATGGTGGCGCGGCCCCCGATGTTGACGCTGGTTTCGCGATTCTGCATGGCGATGCGATCGAGCTCTGCCGTGAGAATCTGATCGTTGCCGCGGCCTTGTAGAACGGCCAGCAGCGAGGAGTCGCTCCAGTGGTAGATGGCGTCGTCGGAGTGCAGGCTTTGGGTCAGGAACGCGGAGACGGCCATCAGGCAGTCTTCTACCGCTTCCGGGCCGAAGCGCTGGTTGATCATGTTCAGGCAGCTCAGGCGGAAGAGCACGATGAATCCCCTGTCGCCGCTCGCCATGATGCGCTTGACGTGCTCGATGGCGCTGCCGCCGCCGCGCAGCCCGGAGGCATTGAGGTTTTCCGTGGAATGGTCGGCCTTGCGGAACTGCGACGCCTCGGCGGGCGCGGAGTCGGCCCCCTGGGGATGCAGGAACCCTTCCAGCTTTTCGTGAAGATCCTGAATGTTTTCCGACGAGGCCGCGGTCGCAACCACCTGGAGCTGCTTTGCGGCGTTGGGCGCGGTGGCATCGATGCCCAGGCTCTTCAGGAGCTCGCGGAAGAGAAGCGAGACCAAGGCGCGCCATTCCGTAGTGCGATTGCGCAGCTCTGCTTCGCTGCATTTGCGGTAGTTCTCGAACTCGCTGAGTACGGCGCGCACCTGCGCCAGCTTCTCTTCTTCAGGCAGCCGGTCGGGCATTTGCAGGGCCAGCTTCGCCATGTTGGCGCGAAACTCCTTGTAGGCTTTGCTGTCCACCTCGGGAACGCCCCGCGCCGTACCGTCCACCACCAGGGTGAGCACGCGTTCCGGGTTCGGCAGCTCGGCCGCGGCTTTGTCCGCCGCGTTCGTCCCTCCGAATCCGGCAAATTGACGCAGGCCCATCGTCCTTCAATCCGGCGCTGGTCGATCCCGCAAGCGCTCACTGTCTCGTTATCGGCCAAAACCGCCCCGCCAATAGGCACGGCCGGCCCAGGAAACAAAGGGCGCTCAAAAACCATCGTTTCGGTGAGACAATGGGCTCAGCTTTCCGAGCCGGGAGGACGATATGTCACTGATTCCCATCGTGATTTTTGGCCTGGTAGTTCTGACGGCGATCGCCGGGCACTTTGTCGAGAAGAAGCATGGAGTGTCGAAGGATGAGCTTGCCACGCTGCTGGCGCCGATGGTGAGCCGGCTTCCGCTGCAGTTGTTTGCCTATGCTGCGCCGAAAAAGGCCAGACCCGATGAGACGGTGAAGCTCTTGACCGTGCTGATCCCGTTGATCGTGCGCGTCACCCTGACCGTGATTTTCACCGCGGCAGGACTCTGGATTCTCTTCTCGCCGGGATTCGGCGACGAAGAAAAGCGCTGGAGCTCGGCCACGCTGGGCACCGTGCTGGGTTACTGGCTGAAGTAGGGATCGACCTCCTGTAAAATAAAGAAGTTGAAGGCCATGAAAACCAAACTTCCTGTAGGCATCCTTGGCGCGACCGGAATGGTCGGCCAGCGTTACATTCAATTGCTCGAAAACCATCCCTGGTTCGAGGTGACCTGGATTGCGGCCAGCGACCGGTCGAGCGGCAAGCCGTATGGCGAGGCCGCCAAGTGGCGTCTGGACACGCCGCTGCCGGAGCGGATCGCGAAGATGACGGTGTCGCCGGCCGAGCCGGATGCCGCGCCGAAGATTGTCTTTGCCAGCATCGACGCCGCGATTGCCCGCGAGATGGAGCCGAAGTTTGCCGCGGCCGGCTGCGCCGTGATCTCCAATTCCAGCGCCTTCCGCATGGCGCCCAACGTGCCCCTGGTGATTCCCGAAGTCAACGCCGATCACCTGCGCCTGATCGAAGAGCAGCCCACGCGCAAGCAGTCCGGCGGCTACATTGTCACCAACTCAAACTGCACGGTGATGGGCCCGGTACTGGCTCTGAAGCCTATGGTCGACCGCTTTGGCGTCGAGCAGATATTCGCCACCTCGATGCAGGCGGTTTCGGGCGCTGGCTACCCCGGCGTGGCTTCCATGGACATTCTCGACAACGTTGTCCCCTACATCGGCAACGAAGAAGAGAAGATGGAAGAGGAGCTGCTCAAGCTCCTGGGCAATCTGGACGGCCACGCCGTCAAGCCGCTCGCTGCCCGCATGAGCGCAAGCTGCAATCGCGTTCCGGTGGTCGACGGCCACACGGTCTCTCTCAGCGTCAAGCTCACCAGGCCGGCTACGCGCGAGGAGATCATCGACGCATGGGCCGAATTCCGCCCGCTCGCCGGCCAGGATCTGCCCTTTGCCCCCGCCCAGCCCGTCGAATGGACGCCGCTCGTGGACCGTCCGCAGCCGCGGCTGGACCGCAATCGCGGCAACGGCATGGCGGTGACTGTGGGGCGGCTGCGTCCCTGCGGCGTGCTCGATTGGAAGTTTACCGTGCTCTCGCACAACACCGTCCGCGGCGCGGCCGGCGCAACCATTTTGAACGCCGAGATGCTGATGAGCCTGGGCAAGCTGGAGCCGGTGGCGGCGGCTGGGGCTCGCGCGTAGCGGGTTTGCGGAGGGAGCAGGGGGCTTCAGCCCCTGAGGGATATTTTTCATGATCCGGCCGCTGTTCGCCGTTTTTCCGCAGCCTGCTAGTACGACAGTTGCAGTTGAATTTTTGCGGAGGGAGCAGGAGCCTTTGGGCTCCTGAAAAAGCCTGGGGCTCGCGTGTAGCGGGTTTGCGGAGGGAGCAGGGGGCTTCAGCCCCCTGAAAAAGGAGCATAAAATGCGGGGCCTTCAGGCCCGGGCCTTTGCTTCTTGCCTCCAGATTCCGCCAAATACAACTGTGGCATTTGGTGAAACGTAGCTGAAAGCTGATAGCTGAGAGCTGAAATGAACCTGGTGGTGATGAAGTTTGGCGGCACGTCGGTGGAGGATGCGGCGGCCATTGGGCGCACCGCGGCCATCGTCGCCGGGCG
>PLSB01000253.1 GCA_003165005.1 Acidobacteriaceae bacterium | reverse complement strand
TACCTCTTCAAGCTGATTCAGGCGGCGGCGGAGCTGAATCCCGAGATCCCGATCGCCATGCACCAGGACCACGGCAACAGTTTTGACACCTGCAAGAGCGCTATCGAACTCGGATACACCTCTGTGATGATGGACGGCTCACTGAAGGAAGACGGCAAGACGCCGTCGACATTCGATGAGAACGTGGAAGTGACGCGCCGCGTGGTTGACTATGCGCACGAGCGCGGCGTCACCGTGGAGGGCGAGATCGGCGTGCTGGGCGGCGTGGAAGACGGCCACGGCGCGGGCGGCACGGGCCTGGAGCACATCACCGATCCCGACCAGGCGGTCGAGTTTGCCGAGCGCACGGGCGTGGATGCGCTGGCCATCGCCATCGGCACCAGCCACGGCGCTTACAAGTTCACCAAGAAACCCGACGGCTCCGTGCTGAAGATGGACGTGCTCATCGCGATCCACAAGCGGCTGCCGTGCACGCACCTTGTGATGCACGGCAGCTCCTCGGTGCCCAAGGAGTTGCAGGACATCATCAACCAGTACGGCGGCAAGCTGAAGCAGACGTGGGGCGTGCCCATCGAGGAGATTCAACTCGGCATCCGCAACGGCGTGCGCAAGATCAACGTGGACACCGACAATCGCCTCGCCATCACCGGCGCCATCCGCAAGGTCTTCGCGGAGTCGCCCGAGAAGTTCGATCCGCGCGACTACCTGAAGCCGGCGCGCGAGGCGATGGCGAAGGTTGTGTCCGAGCGCATGACCCAGTTCGGCCAGGCGGGCCACGCCGGCGACTACAAGCCGATTCCGATCAGCGAAATCGCGGAAGGCTACAAGAGCGGCAAGCTCGACACGCGGCCTTCGGTCGCTGCCAAGTAGCTTCGGCAGCACGCACAAACACGAATGCGCTACTCCGCGACCGCGGGTGGCGCATTTTTGTTGATCGCCGGAATCGGTTTCGGCGCTTATCAACCTAGCGCGATGGCGAGAAGCCGTGGTTTCCCACCCTTTCCGCACAGTACGCGGAAAGGATGGGGCACGGTGCGGCCTAACACCGCTAGCTCCGCTGGTTTCCCCTCAGATGCCGCAGCCGGTTTCGCCGCCCTCTTCCCTGCCGACTTCCGCTTGGCGCACGATGACGAGCGGCTTCATCTCCAGCGGCGCCACAACGGTACGCTCGACATGCTCCTTCGCCTTCATGGCTTCTTTCACGCCGAAGGTCATGGCGATCTCATCGATCTTGTCGCCGTAGTGGCGGCGCAGAAGCTCGAGGTCGGCGCGCAACTCGGCGCGCTGCTCGGGGCTCTCGTCTTCCGAAGCCTCCAATCGCGCGGTAAGGATGATGGAAAAGCGCAACGCGGCCAGCTCTTCGGCGTCGTAAGCCAGCAGCGCCTCGCGGGTTTCCCTGATGTAGCGCGACGCAGGGCCCAGCAGCGAAGCATCGAGCGGCGCATGAAGCAATTCCGTAGTCAAAGCAGCCCTCCCTCCGCGGAACTCCGCGGGGTCGATCTGAGCGATCAGCCGGAAAGCTTCAGCCTTGAGAGCACCGGCTCCTTGCCCCATTCTTCGGCTGGATGGGCATTAGTGTGGAGGGGTAAATTGGGTTGCGCTGTGAGCTAAATCACCCGATTTGACCGGAGGCTGCCGGTTCCGGAATGGGCATTGTGGCGGAACTTTTTCTGTGATTCGGGCTCAAGCCACTTCCGTGGAGATGGGCGCGGCTGTCGCACGAGCCGTCTGGCCCGATTCGCCCGGCTGCTTCAAGAGCCAGTAGTGGAAGCCGTCCACAATGGCCATTAACGCGGCCTGGTTCAAGTCGCTGCTCACGCCGGCGGTGATCCACGACTCGTGGCCGTCGGCGTTAAAGCTCAGGGTCACGCGCACATGCGCGGCCGAGTCGTGCGCCGAAACGTCCAGCGCCGCCACGGTGAATGTGCCCAGGCGAATGTGCTTGAGCGCGGGATACCATTTTTCGAGCTCGTGGCGCATGGCCTTGGTTAGTGCGTCCACCGGGCCGGCGCCTTCCGCGCGCGTGGTGGCCACCGTCGCGTCGCCCACGGTGAGCGACATGAAGGCCTGCACAAAACGTCCGCCGATCTCGTCGGACTCGTCGAAGACGCGCCAGCTCTTGACGGCGAAGCAGTTGTGCAGAGTTCCCAGGATTCTCATCGAGGCCAGGCGGAAGGAAACTTCGCTGGCCGTAAAGCCGCCGCCCTCGATCATGGCGGCATTGGTTTCCATCAGCGCCTGGGCCTGCGCGGAGCTGAGCGGCACGCCCATCGACTCGGCAAGCAGCATGATGTTGGCCCTGCCCGATTGCGCGTTCACGCCGACGATGGGGCTGGCGCCCACGCGCGCCGGATCGCACCACAGGTAAGCGCCGGGATTCTTGCGCTCGCTCGAACCGTGCATGCCGGCCCAGGTGCCGAACGCGCCGGGACCGACGATGGGCGCGCCGTGCGGCGGCTCCAGAGCGAAAGCCGCGTACGCCGAGTGCGCCAGGCTGGTCAATCCCTTGAGCGCCTCGGCCGAAACAAACTCAGCTTCCTCGCGCAGCTGCATGGCGCCCACGACCGTGGTCAGATTCACGTTGCCGCAGCGCTCGCCGGTGCCGATCAATGTGCCCTGCACCTGCACCGCGCCTGCCAGAATCGCCGCGCGCGTGTTGGCGATGCCCAGGCCGCGGTCGGTGTGGCCGTGGAATGCGAAGCCCACGCCGGGAAAGTCGCGAACCAGGCCGCCGATCTCCTGCTCCACTTCTTCGGGGTTCGATCCTCCGTTGGTGTCGCACACCACGATGCGGCTCACGTTCTGGCGCACGCACTGTTCGGTGAGGCGATGAAAGTGGTCGAGGCTGCGCCGCAAAAAATCCTCGCCGCAGGGATTGCCGTTTTCCGCACGCCCGCAGATCGCGTCCATGGCGTGTTCCAGGTCGACGATGACCTCCAGACCATGAGATTGCAGGCAGTCGATAGTCTCCCACGTCATGAGCAGATTTTCGCCGGGCGTGGTCTCGAGCGACTTCTCCACGTCGAGCAGGCGCGACTTGACGACCACCACCGCAACGGGCACGCGCCGCTTGTGGCGCAGCATGAATTCGACGTCGGGCCAATCCTCAACCTTCGCGCCGCGGCCGCGCGTGCGCCCGAACAACGCCAGCTTCATTTGGCCGGTGTCGGCGTTGTCGAGTGCGCCGGTCAGGTCGGCGACAAACTGATTGGCTCCGGCGAACCCAATCTCGGCGTAGCGCACGCCAAACGCGGCCATGCGCTCGAGAAGGAGCACCGCGTTGGGGACGGAGATCTCCAGATTCGGCTGCTGCAAGCCGTCGCGGAGGCTGGTGTCGAACAGTTCGATTTTTCTCGTGGTCTTTTCCGTCATCTCTTCCTGCAATCGATCGTGTTCCGCAAGGTTCTCCGGCCGTCAGGCAAGAAATCCCCTCAAGTTACCATCATATCGTGACCGAAGATATCGGCGTTGCAACGTCCGCGACAAGCGCACGGCGATGATGAACCAACCGAGACAATAGCTTGGGAAACCTGTAAAGCTTCGGACACCATTCGCCCCTAGTCCCTAAGTCCCTGCTTTTCTCAAACCGCCGGCGCGGCCGAAGGCTCCGGCGACGCCTGCGCAACGGCCCCGATCTCCTGGTCCTTATACTGCAACTGGTAGAGCTTCCAGTAGAGGCCGCGATGCGCGAGCAGTTCCTGGTGCGAGCCCATCTCGCGCAACTGGCCCTTGTGCATGACGAGAATTGTCTCGGCCCTTTGGACTGTTGACAGCCGGTGCGCGATCAGCACGCTGGTGCGTCCTTCGACCATGCGCTCGAGGGCCGACCGTATGCGCAGCTCCGTGTCGGTGTCGACGCTCGACGTGGCCTCGTCGAGGATCAAAATGCGCGGATTGTAGGCCAGGGCGCGGGCAAAGTTGATCAACTGCTTCTGGCCTGTGGAAAGCGAGTTGCCGCGTTCGCGCACCGGCTCGTCGAAGCCGTTAGGAAGCGAATCGACAAAGTCGAGCACGTTCACGTCGCGCGCCGCGCGGCGCATCGCGGCGTCGGAGATTTCCTCGTTGCCCAGGCGGATATTTTCGCCGATGGTGCCCGAGAAGAGAAACGGGTCCTGCAAGACGACGGCGAAATGCCGGCGCAGTTCCATCAAATCGTGTTCGCGCAGGTCGATACCGTCCAACAAAATGCGCCCTGCGGTAACGTCGTAAAAACGCATCATCAGGCTGGTCAGCGTGGTCTTGCCCGCGCCGGTATGGCCCACGATCGCTACCGTCTGCCCCGGCTCGATGGTGAAGGAGACGTCTTTCAGAATCCATTCGATGCCGTCGATGGCGGCGAGGGCTGCGGCATCCGGGTCAGGGGCTAAAGCCCCATCTGAACTTGCGGTTTGATCGGCACGACTAAAGTCGTGCCCTTTCAAAGCGCCTCTGGCCACAGCGGCCTTCTGCGCGTCGGTCAGCTTTTGATAGGTGAACCAGACGTGCCGGAATTCAATGCGATTCGACCCGTCGCCGGCCACGGGAGCCGTAGGGCTCACGATCTCCGGCTCGGCATCCAGCAGCTTGAAGATGCGTTCGCAGGCGGCCATGGCAGCCTGCAGGATGTTGTACTTGTCGCTCAGGTCCTGGATGGGCCGCCAGAAGCGCAGCGAGAACTGCGTGAACATGATGAGCACGCCGATGGTGACCGTGGGCGGCAGGCGCAGCACGCCGAAGCCGCCGCGCCAGACCACCAGCGCAATGGCCACCGACGAGAGAAGATCGACCGCCGGGTAGTAGAGCGCGTAGGCGAAGATCGTGTCTTTGAAGGCGATCATGTGCTGCTCGTTCACCCGAGAGAAATCCTTGAATGCGCGCTCTTCGCGGTTGAACAGTTGCACCACGCTCATGCCCGAGATGTGTTCCTGCGTGAAACTGTTGATGCGCGCAATGGCGGTGCGCACGCGGCGGTAGCTTTCGCGCACGTGGTCGCGGAAGATGCGCGTCACAATGAGAATCAGCGGCAGCACGGCAAAGGCCACGAGCGCCAGCCACCAGGAGATGGCGAGCATCACAATGGCCATGATCGTCAGCATGAAGAAGTCGTTGACGATGGCCAGGACGCCATCGGTGAACATGTCGTTGACGGCGTCCACGTCGGAGGTGAGCCGCGTGACCAGCCGGCCCACGGGGTTCGCGTCGAAGAAGCCCACGTGCATGCGCTGCATGTGCCGGAAGATGTCGCGGCGNNTGGCCGGTCCACTGCATCAGGTAGACCTGCACGAACTGGAAGAGGTAGGCCGAAACCAGCATCGTGAGGTAGATGGCGGCGAGGCGCGTCACGCCCGCAACGGCCCCCTGAGGAAGCAGGCGGGCGAGCGGGCTGGCATTGGCCACCCAATGCGCCACGGCGTTCGAGGCATCCTTGTCGGCCGCGTCGGGCGCGAGATAGCGATCGACGGCCACCATCACCAGGATTGGCCCGGCCACGTCACAAAGCGATTTGAGCGTGACGGCCGACGAAGCAATGCCCGCCTGGAGCCAGTAAGGAAACACGTAGCGGCCCAGCCGCCGCATCAGCCGCGAGTCATAGACTTTGCCGACGGGATCTTCGTCCGGCTTGCGGCGGGGCTCGCCCGTGCCGGGATTTGCCCCAGGTCTGGGGTCGGCTTTGGGATTGTTCTTTTCTCGTTCCGCCATCGGCCGGGTGGGTGGGCTTCCTCTTTCATTGTACGAGGAGCGTGGCGGGCGACGCAGGACCGGACCGCCTCACGTTGGACGCAGGCCACGCGCTATTCGCCGGCTCCAGACTTCGGCGCAGGTTTCGATTCCGGCTTGGGCTTCGCAGTGGGCCGCGACACGCCCATGCTGAGCAGCACGTACCCAAATCCTTTCTTCAGCAGATCTAAAATGCGCATGGTATCCCCTCCCGTTCCGCGGCGCCGCGGCCCACCTGCCGCGCGCTTCAGTGCTTTTTTTCGGGCACGGTCACCACTTCCGGCGGCGGCGCTGCCGGCGCCACGCCCATCACAATGGCCAGCGCCTGCGGCGGCAGCGGCTTATCGGCATTGGCCAGCAGCAGGCTCACCTGCCAGATCTGGGTATCGGTGAGCGTGTCTTTGAAGGCCGGCATGCCGGTGAGCCGGATGCCGTTCGCCACCTTCCAGTAGGTCTCGCCCGGCGGGTCGTCGCTCACGCCCACCACGTCGCTGTTCGCGTGCTTCTCCCACAGGGCCGGCGGCTCGGGAAACATATGCGCGGCAAAGCTCGAGGGCCTGCCATGAAACCCGTGGCAGACGGCGCATTGGTCGCGATAGACTTGAGCCCCCGCCGTCAGATTCGCCTCATCGGCCTGCATGGGAGGGTTTCCCGGCAGTTCGCGGGCAATGCGCGCCTTGAGCGGCACCTGCGTAATCTGGCGCTCCATGGGCAGCGGCGGATCGGCCACTGCCACCGGCGGATGCCCCCATTGAAACCACGCCAAAAGCGCAAAAGGCGCCAGAATCAGCCCCAGAATTACTCCAAAAATGGTACGGCCCATGGTTTTCCTGCTCCTTCCGTAACCCGATTCTATCTCCCAGTCCCAGCAAAGCATCCCACCCGCCACAGATGAATCCGGCCGGTGGATGGGCGCTGTGCGGGATGGGTACCAGCTCCACTGACCCCGCTAACACCGCCAACTCCGCTTTTTCTTCCTCGCATTTTGCCGATCATTTCGGCAGTTTACGCAACAATAACAGGTGCGTACCCGGAATCCGCGATAGATTGTTGGCGCGCATCGCTTCCCGTCTACCCGATACCGTACGATCTCCGGCAAATCCATGCGCACGAAAGGATCTCTCCCATGGCTGATCACTCCAGAATGAAACTGGGCCGCAAGGCCATCAAAACCGACAGCCGTACGCTGCTGCTGGGCGACTACCTGACGCCCGGCCTGCCGCCACCACCGCCCGCGGCCGACTGGACCAAGGGCATCGCCTCATGGGGCATGATGATCAACGGCCCCGACCCAGCGGAACCGAAATATCCCGATGGATTGGGCGACTGTACCATCGCTGGCTGCGGCCACGCCGTGCAGGTGTGGACCGCAAATACCGGCACGATGGTGACCGTTCCCGACGCCACGATCCTGAGCTTCTACGAAAAGTGGGACGGCTATGTCCCCGGCGACCCCTCGACCGACCACGGCGGCGTCGAACTCGATGTGCTCAACGACTGGAAGAAGCAGGGCTTCGCCGGCAACACGCTCACGGCCTTTGCCGACCCCAAGCCGGCCAACCTCACCGAGGTGCGCCAGTCCATTGCGCTCTTCGGCGGCGTCTACATCGGCCTCTCGCTGCCCATCACGGCGCAAACGCAGGACGTGTGGGACGTGGTCGCGAACGGCGGCGCCAACGCCGCGCCGGGTAGCTGGGGCGGGCACGCTGTGTTCGTTCCAGCCTACGACTCCGACGGCTTCACCTGCATCACATGGGGTGCGCCCAAGACCATGACCCTGGCCTTCTGGAACGAGTATTGCGACGAGGCGCACACCCTGCTCAGCCAGGACTGGCTCTCCGCCAAAGGCTCGCCCAACGGCTTCGATCAGGCGCAATTGCTGGCCGACCTGAAGGCGATTGTGTAACGCCGCGGCGCCGCTTCGTACCTCCAAGCGTCAAAACAGAGCAAGCCCACGAAGATGCCCTGGCACAAGCCTCCCCCCCGGATGGTTTAATACCAATGGGGGGAGCGTACCGGCCGTTTGGGCGTGCTCTCGTACTCCCGTGGAGGAATCCCGATACCGATGCCATCTTTTCGCCGTCTCGCTTTTTTGCTGGCGCTCACATGCGCGGCCATGACAGCCGCATTCGCACAGAGCTCATCGAGTTCCACTCCAGATCCGAGCCAATCCGGAGACCTAGCCAGCCCGGCCCAGTCGTCCAACGCGGAGTCGCAGGGTCAGTTGACTGTTCAGGCGCGCATCCGCCAGCGCCGCGAGCAGCGCCGCGCCACGGCTATCCACGACGCCTACGACCACAGGTGGGAGATCTACGAGGGCATGGGCTACTTGCGCTTCACGCCCGGTCCATCGCTGCAGCGCCTCACCTGGTACTCGTGGGATACGGGATTGACCCGCTACTCCAGCGAGCGCCTGGGCTACACGCTCGACGCCCGCGGCTACTTCGGCCACGCCTATTGCGGCACCCCGGGCGTGACGACTTACTGCAATAGCGATTTCACCCGGCCCGAGATCAGCATGTACAACGTGCTCTTCGGACCCATCTATCGCTTCTATCTGCAACCGAAATACTCGCTCTCCGGCCGCGTCATGGGCGGCTTGGCCTACGGTAATTTCTCCGGTGACACCAATGGCTATACGCCTGCTGAGGTTGGCCTCTACCCGGATGGCAGCACCTACGCCGCCAGCGCCAGCATCATCGGCGAATACAACCTGGCCCCGAGTGTCGCCTTCAAGCTCGCGCCCGAGTATTTTATTACTGGTTTTGGATCGACGGTTCAGGCAAGCCGAGGATTTACCGCCGGCGTCGTCGTCCGCTTCGGCAAGCAGTAGAGGCAGGGATTAGAAAACCAGGGAACAGGGATCGGCCCCCGGCAGACACCCCAGTTTGGCCACGCCATTCATCCGGTCAATCGTCGAGCAGTCCCCCGCCCTGGAACCGGACCTAACCCCGCTAACCCCGTTGTTTCTAACCATTAAGTGTTACTTGTGTGGGACTGACTAGCCCTTGTCTGCGCCCTATAATGTTCCCTACCATGAAGAACCGCAGCACTCGCCGTAACCTTCTCCAGTCGTTTGCACTCGTCGCGGCTGGCGCGGCTACAGGCGCCGGATCTGCCCTGGTAGGTGGCACGCCTGCGCGGGCTCAGGCTCTTGCCGCCTCGGGCAAGCCCTCGCCCATCCGCTTTGGCCTCACCAGCGACACTTTTCGCAACTTCTCGCGCGCTCAGCTGATCGCCTACATGGAGCAATTCAACGTCTACTCCCTGAACTGCAAGGACGTGAAGGACCATCTCCCCGTGGACCCGGTGCTCGAAATGCAGGCGCTCGAGGACTACGCCTCCGCGGGCATCACGCTGCACGCCGCGGGCGTCATCGCGTTCCTCACGGACGACGAGGCCGGGATCCGCGGCAAATTCGAGTACGCCAGGCGCGCGGGCATCAACCTCATCGTGGCCGACTCCGCTCCCGTCGCGCTGCCGCGCATCGAAGCGTTCGTCCACGAGTACGACATCCGCGTCGCCATCCGCAACCGCGGCCCCGAGGACAACTTCTTCCCCGCGCCCATCGATGTTCTGAAGGCCATCAAGGATCTGGACCCGCGCATCGGCTGCTGCATCGACGTGAGCCAGGCCGCTCGCGCCAACGCCAATCTGGCCGATGCCATTCACGCCGCCGGCCCGCGCCTCTACGACATACACGTGAACGATCTTGCGAGTATTGCGGGCAAAGAGAGACAGGTTGCGGTGGGCCGCGGCACCCTGCCCTTCCGCGAGATCTTTGAGACGCTGATCGAGATCAACTATCCCGGCTTCGTCGATCTCGACTACGAGATCGATCCCGGCAACCCGATCATCGGTGTCGCCGAAAGCTACGCCTACATGCGCGGCGTCCTCGATGGCATGGGCTACCTGACCAGGACAGCAAGCTAGCGCATCAGCAGGTCGGCAAGTCAGCCGCGCAAAAAAGCCGGAGTGCCAAAACCGTCCGAACGCAGCGCAACGGAGAAGCCTGTGCGCGCATAGATCGACTCACCAGCACATTGTTGCGAGATCCGCGGCTGCCTGGCTAACTCGCTGACTCGCTGTTTTTAGCTGTTCGATGCGCCCGGCTGCAGCGCGTGGAGGTCCTTGCCAGGCTTGAAGCGCACCGCTTTGCCGGGAGCGATGTTGACTTCAGTCCCGGTGCGGGGATTGCGGCCGATGCCGGTTTTGCGCGCGCGGACGCTGAACACGCCAAATCCGCGCAGTTCGATGCGCTCGCCGGCCGCCAAAGCCTGTTTCAGACCTTCGAAGACCGTGTCCACTGCCGCCTCTGCCTTGGTGCGCGGCAGACCCGTGCGCTCGATTACGTTGTGAACGATGTCCTGCTTGATCAATGGAGTCTCCTCGCTTGCCGTGAACTGGTTGGGACTGAATCGTGCGACCTACATGGCCCATATTACAGATTTTGCGGCGATTAGGGAACAAGGGAATGAAGATTTCCTGGCTTTTTGGGGTTCCCGCCGGCTCCCGGAGAGAGGGGCCTGGGATCGCGAGGGGCCGGATGTAACTGAGGTAATCACTTTCTCAGTTGTCAATTGCCGTCACCGTTTCGTAATATGGGCTTTCGCGTTTCAGTCGGCGCGGGAACGGAGCCGGAGACTATTGAACTTTCCGGAAGAGGAGACGCATGTCGATCAAAAGCGACCGTTGGATCAAAAAACAGGCCGTAAAACATCGCATGATTGAGCCGTTCAGCGAAAAGCAGTTTGCCGGCGGGGTCATATCCTACGGGCTTTCATCGTATGGCTACGACCTGAGAGTCTCCAATGAGTTCAAAATCTTTACTAATGTGAACAACGCCATCATCGATCCCAGACAGTGCGACGAAAGATCGTTCGTTTCGGTCGAGGCGGAGCCGGTGATCGTTCCGCCGAATTCATTTGCAATGGCGCGTTCCGTTGAGTATTTTCGTATCCCCGGGATGTACTGACGATCTGCGTGGGGAAATCGACCTACGCGCGCTGCGGGATCATCGCAACGTGACGCCATTTGAGCCTGAATGGGAAGGATTCGTCACGCGCGAGATCTCCGACACCACGCCGCTGCCGGCAAAGATCTACGCCAACGAAGGTCTTTGCCAGATCTTGTTTTTCCAGTCGGACGAGCTTTGCGAGACCAGCCATACCGACCGCAAAGGCAAGTATCAAAAGCAGCAAGGTATCGTTTTCCCCAAACTCTGACAACGTACCGCTTTCGAACCGGCCCACCTTCGAACCAACATGGGCATGTTCGACCTGCGGATGGATGCATACCATTAACTCTCCGGTGGAGGTGTCGTCTGCTACCGGGGACGACCCCTTGTTACGCCTATGGGGGCGCCATGACATCCAGACCTGTACTTCCTCGCCCTATCCGCATTGGGATCCTGGCCGTTGAGCCCATGCGCATCGCCGGCCTGACCAGCATCTTCGATCTTCCCGAACAGTCCGCCCAGGCGCAATTGGTCCCCGTGGTTGGCAGCCTGCAGGAGCTGATCGGCTCCGCTGACATCGAGTACGTCGTCGTCGATCTGCACTCCCCGCAGGGCAGCCTGGAGACACTGGAGGCCCTGCGCAGCGCGCGACCCGGCGTCCGGCTGATCGTCATCGGACCCGATGGGAACGATGATCTGGTGCTGAAAGCGATCGTTGCCGGCGCGCGCGCCTACCTGGGCCGCTCCTCCGGCCGCAAGGCCGTGCGCAAAGCCATTGAAGTCGTTGCCTCTGGATCCATCTGGGCGCCGCGGCAGTTATTGTCGCGCCTGATCGATCAGCTGCTCCCTGTCCCTCGTGCAGTTCACGTGGCTCCCAAGCCTGAACTCACACCACGCGAAGAACAGGTCATGAAGTTGATCCTGATGGCCCAATCCACGCGCGAGATCGCGCGCCAGCTGGGGATCGAGCAACGAACCGTCAAGTCCTATATTGCAAGACTCATGCGCAAGGCCGGCACAGACAACCGGGTTAAACTCTCTGTTTCCGCGCTCAGCGGGTCGTTTTTGAGCAAAGAGAGCGCCAAGCGAGGCGGCGCAACACTGCCCGATCGTCGCAGTACTAATTAGTTAACAGCATTGGGTACTTTTAGACATGTCCCCTAAGTACTCTTGTGTACATCCCATGATTTCCACATGATCGTTTACAGAAACAACGCAGATCTGGGGAAAGGAGTTCCCAGGCAGCATGTTTCCATGATGCCTGGGAACTCCTCTTTTTTTTCGAACACCAATTTGCGTTGCCAGAATGGCCCTCCCTTCCATTTTTCCTCCTCGAACAGAATGCAGAGTTCTGCGCCGAACGCCGCCGATGCGGGGTTCGCCGCAGGCCTTTGCGATCGCGGCTCCCCATGCCGCGCGCCAGCCGACACCGCTGCCTTTCTCTCTTCCGAGTGCGATTCGTCGGCGAGAAACTGCCCTCGTGATCCACGGAGTTGAGCCGGCATGGGTGCGCGCCGGGACGCGGATGCGATAGGCTGTTCGAGGAGGACGCGGCGCTGCCCGGCGTTGGCTCTGCTCTTTCCCAAGGCTCGATCCCTCAGGGAGCGTACGGCGCGCCTCCGGCACAAGGACTTCGGATCGATCACAACCACCACCGCGGCGCGACGCCGGCGGCATGGAAAGGACATGGATATGAAAAAGGCCATTGCCTGCGTTTGTCTCAGCACATTGCTTACGTGCACTGCTCTGGCAGCATCGACGAAAGACGATCTGCAAGGCCGCATCGATTCGGCCAAGATTGTTCTGGACCAGATTATGGCGGCCAGAGACAAGACGGTCCCCAGCGACATTCTCCGCTCGGCCACCTGCATTGCGGTGGTTCCCGGCATGGTGAAGGGAGCCTTTCTGGTGGGCGCACAGTACGGCCAGGGAGTGGTCACCTGCCGCACCGGCCATGGATGGAGCGCGCCGGTGTTTATCCGCATGGCAGGCGGGTCGTTCGGATTCCAGATTGGCGGCCAGGCCACCGACCTGATCCTGATTGCAGTCAACGACCGCGGCATGCAGGACTTGCTCAAGGACAAATTCAAGATCGGCGGGGATGCGTCGGCAGCCGCGGGGCCGGTGGGCCGGGCCGGAACAGCCTCGACAGACTGGAAGATGAACGCCGAATTGCTGAGCTACTCGCGCGCCAAGGGACTCTTTGCCGGCATCGATCTCGACGGCACCAGCGTGAGCCAGAATCGCGAGGACACGGAGCTTTACTATGGCGCTCCCGAAGACTTCGAAAAGGTTCTGAGAGGCGACGTGGCGGTGCCAGATGGCGCGGTGGCCTTTGTGCGCGACGTGGCGCAGTACTTCGTGAAGGCCAAGGCGGCGCAGTAGGGCTCCGACAGCATGAAGAAGAACCTTCCCGTGCCCCATCCTTTCGCCTTTTTTTTGGGCGAAAGGGTGGGATCGCACGAAGGCAAGATGCAGGGGATGCATCAACCACAGCGACTGCCCCGCCCTCGCCGCGTCTTTGCTGTTGCGCCCAGGGAAGAGTTCTCTGACTTGCAGTCTTCCGCCCTTGTTCCCTTGTTCCCTGCTTTTCTCACATCAGCCGCAGCGCATCCACGTCCACAATCAGATTGCGCCGCGGAATCCCCGCCTCTTCGGCCCGCTTGAGCATTCCCCGCAATGCCTCGTTGAGCGCCTTGCGCGAGGCGCTTTTCAAGATCATGTGGAAACGGTAGACGCCTTTGATGCGCGCGATCGGCGCCGTGCACGGTCCCAGCAGCCTTACGGCGCCGTTGTTTTGGACTAGTGACTTGCCAAGCGTCGCCGCCCACCCCGCCGCCTCTTCCATCTTTTCCGACTGCACCAGCACATTAGCCAGCACTCCAAAGGGCGGATAGTGCATCCAGCGGCGGTACTTCAGCTCGCGTTCGGCAAAGGCCTTGTAGTCGTGCGCCGTCGCGGCCAGAATCGCGTAGTGATCCGGATAGTAGGTCTGCACTACCACGCGGCCCGGCAGCTCGCCGCGTCCGGCGCGCCCTGAGACCTGCGTCATCAACTGGAAGACGCGCTCCGCGGCACGAAAATCCGGCATCGACAGCGCATGATCGCAACCCACCACGCCCACCAGCGTCACGCTGTGAATGTCGTGGCCCTTGGCGATCATCTGCGTGCCCACGAGCAGGTTGATCTCGCCCGAGTGCAATCGCGCCAGCAGCCGCTCCAGATCCGCCCGCCCGCGCACGGTGTCGCGGTCCATGCGCCCGATGCGCGCGCCGGGAAATATCTCCTTGAGCCGCTCTTCGCCCTGCTCGGAGCCCGCGCCGAGATAGTAAAGGTGCTCACTCGAGCACTTGGGGCAGCGCGCCGGAACGGTCCGCTTGAAGCCGCAGTAGTGGCATTCGAGCCGCTGGCCGACGCGCGCCTCGCCCAGATCTTCCGAAGCGGCCTTGTGGTGCGTGAGCGCAATGGCGCAGTTCTGGCAGTCGAGCTTCTCGCCGCAGGCGCGGCACATCACGGCAAAGGAATAGCCACGCCGGTTGAGCAGAATCAGCGCCTGCTCGCCGCGTTCGAGCGCCGCCTTGGTCTGCGCGACGAGCGACCGCGAAAAAAGTTCGTCCTTCCCCGTCTGCTGGAACTCGCGGCGCATATCAATCAGCTCCACTTCGGGCAGCGGGCGGTTCATCACGCGGTCGCGCAGCTCGATGCGCGTGTACTTGCCGCGCTCCGCATTGTGCCAGCTTTCGAGCGACGGCGTGGCCGAGCCCATCACCACCACCGCTCCGGCCAGCTTGGCGCGCATCACGGCCACGTCGCGCGCGTTGTAACGCGGTGTCTCTTCCTGCTTGTAGCTCTGGTC
>PLSB01000299.1 GCA_003165005.1 Acidobacteriaceae bacterium | reverse complement strand
CGCGCTGCGACTTGAATTCTAGAGCATTTTCACTATTCCTGTAGGGTGGGTTTCGTGGTTTCCCACCCTTTTCACAAAGAACGTGAAAAGGATGTGGCACGGAGTTTCCTTACACCATCAGAGAGAATGCTCTAACCAGCCAGCGCCTTCTTCACCAGCTCGCTCACGGCCTTGCCTTCGGCGCGCACACCTGCGGCTTGCAGTTTGGCCTGGACGGCTTTTATGGCGGGCCCCATCTCCTTTACGGTGGGCTTGTGACCAAGCGAGGCTTCGAGCTCTGCGAGGGCCTCCGCGACCAGCTTCGTCAGTCCCGCTTCGTCGAGCGCCTTGGGCAGGAACTCCTCAATGACCACGATTTCGGCGGCTTCCTTGGCGGCCAGCTCGGGCCGGTTGCCCTTGGTGAACTGCTCGATCGAGTCGCGACGCTGCTTGATCATGCTGGCGAGAACCTGCTCGGATTCGGCCTGGGTCAGGACGGCGTCGAGCTGCTTCTGCGCCCCGCGCTTCTCGATGGCCTTGTTCATGAGCGCGGCCTTGATCAGCCGCAGCGTGCCGGTGCGTTCCGCGTCGTGGGCCTTCATGGCGGTCACAATTTGCTGGCTGATCAGGGCTTCCAGTGTGGCGGGTTCGGACATCTTAGCTCCTAGCTTCTAGCTTTTAGCTTCTAGCTAAAGGCCTTCAAGCAGTGTTTGGTGAATCGTCCAAGTGTTCGGCGAGGGGGAAATGCGTCCCCGCAGGGGCTAAAGCCCAGATCATTTTGCCGGCTTATCGGCACGGCTGAAGCCGTGCCCTGATACAAACCCGGCCGATTTGGATTCGCCAAACACTATCTAAGCCAGTGCGCGCAGGACGAGGCTGGCCCAAGCTGAAATTGTAACGATTGAGGGGATTTGGGAGCAAAAGGGATGGATTTTTCCCGATTGAAGCTCCAAAATAGATTTCCACAGCAAAAAAGAAATCACAAAAACCACACAATTGTGTATTCTGTGTTTACCAAGCCACAAATCTGCTCCAAAACGAGGGAAAGAACATGATCCGCAAAACGCGCCTTTTCACTCCCGGTCCGACGCCGCTGCTTCCGGCAGCCCAATTTGCCATGGCTGCGGCCGACATCCACCATCGCACGGCGGAGTTTCGCGCCCTCTTCCAGAAGGTTTTGGCGCAGCTCAAGGTCTTTGTGGGGACGAAGAACGACGTGCTGCTGCTGGCGTCATCGGGCACGGGCGCCATGGAGGCGTCGGTTTCAAATCTGACCTCGCCGGGCGACAGGGTGCTAGTGCTGACGGCGGGCAAGTTTGGCGAGCGCTGGACGGGCCTGGCCAAGGCCTTCAATCTTGAGCCGGACGTGGTGACCGCGCCCTACGGCGAGACCTTCGACCTCGCTCAAGTGAAAGCCGCGCTCAAGCCTGAGCACAAGATAGTTTTCGTGCAGGCTACTGAGACCTCGACGGCGGTGCGCCACGACGTCCAGGCCATCGCCAAGCTGCGCGACGAAGTGGCTCCGAACACGCTGCTCGTCGTCGACGGCATCACGGGCCTGGGCACTACGCACTTCGACGTGGATGGTTGGGGTATCGATGTAATGATCGGCGGCTCGCAGAAGGCGGTGATGATTCCGCCNNACACGCCGGCAGTCGCGCTGGTGGCGGGATTGGGCGCCGCGCTCGATTACATTGCCGGGCAGGCGGGCGGCGATCTCGAAAAGGGCCGCGATGCGCTGATCGACAATGCGCAGGTGAACGCGGAGGCGACCCGTGCGGGCTTGGTGTCGCTGGGCTTCACGCTCTTTGCGCCTACCTCGCCCGCGGCCGCGGCCACGGCGGTTGCGGTGCCGGAGGGGATGGACTCAGGCGTGGTGGTGAAGGCGCTCAAGGCCAAGTTTGCGCTGGTGGCGGCCAACGGACAGGGCGAGATGCAGGGCAAGATNNGCAAGATCTTCCGCGTGGCGCACCTCGGCTTCTTCGACTATCTGGACACCGTGGCTCTCTTGGGCGCGATGGAGCACATCGCCAAGGACACGCTGGGCCTGCCGGTCGAGTGGGGCCAGGCCGTGGCGGCGGCGCAGGAAGTTTTTGCGAAGCGGAGCTAGCGGTGTTGGCGGAGCTAGCGGAGTTAGAGAGTCAGCGCGGCCTTTAGCTAGCACCGCTAACCCCGCTAGCTCCGCTCACACCGCTCAAGAGGACGCATGCCTGAACTCACATTCGCGGAAAAGCTGCTGATCGCGCGCAAGCAGCTCGATCTCTTTCAATACGAAATGGCGGAGCGGCTGGGGGTGCATCCCAACTCGCTCACCAAGTACGAGCGCGGCGAAGGCAAGCCGCACGCAGCGGTTTTACGCATGTTCGACCTGCTCTGCGAGCAGCAGGGCATTGGTTTTGACGAATACGAGAAAGCGTCGAAGTCTGGCGCGACGGACAAGGGAGCAACCATGAAGATTGTATTGGCGGAAAAAGTTTCTCCGGGGACGCTGGCGGTGTTAGCGGCCGAGCCGGGATGGGATGTAAAGACGCACGACCAGTTGCCGGAGGGCTTGCCGGCGGCGCTTGCCGACGCCGATGCGCTGGTGGTTCGCAGCGCCGTGCAGGTGGGCGACGAGCTGATGTCGCACGCGCCCAAGCTGCGCGTGATTGGCCGCGCCGGCGTGGGTGTGGACAACATCGACGCCGATGCGGCCACGCGCCGCGGCATTGTGGTGATGAATACGCCCGGCGCGAATGCCGTGGCCGTGGCCGAGCTCGCCTTGGCCCTCATGATCTCGCTGGCCCGCAAGCTGCCCATGGCGAACGCCACCATGCACGCGGGCAAGTGGGAGAAGAAGAATCTGCAGGGCACGGAGCTGCGCGCCAAGACGCTCGGCATTCTCGGCCTGGGGCGAATTGGGTTTGAAGTGGCGCGGCGCGCGCGCGGCTTCGGCATGGAGATTATCGCCACCGATCCTTTTGTCTCCGCGGCCGTGGCGCGCGAGAACGGAATCGCCCTGGTTCCCGTGGAGGAGCTTTTCGAGAAGGCCGACTATCTCACGCTCCACGTGGGCCTCACGCCGCAGACGCACGGCATCATTAACGCCAAGACCCTGGCCACGATGAAGAAGGGCGTGCGCATCGTCAATTGCGCGCGCGGCGAGCTGGTGGTGGATGCGGATCTTGTGGCCGCGCTTGAGAGCGGCCAGGTAGCCGGCGCGGCGCTCGACGTCTTCACGGTCGAGCCGCCCAAGGAGTCGCCTTACTTCGCCCTCGACAACGTGCTTCTCACGCCGCACATTGCCGGTTCGACGGCCGAGGCGCAGGAAGCCGTGGGCATACAGATCGCGCGCCAGGTGCGCGAATACTTGAAACTCGGCGTGGTGCAGAACGCGGTGAATATGCCCTCGCTGAGCCATGAAGAGTACGTCAAGCTCGCGCCCTATATCGACCTTGCGGGACGGCTGGGCGGGTTCCTTGCGCAGACGAGCAATGGCGGCATCGAGTCCATCGCGCTTATCTATGGAGGCGATTTGGCCGAGGTGAAAACCGAACTGGTGCGCAACGCGGCCATTGCAGGGCTGCTGGCGGGCTCTGAGAATGTGAACCGCATCAACGCGGCGGCCGTGGCCGGGGAGCACGGCATCCGCATACACGAGGAGAAGGAAGAGAGCCATCGCGGCGGCGCGGCTTCGGTGCTTACCATCGTGTTGCATACGGCGCAGGGCGAAAGCCGCGCCAGCGCCACGGTGATTCACGGCGAACTGCCGCGGCTGCTGGCCTTCGACGGCATCGACGTGGAAGCGCCGCTCGATGGCACACTGGTGGTCTGCCGCAACCTCGACGTGCCCGGCGTTATCGGGCGCATCGGCACCATTCTCGGCGAGCAGGGCGTCAACATCGCCAACTTTGCGCTGGGCCGCGAGCGTGCGGGAACGGTGGCTGCGGGCAAGCCGGTGAAGGCGCTGGCCGTGGTGCAGGTCGACGAGCCGGTCTCGGAGCAAGCCCTCGAAGCGCTGAAGGTGATTGACGCGGTGCTCGAAGCCAAGCTGGTCAAACTGAATCACGGGAAGTGAAAGCGGCTGCCGGCCCTGGCGTCGCGCCCTGCCAGCACGCGCCAGGCGACTGCGCCAACATGAAGGGGTTGCTCGAAGACGATGGCGACTGGCTGATGCTCTAAAGTATTTTCACTATTCCTATAGGGTGGGTTTCGTGGTTTCTCACCCCTTTTCACAAAGAACGTGAAAAGGATGGGGCACCCGCTCTTTGATGGAAAGGTGAGATTTAGAAAAACTAAGGGTGCGCCACCCGCCACCTGCGCCACCCGCCACTATTGACTCCTGCATAAA
>PLSB01000214.1:178-20077 GCA_003165005.1 Acidobacteriaceae bacterium | reverse complement strand
TTCCACGTGAATGTCGCCCTTGTGGGTCGACCTCGTCTCAAAACTGCTTCCGCAGGCACACATCACACGCACCGCGGCATAATTGGGATGAATCTTTTCCTTAGGCATCGACAGGCAGACCTTTCCTCTAATTCTTCGCTATCTATATTGTAAGGGGGATTCGCCCGTCTGTGCAATCGAATCCAAAGACACACGGAGGCACTCCGGAAAATGGATCGTTGCGGGTGTTGAGGAGCGGGCCGGCGCGGTTTGTCCTAGTCAGGAAACATACTTAGCTGCGGCGGGTGATCGCGAGCCGCGTCAATTCCACAATCAGCATTCCGGCATCGCTATTCCGCCACTGCCCGGACCGCTTCAACTGCCGGTACCTGGCCAGCATCCCTTGATCGCCAACCGCGGTCAGGAGCGCGGTGATCACGGGATCCCCCTGGGCTTCCGCGCGTCGAGCCAGTTCGTAGCCCGCCTGTGGGGCGTTGCCGTGCTGAAGGTTGTGAATGAGGTCCTCCAAGGATAAGCTGCGAATCTCGGATCGCACTCGCTCATCCTCCGCGGCCTTCTCCGCTTCGCGGCGCGCTTTTTCCGCCGCCGCAGCAGTCTGCTGCGCTTCGTTCTCACGGTACCTCCGGAGAACGGCGCCAACGCCTTCCTCTTCGGCGAACCGGGATTCAAGAGCCGCGGCAGCCGCCTCCTTCGGCCCGCTTTCGAGGGCGCGGAGCAAGGGTCCGACGGCTCGGACATCGCCGATCTCCGCCAGCGCGGCGGCGGCTTCGGCTTGACCATCGTCCAAGCGTGCGATCAGGGGCTCGATAAGGCGCTTATCCCCGGATTTGCCAAGGCGCACAAGGTCTCCCTCAGAGCCCTGGACCATTTGCGACCATTCTGGTTGACCTAATTCCCGCAGAGCGGCAGCGGCGGCTTGGCGTGTCGCCGGGGCCCTGCTGACCAGAGCACGTAGCAATGCCCCGGCGAGCCGAAGGTCCTTGGCTTGCGTGAGACGCTCGAGGTCGCCTTTATCGCCGCGCACCCATTCGCACCACTGCCCTTGGCCCAGATGGGCGAGCGCTGCGGCCGCGGACCGCCTGGGACCGTCTTGATCATCGACCAGGAGATCAAGAAGCGGGTCCAGGGCGCGCGCATCTCCGAGTTTGCCCAGGGACTCCGCGGCCGCGCTGCGAACCCAGCGACCTCCAGCGCCGCCGGTTCCCAGCGCGCGGATCAGAGCTTCGATTGCGCGAGCGTCGCCCTGGTCCCCGAGGGCCCTCGCCGCGTGCTCGCGCATGCCACTGGCTCCAAGCGATCCGCCGGCCGGACTGTCCACCTCCGCGATCAGAATGTCGGCGGCGCGCGGCGATCGGATCTTGCCGAGTGCCTTGGTGGCCGCTATGTGGACGTTATGTTCGCTGGCTCCCTTCGCTTCCTCGTGCATGGCGCGAGCCAAGGGCTCGATAGCGCGAATATCGCCCAGTTCTCCCAGTGCGGAGGCGATCGAACCCCGGACTCTTGACTTCGGGTTTGCAAGCTCGGCGAGGAGCGGCTCGACTGCGCACTCTCCCAGCTTGCCCAGGGCAAGGGCAGCGCGGCCATTTCCATTATCGAGAGCCGCGAGGATTGGATCGAGCGCGCATGGCCCCAGATTGCCCAGGGACTCGGCGGCGCACTTGACGACCTCGTCGCTCTTGTTTCCCAGCGCCAGCACCAGCGTAGGAATGGCAGCCGGGTCATGTAGCGATCCCAGCGCCTTTACGGCCGCCAGTTGTTTGTTCTCGTCTTTGCTCCCTGTGTAACTGCGCGTGTACCAGTTGACTCGAAAGCCCATGTCGTCACCAGGACCAAGATAGTCACGAGGCTCACTGAGGTCAACCCCTGTCAGACGCCCACGGAAGACAGCTTCTAGCCGTTCCCACCGCCCCAAGCTGCTTGGGGCAAACCAGTGAATCTCACTCGGCAAGACAAGAGCTAGTGGCTGGACGCTATTAGCTAGAAGCTCGCTTCTTCCCCGCCAGCTCCGCCCGCGCCCCGAGCGCGATCGCCATGGCCATCACCCGGTCGTCGTGCGTGCCCGACTGCGCTCCCGTGTTGCCATTCGGCAGCCGCACAAAGCTGCGGCACTCGCCCAGCAGCCGCCCGCTCTGGAAAAGCTCCGGCTCCTCGACCAGCGCCGCGCCCAGCCGCCCGATCACCGACGGCCGGCTCACGCTCGTCGTCAGCCAACCCGGTTGCCCGCCCTGCCGCCCGCCCTGCGAGTAGACCCGCTCGTACCTGCACGCCGTCTCGACGAGCGCCAGCACGCCGCTGCCATGGTTGTTGCGCTCCACCACCAGCCACGCGCCGTTGTACTCCCTGGCCAGGCTGGTCACATAGCGCGCCAGTTCCAGTCCGCCGACGTGACCGGCAAACTCCGCGCACTGCAGGCCCGTCTCCATCTCCAGCACCTGCGCCGCGGAGTAGTCGCCATGGCTCCCGCCTCCCGCCGGATCCACCGCCACCACGTATTCCTTACCCTTCACCGGCGGCAGCCAGATCTCAAGCTCTCCGTTCTGCCGCCGCTCCACTGGATGCGGCGCTGTCTTCAATCGCGCCTCCACCGCCGCCAACTCAAACACGCTTTCGCCGCTGGCCAAAAAGCAGCTCTCTTCGTCCTCCGCGTACTCCTGCGCCGTCAGCCCGCGAAAATCCGCGCGAATCCGCCGCCGGTACGCGATCTGCGAGAGCTTCAGCACGTGCTGCTTCATCAGCCCGCGTTCCTCGTCCGTCAGGCTCGCCTCGTCCACCTTCGCCGAGCGGTACCGCGGCTCCATCCACCACGGGAAAAAGTGCCGCACCATCCCCGTTTCGCCGGCCTTGTGCCACTCCTCGTAGAAGCACCCGCCCACTCCCTGCGGCGTCGACTCCAGAATCAGCTCACCGTTCGGCGCCATCGCCGCGCGCAAGCCCGCCAAAATGTCCGCCGCGTCGCCCGGCCACCGCGCCAGCTCGCTGCAGTGCAGATTCTGCACTGTCAATCCCCGCCCTGCGTTCCGGTCCGCCGCGCTCACCACCCGGTACTCCGCGTCCATCGCCGGAAACACAATCTGCCGCACGTTGGAGCGCCCCGTCCTCAGCGCTCCCGCCTGCAGCCCATCCGGCAGCCAATCCACAAACCTGTGCACCATGCGGAAGATCTCTTCGGCCGCCTCTTGCGTGTGCGCCACTTCCAGCGTCAATGTCCCCGGCTGCGTGATCGTCTTCAGAAAGAACCGCGCCGCCACCCACGTCGTCAGCCCCATCTGCCGCGCCTTCAGCACAATGTTGCGCTGGCCGCGCTTGTTTTCGAAGGCCATCTGCACCTTATTCGCTTTCAGTTTTCCCGGCCGTCCCTCGCGCGTTCGCACTACCAGCAGCCGCTCCGCCAACGCCATGCCCACGGTAGGCCCGTGCAGGCTCCGGGGATGATGGTCCAGCGCTTTGCCCAGGCACTCCAGGTCCTTCTTATCCATCTCCTCGGCAGGCGACTCTTCCAGCCGCAGTCCCCACGAATCGACCTTCTGCCCGCAATCTTCTAGCTCTTCCACGCAACCCCCACTAACTCCGCCAACCCCGCTAGCTCCGCTAACTCCGCCAACTCCGCTAAAAAGAAACCACCAGCGAACTTGCCAACTTGCGAAGCCGCCGAGCGGCGCCAACTCGCGAAGCATTGAAAACGCAACTGCATCTCCCGCGTCCGCTCCACCGATATGCGGCTAACTCCGCTAACACCGCTAACTCCGCCAACTCCGCTAACTCCGCTGCCCTACTTCAGTTTCCGCCGCACCAATACTTCACCGTGTACGCCGTCGAAGCCGTCAGCGCCGTATTCGCCGTGATCGTGACCGCCGTCGTGCTCTCCGTCCAGGTGTTGGTCGTGATCACCGCGCTTGCGCTCTCCGTCGATACCATGCAGTTGGCGTAGTTCGTGTGCGCGCTGGGGAAGGTCAACGTAGCCAGCGTTCCCGTCGTCGGGCTCGTTCCCGTCGTCAGCGTCACGGTGCCGCTCACGCCGTCGCACACGTGACTCGTTGTGCAGGCTATCGACGGGCTCGTCCCCGCTGCCGCGCCCGACGCCAGCGTCATGGTGCCGCTGCCCATGAAGAACTTGCCCGAAACATATCCCGTCGCCGTGGTGTTGCCGCTACCCGACACGGTCAGCACCGTCGCAGGGCTTGAGGCTCCGTTTTGCACCAGCAATCCGCTGGTACCGCTGCTGGCCGCGCAGTTCAGGCACACGGCATACGCGCCGTTGCCGGCGTTGATGTTGGTATTTCCGCCGCCCTGGTAGATCGTGATGCGGTCGAGACTGCTGTGGGCAGCGTCTTGAATGTGGTAGGTGTAACTCGTATCGACCGTGTTGTCCCACTCCGCGGTCCCGCTGTAGTTCTGCCACTGCAACTCTTCGGTCTGCGCCGCGCTGGTTCCCGCCTGGATCTCCACAATATTCGTCGCCGCCGACGCATTATTGAAGAGGTTCGCGCTGCCTTTCAGGGTCGATGAAGCGGTGGTCGTAATGCTCGTCGCGCTGGCCACTCCCAGAGTCGGCGTCGTCAGCGTGGGACTGATGGCCAGCACCACGCTCCCGCTGCCCGTGGTTGCCGCCGAAGCCAGTTGCGAAGAAGCATTGCTGCTCAACACGCTCGCGCTCGCCGGCACGCTTCCGCCATTGATCTTGCTCACCGTCGTCGCGCTTTGCGTTCCCGTTACGTCCCCGCTCAAACTGCCCGTGAAACTCGTTGCGCTGGTCGCATTGGCCACGGCCGTCGACCCGATGGCGCTGATAATCTGCGCGCCTGTGGCTGCGGCTGGCGCCGCACCGGTCGAAAAATAGCCCAGTCCCGTGAAGGCCGCCGGGCAGCTCACCGCTGTCCCGCTTCCGGCGTAGTAGGCCACGGTGTAAGCCGAAGCGCAGTTGTTCACCGTTCCCGATGTCTGGAACGAGAAGCTGTTTGTGCCGCTGTTGTAGTAGAGATAACCGGTGGCCAGTGTTGGAACCGTAACTCCGTTGATCCCGCCCGTGCTTGGCGCCGGAAGTCCTGTTGACGCCTGGCCCCACGCTACGGCTGGCGCTGCCGCTAAAATCCAAACCCGCAACCAACGCTTCATCTTTTTTCTCCTTGCCTTGCCTTTCCCCATTTCGCCCCATCTTCCATCGCGATGATTGATCCGGCCCAATACAAATGCCACGCCGTGCCCCATCCTTTCCGCGTTTTTTGCGGAAAGGGTGGGAAGCCTCGCCGTAAATCCTATGGGCCGGATCAATAGCCCACACCGCGGCGCGAGGCGGCGCAACTTAAGCAGTCGCGCCACCCGCGCTTTCGCTTGGAGTATTTCCGGCTTGGTTTCGAGTCCCTAGAAGCTATCTCATAAACCGGTCTTGAAAGGGCACGGCTTTAGCCGTGCCGCAAAATGCCCAATAAAACCAAGGGCTTTTGCCCCTGAGGGACGCTTTGCACGGACTGAACGGTGCTGATGAGATCGCCTCGAGTCCCTAGTCCCTAGTCCCTAGCCCCTGCTTTTCTCACTGCGGCACGTTGGTCGACCCCGCATCTCCGTGCCAATCGCCGATTCCGGCAATATACGTGCCCGTCTGCTCGGAACAGGTGCTTGCTGTCGTTCCCACGGTCACGCCGCCCTTCCAGTTCGAGGGCCACGTCCATGTGTACGGACCGCCGCTCGCCGGCTGGCAAACAAAGATTGTCACTTTGCCGCCTCCGGCGCCCGATCCAATCGACGCCGTCGCGTTACCGCTCAACACGTACGTTGCTTCCGCGCGGTCGGCAGTTGGCAGTGCGATCGCGCCGCTCGCCGACGCAGTGTAGGTCTCGCTGGGAGCATTCAGCGCCACGCCGTTCACCTGATAACCGCTTGCCGAAATCGTCTCCCCTGTCGCCGCCATGCCCGCGCCCGTGTTCGATGGCGCCGCGCCGCGGTACTGGTTATCCCGCGCAAAGGCCACTTCGTCCGAAGTCACTCCGGCGTAGGACGGACTGTTTGGCCCCGGAATGAATGCCCACCGGCAATTGGAAAACTGGTTGCCATATCCGGCGCCCGCGCTCCCGTTGTTTCCGTTGCCCGAGCCGATCAGGAAGCTGATGGCGTGAGAGGCGGATTCGCCCGTGGCAATCGTGGCGATGGCTATCAACGGATACCACGAATTGTGCGAAAGCCTGGTCCCGAACCCGAACGAGGGCGTCGTATAACTCGTGCCCCCGTATCCGTTCAAAGTGAAGGCATCCGTACCGTTGGTCGCGAGCATGAACGCATCCTGGTCCTGCAAGCCTTGCGGGAAACTGAAATTCGCACCCGGCCGGACGTAGCAACCGTAGATAAACTGGTCTCCCGCATAGGTGCTGCCCGTCCACGTGCCGATGGTGAACGCGCTTCCCGGTCCATCCAGCTCCGCGCACTGCATCTTCGAAGTCGCCTGCGGACCGTCGGGGCAGGACACGCCGCTTGTGACCACCGTGCAGGTATTCGGACTTGCGCATCCATTGGGAGACGCGGTGCTTGCCCAGCTTGACGGGCTATTGTTGATCGGAAGCGAACCGAAGGGCAGAATCTGCGGCCCGAATCCCGCGCCGCTGCCACTGCTCGCGCCCTGATACTCCACGCCATCGTTGATCGGCGGAGTGGCCGCCGACGTGTTCACCGGCAGCGTGGTCCCGTACGGCGTACGTTCGATGCTTACCGCATCGTTGAAGTAAGGATTGGTGTAGTTGGAGGTCAGCGAAATCGCCAGGCTGTCGAGCTTGTAGCACGCCAGCGACGGCGATTCCCGATTCGTGTATGCAAGATAAGAGACCGCCGTCTCCGTGACGTTATCCTGCAACGCATCGTCGTGGATCCATAGGCAGGAGGTCGTGTCCATCGCCGTGCGGTTGTCCACCACCACCGCCGCGCTCGGGGCCTGCTCGAAGAGCATGTCCTTGATCTCGTAGGGCATGGCGGAAATGCCGTTGACCCCGCCGCCGTCGATCTTGATGCCGCCGCCAATAAATGCGCCACCGGCAATCGTCGATGCCGCGCAGCCCGTGTTGGTCCCGCTCCCTCCGCCGGAGTTGATCCCTCCCGATTCCGAGTCGCACCGTAGTCCATAGGGGTAAGAAGGCTGCGCGCATCCGCCGGCTTCGCACGAGCCTGGGTTGATCGTGGCCGGCGAGTAGTTCAACTCCGCGATGGATTCAACCCACGAAGCCGTCTGCTCCATGCCTCCGGCCGCGAGGTAGCCGGTCGGATTCATTCCCACGTTGTAGAGGTCGAGATTCGATTCCTGCTCGCCCCAGTAACTCATCCCGTAGCTGCCGGAGATATTGATGTCGTGGAACGAGTGCCCATTATCCTCGGGGAAGCCCGGAGATACGGCTACCACACCCCAAACATCCGATGCCGAGTGCGCGTGCAGCGGATAAATGGTCCATTGGCCCGTCGCGCAGGTGTAAGAGTATCCGGACATATTCGTGCCATTCGAGCAGAACAGCCGAACCGACTCGTATTTATCCTCGTCGAACGAGGTGATCGAGCAGCCGGTCGCCGTGGTCGCCGCCGTGGCCGTACTCTGCTGGTAAACCAACTGCTCTCCGCCCGGCGCCGAATAATTCACGCTGAAGATCGCGCCGTTCGTAATGTCCAGCGTCGCGTCGGAGCACCCCGACACGGTCATCGTTTCCAGCGGAACGTAGCGCACCTGCGACGGCAGAGTCAGCGTCACAATGCGATAGCTGCCCTCGGAAACTGCCGTGGCGCTCACCCCTGTCGCCGTCGTGGTCCCGGCGATCGTGATCGCCGCGCCGGCAGGCATATTCGTAATCGCGCCGGCCGTAAAGGCCGGCGTAACCGTCACCGGCTGCCCCGGCGTCGTTACCGCCGTGCCGAGGGCGCCGTAGATTGTGGGTGCGAAGATCAGGGCCGGACTCCCCGTCTGGAATTGCAGGTCGCCGCCCGGAGGCCCGATGCCATACCAGTTCTCGTAACCGGTCGTGACTAACGTGGAGCCGAGCGAGAGATAGCCCTGCAATTCAAACCTGAAGGGCCCTCCGTACGGGAAGGTCAGGGCGCTGGGATTGGCCCAATAGCATCCCGGCGTATGGTCTCCGCACTCCAGGCGAATGGTTTGCGTGTTGCCCGAGGCCCACGGATAAATGCTGTTGATGCAATCTTGAATGTAGGGCCCGATGTCCTGCGAACCAAGTTGCGCCCCAAACGCGCGGATGTCGCAAACCGGCGACGTGGCCGTGATCGACGCCTGGAACTCTGCATTGCCCGCGGGCGTAATCGTCCATGTCGGCGTTGTGCTGGGCTCGCCCTCAAGACCGCCCGTGCCGTCGGTGATTACGCCCGCGTAGCCGCCGCTCCCGCCGCTCCCGCAACTTCCCGGCGTCCATTTGCTTGTGGTCGCGTTCCACACGGCGCAATCGCCGTTCGCAATTCCGCCGTCGGTCCAATCGGCCAGATTCGCTGTGCCGAAAAGCGAGCCGCCGACCTTAAAGCCGGCCGCGTTGACGTTGCCTGTCACCGCAACCCCGTTGCTGCCGTCCGATGCCACTCCCGGCAGCAGATTCGCCATCGCTCCGCTGGCGCTTGTCGCCCCTGTTCCGCCTGCCGTCAATGGCACCACGCTCTCACCGCCGACGGTCGTGCCATTTGCGGTGTAGTACGCGATCTGCCCGGTGCTTCCCGAATTGACCGTTCCCGATCCCGATCCGGATCCCGATCCGCACGCCGATCCCGTGTTGGTGAGGTACCCCGATGAATCCACCTGCAGGCAGAAGTGTCCCGAAGACGCGGCCAGCCCTGGAAACTTGATGCTCGTCGGTCCCAGGAACGCCGCCACCAGGCTTGCGCTCGATCCTGAGTAAATGTCTGTCTCCGCACCCGATCCGCTCTCGTAATTCAGCCGGATGTGTCCCGTCGCGTTGCTCGCGTCAATATAGGTATCGCCGCTGTTCGTGCTCTGGTAGGCCTTGAAGCTATCGAGGCCCCCCACCGCCGAGTTCAGCGCCCAGTCGTTGGTCGCGTTTTTCACCATGTACCACTGGCTGTTTCCGTTCCAGTCCTTGTACGTGAACGAGCCCTTCTGGCTCGTTGTCAGTCCCGGCCACAGGTAGTAGTCCACCTCTGCGTCGGCGCTGTTCCGCACCGTCATGGTTCCCGTCGATTGCGCTGTCCCGCCCACCAGCAGAGTTCCGTTGAACTGCGCATCGCCGGATTTGTCCACGGTCGCCACCGTCGTCTCCGTGGCGCCGCCCGAGCCAAAGACCACCCCGCCCGTGCCCGACCCGTTCGACCCGTTCAGCACCACCGCGCCCGTGCCCGCGGAGTTGACCACCGTCTGGTTGTTCGTGCTCCCAGCAGGCGTGATCTCCGCAACGGCATTCGGCGTCGCCGTCTGGTTCGATCCGGCGAAGCTCAGCGACGGCTGCGATGTGTAACCGCTGCCGCCGGCCGTCACCGTCACGCTCCCCACCGTGTAGCCTCCAGGGCAGCTCAACGAGGTGGTCGTGATCAGGTTCGCCGTCGCCGCGGCCCCGCTGCCGCCGCCGCCCGTAATGCTCACCGACGGAGCGGTCGACGACGTATAGCACCCCCCGTTGTTCAGAACCACGTTCGTCACCACATTCGCGGTCGCGCTCAGATATTGGCCCACCGAAATGCGCTGCACTCCGTTAATCAGATCCGTCAGGTTCCAGAACTGCTCGCCGCTGGTTCCGTCGCTAAACCCGTCTTCCCAGCGATAGCCGTAATCGGTCTGGATCTCGTTCAGCAGTCCGCGCTCGTTGCCATTCCCGATGCCCAGCCGCGTGTGGTTGGTCACGGTCGTGTCCTGCTGGCTTCCATACCAGTCACCATTCAATCCGTTGAAACTCCGGTGAAATGTATCGAGGAAGCTGTTGCGCGTGCCGTTGTCGGTCAGTTGTCCGGTGAACATGGTCCCGCCGGTCATCCAACTGTTGTACTTGCTGCCCGCGTCCGCCACCACCTGGTTTGTCGAGTTCTCGTTGCGCACTCCTACGATCGTGTTGTTCTCGGCATTCGCTCCCAAATGCAATGCTGTTCCGCATCCCTCTACGTCTCCGCCCGTAAACGTGTTGCCGTCGCCCTGTTGCAGATTGATTCCGTAGGTCCCGGCGATTGGATTGCCCCCGCTCGTCGGGCAATCGATGTGCAGCCGCACAAACGTGCTCGCATTCATCCAGTCCGTCGTCGCCGCATTCGCCACCTGGTGGCCGATCGCATTCACCGCCGTCCCGAACCCGGTGAACTGGTTGTCCAAAAATGTTCCGCCCGTGTAATTCCCGGTTCCGTCCAGTGTCATGCCGGTCTGGTTTTGATTCCCCAGGAAATACAGGCTCTCGAGATCGATCTCCTGCGTCCGGTAGGCCGCAAATCCCTGCGCCGTCGCGCTGGTGGCCGCGGTCGTGTTGATGGCCACGTTGTCCATGTGGAAGCCCGGCGTATCCACGGCATACGTCGCGTCGCCCACCTGCACCATCGCGCCCGTGCCCGAGTACGCAAACACCGTTCCGCCCTGGCTGCCGCTCGCCGCCGTTCCGCCGCGCAGTGCGCATCCCCGCAGCGACACGTTCCGTGTCGTCGCCGTCACCACAATTTGTTTCGCCGTCGCAATGGTCGCGCACGGCAGCAGCACCACGGCGTTCGACCTCGAGATCGTCAGATTCGACCCCATCGACAAACTGCCCGTAAAATTCCGCGCATCGCACGTCCCGCCGTAGGTGGCGTTCAGTCCGTTCAAGCAGACTTGCACCTTGGCCCCGAAATCCGCGCCCGCAAACTGATCCGCCTGGTACGCGCCGCCGATCTGGTGAGCGGTGAACGTTCCCGTTACCGTCCCTCCCGTCAGCGGCAGCGCCGTCGCCACCTGCGTATCCACATAGTGCTTGGTCGCCGCCTGCAGCGGCTGCGTGGGATCTGCATTCAAAATCAGCGGCCCGCTCAACGTCCCGCCCGACGCCGTCAGCAGGCTCTCCGTCAGCTCCGTGATGGCCTCGTCCACGTAGGCCCTGCTCACCGTCTGTACAGCTTGCACCGCCGGCATCACCTGCGCCTGCACCTGCTCGAGCGTCGCCGACGCCGCCGACGGTACCACCCAGTACTGCGTACTCACCGTCCCGTCGCTCATGTAGTAAACGGCTGTGTAGTACAAGCCCCCGGGCGTGGCTCCCGCGTTCGGCGCCAGGTTCACGCTCACAAAGCCATCCGCCGCAATCGTCACCGTCAACGAGTCCGCGACCACTGCCTGGCCCGCCGCGGTCGTGAACGCCGGCCAACTGATCACCAGTGTCCCCGCGCCCGGCTCACCTGTAGCCAGGTACACCGTCCCCGCGACCGTCGTCGTCGTCACGCCCTGCGCCCACGCCATCGCCGCCAGCCCCATCGCCAGCAGACACGCCGCAACTGCGCGTCCCATCGACACGAGCGGTCCGTGCGACACGAGCGATCCGCGCCCCATCGACACGAGCGGTCCGCGCCCCATCCTTTTCGCGCTCTTTGCGAAAAGGGTGGGAACGTGACCAACCCGCTCGCCCGCCGACTGTCCGGCTCGCCAATCAGACGTCCGCAATCCTTCGTCCTTCATGAGCTTCATTCCCATCGCGTCCTTCTCCCTGCCGCATCTCCCCGCACCCCGCGAGGCTTTCAAATCACTTATTGATCCGGCAACTAAATACCGTGAGGGTGCCCCATCCTTTTCCGCGTTCCTTGCGGAAAAGGGTGGGAAACTGCGCCACCGTTTCTTTGCCGAATCCATAGCCCCTCGGTCCCATATTCGTCGCCGGCCAACCCGCCAACTCGCGATCATGCGCGCCAGCGCATGCCAACTTGCTGACTCGCTAACTCGCCTTCTGCTCCCTGATCCCTGACCCCTGATCCCTGTCTTCTTCCATGCTCTCGTCCCACTCCGGCTCCGACGCCAGCAGTTCCGCCCAGCTCGGCCCGTCCCGCTTCTTTTTCTTCTTCGCGTCCTTGCCTGGCTTCTTCTTCTCAATCAGCGACAGCATCATCTCCGTCCCGCGCATGTCGCCTGCTTCCGCCTTGCTCACCAGTTTTTCGGCGATTAAGCCGCTCTTCACCTTCACCACCGCTTTCACCGCGTGGCGCAGCTTCTTGCGCGCTCCCTTGTAGTCCCCAAGATCCACCGGAACGCTCTCCCCATCCTTTTTGGCCTCCGTCTCCTCCGTATCTTTCCCCTTGCCGGACTTCGCCCGCCCTTTCGCCGTCTCGCCCTTCTTCTTTCGCTCCTCGATGCATTTCCCGTCCACGCTGCTCACGCCCATTTGCCCACCTCTCCGGTTCCCCCGTCCGCGCCCTCGCGCTCCCTCCGCGGAAAAGCTAAGGGGCAACTCGCTCCGAGTTGCCCCTGCCCTGCGACATTTGATCTAGTCTTCCCGGCCCGCGCCGTCGCCCCGCCCCGATCTCAGATCCGTGCCCCATCCACGCGACAGATCCGTGCCCCATCCTTTTCGCGCTTTCTGCGAAAAGGGTGGGAATCCGGCGGCCAGGTCGTGTCCCCGTCGCCGCCCCTGCGGATTCAAGAAGACCGGGAAAGCTCCTTCCACTTTCCCGCCCGTTAGTTCGATTTCGGTACGAATGCCCTTAGCTTACCCAATTTGGCAGGAATCTTCTGCAAAAGATTTTTTCTTTGTATAAATCCTTAGTTTCAATAACTTACGCCCCTCCTCGCCCTCGCCAAACTTTGACAAGCCCTCCCAACACTGCCATCCACCACGCCCCAGCCAACCATTTGCCCCGAAAAAAGCCTTCGATCGAACCGGACCGGCACCCGCTCAACGCTCTTCGCGCCCGTCCCCTAGTCCCGTGGCCCCGCAGTCCCTAGTCCCTTAGTCCCTGTGCCTCATCAGGTGCACGTTTTCGCATACGTCAAAAGCCGCACGTTTTGCCTGCGTCTCTCCTTCAAAATTCGTACACCTATAGGTGCGCGCAATCGTCCGGGTGTCCCAGGTCCGGCGCAGCCTCATCGCGCCTAACCTGGGATCGCGCCAACTCGCCAACCCGCGAACGTGCGCGCCAGCGCACGCGAACCCGCTAACTCACTGACCCGCTCCGTGCTCCATCCTTTTCGCGCCTTTTGCGAAAAGGGTGGGAAAGCGAAAGCCCGGGCAATCCGATCCTGGAACCGGCCTAACCTGGAACCTCGCTAGCTCCGCCAGCTCCGCCAACTCCGCTAACTCCGCTAACCCCGCTGCTGTTAGCATCTTTCCTATGCCACTCTCGCCTCGCAGTGCCCGCTGCGCAGCCTTGGCCCTCCTCCTCTGCGCAACCACCCTCCTGCCCGTTTGTGCCCAGAACTCTGCTTCAGCCAGTCCCGGCCCAGCCCCTTCCAGCCCCAGGGCCGTTCAGACCGTCGGCCAGATCGCCGTTTCGCCCGACGGCAAGCGTCTCGCCTGGCTCGAAAGCGGTGAAATTCGCGTCGCTCCTCTTGGCAGTCCCCTCGCCAGTATTGACGAGAGCCGGCGCGTCACCGCCGCACCCTCGCCCGACGAATCCTGCACGGAGTTCGCTCCCGTCTGGTCGCCCGGCTCCAACGCCGTCGCCTTTCTCTCCGATTGCGCCGACCTCGGCGGCCAACCCGACCTTTATCTCTCGCACCTCGACGGCAATCCGCCCCAGCGTCTTTCCCAGTTTCGCGGCTACGTCAATGCGCCGGCCTTTTCGCCCGACGGCAAGCGCATCGCCTTCCTCTATGTCGAAGACGCCACGCGTCCCTCCGGAGCCCTCGCCGCCATGGACGCGCCCTCCGGCGTCATCGGCGAAGATCGTGTTGAAGTCCAGCGCGTCGCCGCTGTCTCCGCCTCCGCCGCCCAACCCTCCGCGCCCGCCTTCCTCACCCCCGCCAGCCTTCACGTTTACGAGTTCGACTGGTCGCCCGATTCTGAATCCCTCGCCTACGTCGCCGCCGATCCCCCCGGCGAAAACAACTGGTGGCTCGCCAGACTCTACACGCAATCGACGCCCGAGGATGCCCCATCCACCAACACCATGGGTGCCCCCGGTCTCGCTTTTGAGACCAGGGATAGCGCGGGTGCCCCCGGTCCCTCGCACTTGGGGACCGGGCAGACCAAGCCTACCGCGATTCTTTCCCCCTCCGATATCCCCGGCCCCCTCCACGGCCTCGAAATCGCCCTTCCCCGCTGGTCGCCCGACGGCAAAGCCATCGCCTTCATCGGCGGTCTTATGAGCGATCAGGGCGTCACCGGCGGCGACGTGTGGATCGTCGCTGCCTCCGGCGGCGAGCCGCGCAATCTCACTCCCGGCCGTCCTGCATCCTCTGAATGGATCGCCTGGGGCGACGACGAGCACATCTTCACCTGCGAGCTCGCCAACGGCATCCATCGTCTCGTCCGCTTCCGCCTGCAAGGCGATCGCACCAGCCAGAGCGTTGCCACCAGCTTTGCCGCGCCCCTCTTCACCTATCCCGGCTCGGTCGGCGACAGCCTCGCCGTCACCGCCGATCGCTCCCTCTTCGTCTTTCAGGCCAGCACCTTCAACCAGCCCCCGGAAATCTACGCCGCCGGCCCCGCCGCGGCCTCGCTCTCTAAGCAAACTGTGGGTGCCCCCGGTCCCTCGCATTTGGGGACCGGGGATGCCTCGGCCGCATCCGCTGCCCCCCCTGGCCTCACCCAGCTCTCCCATTTCAACGAAGGCCTTACGCCATCCTGGGGCGATTCCGCCACGCTCACCTGGACCGACGACAACTTCATCATTCAGGGTTGGCTGCTTCTGCCCGCGCACTACGATCCACACAGGAAATACCCGCTCATCGTCGAGGTCCATGGCGGTCCCGCCGCCGATGTCGCCTCAAGCTGGAATGGCGGCGGAGGCGGCTTCAGCGCCACGGGCTATTCCGCCCTCGATTACTTCGTCCTCATGCCCAACCCGCGCGGCAGCTTCGGCCAGGGCGAAGCCTTCACCCAGGCCAACCGCAAGGACTTCGGCTACGGCGACCTCCGCGACATCCTGGCCGGCGTCGACACGGTCCTCGCCAAGTATCCCGTGGACCCCAACCGCGTCGGCATCACCGGCTGGAGCTACGGCGGTTTCATGACCATGTTCGCCGTCACCCAGTCCCATCGCTTCAGGGCCGCGGTGGTCGGGGCCGGCATTTCAGACTGGCTTTCCTATTACGGCGAAAACTCCATCGACCAGTGGATGATTCCCTACTTCGGCGCCTCGGTCTACGACGACCCCGAGGTCTACGCCAAAAGCTCCGCCACCACGTTCATCAAAAACGTCACCACCCCTACCCTCTTGGTTGTCGGCGACCGCGACGGCGAGTGTCCCGCGCCCCAGTCCTTCGAGTTCTGGCATGCCCTTCGCGACCTTCATGTCCCCACGCGGTTGGTGGTTTACCCCAACGAGGGCCACGGCTTTTCCGATCCCGCCCACCGCCTCGACGTCCAGCAACGCGCCATCGACTGGTTTGCCCGCTATATGCCTGAATAGCAGGGACCAAGGGAAAAAGGGAACAAGGGAACGAGAAGGCGCTTCTGCGGGTCTGCAGACGCGGTTGCAGATCGGGACTTGCGCGCTTCGCTTGTCCTGCGGCGCGACCGGCCCGTTTTCCCCCTTGGTCCCTGCATTCTTGGTCCCTCGGTCCCTTGGTCCCTGTACTTCTGCTCCCCACCCGGCCTCGCGATGAGTCTATTCAGCAGAACCGCCTGACAGACCGGTTCCATGCCGGAGGTGGCCCCGTCCTGATACACTTTTTTCTTGGAGTATTCGGTGTGTGTCCCGCCTCTTTGGCCGCATGCGGCAGTGTGCCGCCACAGTGCTCGAGCCTGGGTGCGATCCACCTGTTGCGGGCCGGCCCTGGGCAGCATAAGGGGTGGCGATAACTCGTTTTTCTTTACGTGTTCTTAGCGACCGTTCCGCGGTTCGACGGCGCGGAGCGGGGAGGATTCATGCGGCAGTTCTTGACGCTTGTTTGTTTGCTTGGCCTGGCCCTTCCGGCCGGGATTTCCATCGCCGGCTGTACACGCAACCCGCAAGGTAACTACTGCAACGGCCTCGGCTACGGCCTGAAGGATGATCAGATCGCTTCCCTCACTCTGCAGCCGCAGCAGGCCGGCATCTCGCTGGCCTATGGGCAGACCACCTTTATTCTGTCGCCTCAGGCCTTCAGCTGCAAGGGCAACTCGGTCCCGACCACTACCGGCACGGTAAGCTTCGGCACCAGCAACAATCAGTTGGTCGACATCTCTCCCAACGCCTCTCTCTGCGCCGGCACGTGGAACCGCAATACCGGCGGCGGCATCGCCGACTATACCTATTGCACCGCCCCCAATCCGCTGCCGTCCACCAACGGACTGCCCTACAGCATTGCCTATGTCACAGCCTCGGCAGAGTCCGTGACCTCAAACCCCATCCCGGTGTACGTTCATGCGCCCGTTACCGCCATCAGCCTGGTCACCACTTGCCTCCCATCCTCGGGAAACTGCTCTTCAACGACGCCTTTGACATCGGTGCCTACGCAATGCTTCTCGCAGAACCAGCAGGCCGAGCTCGACGCCTTGGGCTACTACGACAACAACGGAACCCAAACCCTGCTCTGCCAGCCAGCGGCGACCGCCAGCGTCACGGCTTTTTCGGTCAGTTCGGATGTGGTTACCGTGACGACCGCTGCCAACAACTTCATACCCGGCGAGAACGTTACTTTCTCGGGCTTGTCGAAGGCGACCTTCCTCAACACCGGGAGATACACCGTTCTCCCAGCCGGCCTGAGCAGCACGCAGTTCGAGGTCGCGGCCACGGTTCCCGATCAGACCGGGAGCGATTCGGGAAGCGCCACGACGACCACTTCGAATCCCAGCTGCGGCTCGTCCATCGGAACCCTCAACTACGCGAGCAGCAATTCGACCGTCGCCAGCATCGCCCCCGAAACACTCGCCAATCCCTTCTCCACCATCACCGCGTTGCAGCCGGGAACGACCACCATCACCGCATCTATCGCCCAATCGACAGGGTCGGCCGGCTATTTCTCCACCTGCCCGCCGAAATCCATTCGCATTTCGCTTGCCAACGGCGCTACCAGCGGCGTCGTCACCCAAGGCGTCACGCAGAACCTCACCACCACGGTCATCGATACCAACAACAACCCCCTCACCGGCTTGAGCCTCACCTACCAGTCCACCAACCCCATCGAAATTACGGCCGGCGGCGGGGGCGCGATCACCGCTTCTTTCCCCGGTGTCGCTTCCATCTATGCCGTGTGCGAGCCGGCCGCTTGCAATCCGGCCCCCATCAATGAATTCGGCCTGAATGGCACCGGCCTGTCGCTGGCTTCCAATCCCGTCAGCATCACCGTTCCCGGCTCCACCAGTAACTACGCCTGGTTCGCCGCGCCCGGCGAGTCGCAGTATTTCTCGTCGCTCCAGCTGCTCACCGGCAGCCCCGGCGCCACCGTGCGCCTGCCCTATGTTCCCAACTCCATGCTCATGGATCAGCTGGGCGTCAACCTCTACTTCGGTTCCTCCCGCGAGTTGATGATCTACTCCACGAACACCAACGGCATCACCAAGCAGGACACCTCCGTCCCCGGCGTCGTACTCGCCGCCTCTCCGGTCGCCAATCAGTTGCTCATCAACGATCAGGTCCGCGGGGTGCTCTATCTCTACAACATCAACACCGGCACTTCGTCCACCTACGGCGGCATGGGAGCAGCTGCCGCCTTTACGCCCGATGCCAGGACCCTTTACATCGTCGATAACGCGGAGCTCAACTCCCCGGCCTCGTGCTCTACCCCGCTTATCACCGGCCACGCGGATACGCTCTACGTCTACAGCGCGAACCTCGGTTGGTCCACCTATCCGCTGCCACCGAATCCGCTTCCTGCCGACGCATTGCCGACCTGCACTACGCAGCCGGATTCGCCAAACTTGGCTACCGCGCAAGCCCTTGCCATCACCGTCCCTGCCTTGGGCGCCTATCTCGCCGGCAACCCGACCGTCGCCCACACCTGGTGCCCGGGAGGACTTCCGCCTTCCGACACCACTGTCGGTACCGTAGGCAACAACGCCAGCATTCTCTTCTATCCCCAGAGCGACTCCGTCAATCTGCTCACCAACGTGCTGGGAGCCACCTCCGACGGCCAGCACATGCTCGGCGCCTCGCTCAGCGGCTCGAGCATCACGCTCGACGACATTGCTCTCAGCATTCCGCCCAACTCGACTTACCCGTCCGCCCTGTGCCCTGAAGACACTTCGGCTACGCCGCAAACCATGACGCCGCTCGCCACCAACCCCACCATCAACGGGACAGTCGCTCTGGGCACTGCATCCGGCGCGACCACGCTCAATGCAACCCAGGTGAACCAGGTCGTAACTGGCACCGCGCCCTCTACGTCCTCCGTCACCACGGCCGCACCCATCGCCTTTATTACTTACAACGGCGCGACCGCCGGCAACCAACTGCCCTACTATCTGCCCCAGGCCAACGGCAACCCGGTCCAACAGCCCGGCTACGTAACCTTCAAGTACAACAACAACACTTCCACCACGGCTCCGCCCGCCTCCGAGGCCACCGCTCCGCTCGCCGGCGCGTTTTCGCCCGATAACTCCATCTTCTTCGTCTCCACCGCTGGCGACGACTGGATCCACTTCATCAGCATTCCCCCCAACGTGAGCCCGTCCAACCCACCCGTCGACTCGCAGCAGTACAGCCCCAATCTGCCCGCTTGCACGCCGGTCTCCGAGGGCGGCGACGACCCCGGCTGTCTGTATCCGACGATTTTGCCGGCGCCAACTCCCAGCACCTTCGTTCCCGCTACGGTGATCGTCGTCAAGCCGCGCTCGGTGACCTAGAGCAGGTCAGCGAGTTAGCAATTCAGCAAGTCGGCAAGTCGGCGAATAAACCGGGCCCCATCCTTTCGCCCGTTCTTTGGACGAAAGGGTGGGATAGCATGCGAACTCGCGAACTTGCGACGTCGCGAAGCGACGCCACCTGCGAAGAAGTGAATGCGTCGTTTCACTCACCGCGAGTCTGCAGCTAACTCCGCTGACACCGCTGACACCGCTAACACCGCTAACTCCGCTAACCCCGCCAGCCCCGCTAGCTCCGCTACAATCAACCTATGATCAAGGGCATTTCGATTCTGCGCCCGGCCGGTAACGCCGCAGCTTACGAACGGTTGAGCGGCTTCTTCGCCGCCCTCGGTTTCGCTCCCGGCAAAGGATGGCAGGAAGAGGACTCGCGCGGCGCGTCGTTCCTCGCCCCTCTCGGCAATCTCGAACTTGTCGATGGCCGCTTCCCATCCACAGCCGATCTCCTCATTGAAGTCACCTCCCTCGACTCCATCCATCAAGTGGCCGAAGCCTGGCTTCGCGCCCAGGGCGGCGACGCGTCCTCGAGCCGCCTCTCGCCCATCGCTGAAACCCATTGGAAATCGCGCCTTTTCACCGTCGAACCCGAGCCCGGCTTCCGTTTCAGCTTCTGGGCCTGGTCCGACCCGCTCAAGGGCAAACCCGTCGCGCTCGAGGGCGACCTTTCTGCAGAGGGAATGAAGTTCGCGATCGTGGTCTCGCGCTGGAACGCCGTCGTCACCGACCGCCTGCTCGAAGGCGCCCTCGACGCGCTTCTGCGCAGCGGCGCCGATCGCTCCGCTATCGAAATCGTTCGCGTTCCCGGCGCGTGGGAGATCCCCGCTGCGGCGCGCATTTGCGCCAATTCCGGCCGCGTCCACGCCATCGTCACGCTCGGCTGCCTGCTGCGCGGCGAAACCGCCCACTTCGAGGCCATCTACAACGAAGTCGCGCGCGGCATCGGCCAGTCGCAGCAGGAGACGGGCATTCCCCACAGCTTCGGCGTGCTCACCTGCGAAACCCTCGAGCAGGCTCTCGACCGCGCCGGCATCAAGGCCGG
>PLSB01000214.1:0-153 GCA_003165005.1 Acidobacteriaceae bacterium | reverse complement strand
CCTTCTGGAAGGCCGGCGATCCCGTCGAACTCGAAGTCAGCGGCTTCGCCGAGGACCTCTTTCGCGTCGCCTCGGAGCGCCAGGAGGAGATCGACGCGCTCATCGGCAGCCACTCCGCCCACTGGCGTCTCGAACGCATGCCCGCCGTCGATC
>PLSB01000172.1 GCA_003165005.1 Acidobacteriaceae bacterium | reverse complement strand
ATGAATCAAAAAGGAAATGCGGGTTTAAAGTATGACCACTTACGACATGGAGCACCGCAAAGACCGGCTTATCGTATAGCTCCAAAACCTTCGCTAAGGCGTAGAAGCCAATGACAAGTCCGAAATCGGAGGCTCGCGTGTAACGCTGCGGGAAGGAAAACGCCAGCAGAATGACCAGCGCCGCATAGGCCTGCACGGCCGCGTAGAAGCGTAAATCTCCGGCGCCTCTCGTCTCACTCCAATACCACTCGAACACGCTCGCCAGGCCGGCAAACAGAAGGACGGGCAGCAGCCAGATTCCGAGCCGGACACTGATGCGCTCGGCGATAACTGCCGACACCATCGCCATGAAAGTGATTGTCATCGGCAGACGGTCCCAAACCAGCCGTGCATTGTCGGGAGCGAGGTGATAGTAGGAGGAGCCAAACGCGGTCAGCAGCAATCCGGCAAACACAAACAGATAGGGCCATCGCTCTTGCCCATCGAGGAAGCGCCCGGCCTTCTTGTTGAAACGGGATCGCAGCAGGAACGCAAGACCCCAGATTCCGATCACGGCGAAAGGCAGATTGGACGCAACATCGCCGAAATTGGGGATGCCGAGGAAACTTCTTCTATCCGCGAACAGATGGTAGGATTCGGGCTGCGGAATCCGCGGCATCATGCAGCCAATCAAGACAACAATCGCGGTGAGACCAATCAACATCCCCAGGCTTGCTTTGCGAGAGATCACTCCATCCATCTCCTTATTCACGAGTCTGCCATCCAGGCTGTCCATCGATCCAGCATCGAGCGATAAAACCTGGCATGCAGCCTGTCCGGCGATCGTTTTTCGCGCAGCCTGAAACCTCATTCCGCGGCCGGCGCGCTGTGATTGAATGCAGCTTCGGCAAGCGCCTTAATGGCTCGCAGATCCGTTTTACCTGTGCCCAGCAGCGGGATCGCATCCGCATGGACAAATTGGTTGGGCTTCGGCTTCCACAGCGCCGGAAGATCGCACTGCCAAAAGCGCTCCAGCACGGGCGCAAGCCTGGCTTCAGGGAGCGTGTAAATCACCATGATCCGCTCGCCCTTTTTCTCGTCCGGAACAGCGGTCACGGCGAAGATCTGCTCGGTGGCTTCGGCCAGTTCGTTCAGCTTTTCTTCGATGCGGATGTGAGGAACCATCTCGCCGCCGATCTTGCTGAAGCGCGAGAGCCGGTCGGTGATGCTCAGAAAGCCGTCCTCTTCCATCGTGGCGATATCTCCGGTCGTATACCAGCCGTCGTGCAGGACCTCGGCTGTCTTCGCGGGCTTGCCGAGATAGCCGCGCATCACGTTCGGCCCTTTCACCAGCAGCATGCCTGCCGTTCCCGGCGGCGCCGGCTGGCCGGTGTCGATATCGACAATCCTCACCGAAACGCCCGGCAGCGGATGGCCGATCCTGCCACGCCTGGCCGCGACCTGCCGGAAGCCCGGCGCGCGGAAATCCCTGCCATTCACGGTTACGATCGGCGAGCACTCCGTACAGCCGTATCCCTCCAGCGGACGAACGCCGAACTGATCTTCAAAGGCCAGCGCCACGCGCTCCGGCAGCTTCTCGGCGCCCACCAGAACATACTCGAGCGAGCCGAAGCTCTCAGGTGAGCAACGCCGCATATAACATTGCAGAAAAGTTGGCGTAGCGACCATGAATGTCACCTTGTACTTTTCAACGAGCCCGCCGATTACCTGCGCATCGAGCGGATTGGGATGGAAGACCACGCCCACGCCCTGTACGGCCGGCAGCCACAGTCCGGCGGTAAATCCGAAGGAGTGAAAGAAGGGAAGAATCCCGAGAATCTTGTCGTGGCCGCCCAGCATGAATACCTGGCTGACCTGGCGGATGTTCGCCATGATGTTGAAATGCGAAAGCATTACGCCCTTGGGATCGCCGGTACTGCCGCTGGAAAAAATTACTGTCGCCAACTGGTCCATTCGCGCTGCGCGTCCAGGCTCTGCGGGAGCGGCATCATCGATGACCGGCTTCACGCGTTGCGCGCCCAGCATTCGTTTTATGCAGGCTACGGGCAATAACCACGCCATCGCCAACGCCATCAGCTTTTCGCTCAGCCGCGGTTTATCCAGCGCATCCTCCAGCAACAAAGTCCGGCCCGGAATCTCCATACTCGGAAAGCGTTGCAGAAACGCCTTCGAGGCGATGACCACGTCGAGATCGCACTGCGCCGCGCAGCCGGCCAGGACTGCATTCGACGACGTGTAGTTCAAATTGACCGGCACTTGGCCCATCAGCATGAGCGCATAATTTGTCAGCGCTCCGCCTACCGAAGGAGGCAGCAGCAGACCCACCATGGTCCTATCGCCGATCTGCCCACGAAGCCGCCGCGCGATGAACATGGTTTTGGTTAGCGCCGAGCCGAAGCTCACCTTCGCTGTCTTGGCCTCAGCGGCGAAGAATCGCAGGGGATGCCGGCGCGCCGTCTGCACAAAGGCGCGGTCGAGCGTCTTCATCCGCGGTTTGCGTTGTTCGAAGGCGTCGGCTTGCAGCTCTTGAACAGCCGCGCGCACGGCGATCGCGGTTGCGTGCGAAGGCATCGGCTTGCCGAAGCTCACGGTCACTCGGTAGGGAATCTGGCGCGGCATCTTCCACAGGAAGCGTCCGCGCTCGAAGCTGAAGATGCTGCCCCACACGCCATCCAGATTCACGGGGACGATCGGCGCCTCGACATCCCTCATGATCCGTTCCAGGCCGCGGCGGAAGGGCAGCATCTGCCCGGTGCGCGTGATCTGGCCTTCGGCGAAGATGCAGACAATCTCGTCGTTGCGCAGTGCATCGCTGGCGGTCTTGAGCGAGTGCAGCATCTCGCGGGGATGCAATTCGCTGGAGATGGGAATAGCCTTCACCATACGCGCAAACGGCCTGACCAGCCAGTGATCGTAGATGTCCTTGAACATCATGAAGCGAATCGGCCGGTCGGTCGCGGCCACCAGCAGCGCCACATCGACAAACGACATATGATTGCACACGAGCAGAGCGCCCGTGCGCTCGGGAAAGTTCTCCCGGCCCAGCACGCGCACGCGATAGATCGTCCTCGTGACGAAGAACAGAATCAGGCGTCCGAACCACTCGGGCAGAAGATAGAGAACATACGCGGTGCTGAATGCAGTAATGATCGACGCGGCGACGATGACGCCACTCGGATTGAGATGGACCCATCTTGTGAAAACGAGATACACGCCGGCAGAGAGGGCGATGCCGGCGAAGGAAAGAAGATTCGCCGCCGCGATGATGCCGCCCTTTTCTTCCGGCGCCGGCTTGTGCTGGATCAGCGCATTCACCGGCACGGCGAAAAAGCCGGCCCAGAAGCCCAGGAAACCCAGCAGCACTGCCGAACCGATCAGTCCGTGCGGCCAGATGCCGAGCAACAGGCCCGTCACCGTCATGCCGATCGAGCCCAGCGGAATCAAACCGTACTCGATCTTGTTATCGCTGATCCATCCGGCGGCCATGCTGCCCAGGCCGATGCCCACCGCCAGAGTCGCATTCAGATAGCCGGTCTTGGTCTGCCCCACGTGCAGTACGTCCGGCCCGTAGATCACAATGGTCGAAAACAGCAGCGAGCCCAGAAGCCAGAAGTAGGTGTTGCCGAGCACGGCGAGGAAGAGCGCCCGGTCTTTGCGCATGATGCCGATCTGCGTCCATAGGTCGCCGAGCACATTGGCGCGGAAAGGCTTCTCTGGCGCGGCGGCCGGCACGCGGTCGATGCCGAGGCTGGTCGCAAATCCCACCGCGGCCAGCCCCAGCAACACGTAGCCCGCATTGACCTCGTGACCGCTGAAATGCTCGCCCATCCACGCGCCGCCGACGGTGCCCAGGATGATCGCAATGAACGTGCCCAGTTCGATGACGCCGTTGCCCCAGGAGAGCCGGCGTTCCGGCAGCAGTTCCGGCAGCAGGCCGTACTTCGATGGCCCGAAGAGCGCCGCCTGGCTGGCCACCAGCGTCAGCGCGGCCAGCGTCAGCCCCAGCGTGTGCGTCGCCAGCCCGGCCGTGGCCAGCAGCATCGATCCGAACTCCATCACTTTCGTCCAGAGCGTCACCTGGCGCTTGCTGAAGCGATCGGCCAGCCAGCCGCCCGGCATGCTCAAAAGCAGGAAGGGGATGGAGAACAGGAAGGTCACCACCGAGACGAAGGTCTCGCGCTCGGTATTCTGCATCTGCATGCCGACGATCATCGACAGCAGCAGGTTGCGCAGAAGGTTATCGCTGAAGGCTCCCTGGAACTGCGTGGCGATCAACGCCCAGAAGCCGCGTTCGCTCGGCGGTTCGCCGCTGGTCTTCACTGCCGCAGGCAAGCTTGTTTCGGTTGCGCCGTTCATCGCAGGATGCATTCTTTCACGCCTCTTCCGAACTGGACAGTGCCATGTTCTCT
>PLSB01000070.1 GCA_003165005.1 Acidobacteriaceae bacterium | reverse complement strand
TCATCGATCGCAATATCAACTACACAAACTTCTGCACGGAGTACTGCACCTTCTGCGCCTTCTATCGCCCGCTGCCGCGCCCCGGCAAGCCCGACCCGCGCGCGGACGAGGGCTACATCCTCGACTTCGAGACGATTTACGCCAAGATCGCCGAAACCCTCGAGATGGGCGGCACCGGCGNNATGCAGGGCGGCATCCATCCCGATCTCAAGATCGACTGGTTCGAGCGGCTGTTCAGGGGCATCAAAGAGCGCTTCCCGCAGATCTGGCTGCACTGTTTGTCGGCTTCTGAAGTGCTGGCCATTGCCGAGCACTCGGGCCTCGACTTGCGCACCACCATTGCGCGCCTGCGCGATGCCGGCCTCGATTCGATTCCCGGCGGCGGCGCGGAGATTTTGGACGACGAGGTGCGGCATCGCATCGCGCGTCTCAAGTGCGACACCAATGACTGGGTCAGCGTGCATCGCACCGCGCATCAATTAGGTATGCGCACCACCGCGACCATGATGTTTGGCGTAGGCGAGAATTTCGACCAGCGCATCAATCATTTCGAGGTTGTCCGCCGTCTGCAGGAAGAGACCGGCGGATTCACAGCCTTCATCCCCTGGAGCTTCCAGCCCAAGAACACCGCGCTCGGCGGCCGTGGCTGGGACGAAGCGACTTCAGTCGAATATCTGAAGGTCCTCGCCATCTCGCGGCTCTTTCTCGACAACATTGAGAACGTGCAGGCCAGTTGGGTGACGCAGGGATTGAAGGTGCTGGAGCTGGGCCTCCACTTCGGAGGCAACGACGTGGGCAGTGTGATGCTCGAAGAAAATGTAGTGAAGGCCGCCGGCACCTCGAATTGCACCACGGAAGAAGAGCTGCGGAGAATCATCCGCGACGCCGGCTTCAAGCCCGTACAGCGCGACACGCTATATCGGACGATGTTTTTGAACTAACTGCCAGACTTGCTCTCGCCAGCTTTTGGACCATTCGGGGTGTGAAACCAGAGGCGCGCGGAAAACTCGGTGGCCGCTGGGGTTCCCGGGATTCGGACGTCCTTGCGTATTTCCCAAATCAGCTTCGAAATGCGCGCATTGTTCTCTTCGCGAGGGTTGTCTGCGTTCATTGAGGCAATGAGCGATTGAAGCGATGCCAAGACACCACTGGAGCCAATCAGATTGAGCGTATTACATGCTTTCAGGAAGGTCCGATGAGTCTCAGGGTTCGGCGGCCCTACGTTTGCGCTCAGCACGGCTAAGAATTCCTTGTACTGTTCATACTTCCACTTTCGCCAGTCTGCCTCTCGCTCCTTCATTTTCGTGAACAAGTAACTTAAAGCTGCGACGGTCACGGCGGTAGGTGCGGCAATTGCTTCAACAAGCACTGATGTATCCATAGCGATTCACTATACTCGCGTTCCGGTTCAATCCGGGGCGTAAAATCGGGCTGTGTACGAATGGGACGAAGCCAAGCGCGAAGCGAACCTGCGCAAGCATGGGCTCGACTTCGTCGATGCAGATAGCGTTTACGAGAACCCGAATAAGATCACCTTTGCAGTTTTGGGCCGTGGCGAAGCGCGGTGGTTAGATATGGCCCTCGTGGAATTGAACGGAATCGTTCTTGCCCTCGTTTACACCGTTCGGGGATACAATATCCGTATCATTTCATTCCGCAAGGCTTCGCGGAAGGAAAGGCGAATCTATGACAATCTCCGGCCAACCCAGCAAAACTGATTGGGATCGCGTCCGTAAGAGCATTGCCACGGACGAGCCCATCCCCTACGACGCCAACGATCCCGATGACGGCCCCTACGATCCCAACGACGAGGAAGCCGTGGAGCGTTCCCTCACGGAAGAGAACCGTGTCTATCCGCCCGCGCCTGCGGAAAAGAAGATTGCCAAGGCATCGTAGGCCGTATCGACGTATGCGGACGGCCCTGACGGCGACCTTTGCGCGCAATACGGGCGGTTCAAAGACAACCGCAGATCCCCGTTCGACTTCGGTCGTCCGCAGCGGCGGACGATCTCCGCTCAGGGCAGGCTTTCGGCTCCGCTTATCGGAACGTGGATAAAGCGTTTTCGATTCACCAGGACTTTCCCCCAAAAGCCTCCGCGTGGCCCGATGAGGGCGAGTTCGAGTTGCGGGTCGGGCGAGGATTCTTGCGGAGGCTGGAATGCGCTGCCGGACAAAAGGCGTCGCATTCCGTCGGCCAAAGCGTAAGAGCGGAAGGGCGGAATGCCGAAGAATCGCGGCGAGATGACGAGCAGCTTCTCGGCGGGAATGCGCAGTTTCATCTGCTGTCCCAGATAGGTGGCAGCAAAGTAAGCCGCCGCGGTCACCAGCACGACTAAGTTCTTCAACCGCCGGTACTTCATCCCCCGGATATCCTCCAGGTTGTAACTCTGCTTGACGAAGCGGAAAGTCTCCTCAATTTTCCATCTTGTCCCATAGATTCGTGCCGCCCAGCATACACTTTCCGAGTCCCGCGCTCGCAGTTTGAGATTGGTGACGAGCAGGATGGGCTGCTCGCCGAAGCCCGCGATCACGACCAGCCAGAGTTGTTCGTCGCGGCCCAGGAGGCGGATGGGCGCGGCGCCGTAGTGAACAGTGAGCAGCTATCAGCCAAAGACAAAACCTCTGCCCGAAACGGCGAAGCGGCTGTGCTCCACAGTTTCACAGTTTCTGTGTCGATGCGCGGGTTTGCCTGTAAGTTAATGATTCTGAGTTGGTTTCACGCCACACAGTTTCACAGCCCGTTTTTTGAAGGCAGGGACCAAGGGAACAAGGGACCGAGGGACCAAGAAGGCCGGCTTCCGACCTGCACCCGGGGGGGGGAGGGGGGTGCCAGCTTTCAGTTGACAGGGGGGGAGGGGGGGGTGGGGTACGGACCGGTCACTTGCCTGACATATTGAACCGGGGACAACCCTGACACTCGCGCTCACACTCGCCCTGACCCCTGATCTCTGATCTCTGGATTCATTGTGCGCCAGAAGAGGGAAATCATCGGCAGATCGCCGGGAGATTCTTTTGTCGCCGGACGCCTGAGCCTTGCGGCGGCTTACCAGCGAGAGCTGGGGTTGCGGCGGGTGTTTATCATTCAGTGACTCCGCCCCCCGTACCTCATTTATGGTTAAGTGGTTTGTTTGCAATGACTTGTACCCATGATCTCTGGCTGTAAACCATTGAAAACGAAGGATTTATCTCGTAAAATCCTCCATCCAAACGAGTTGCGGGCCGATTTGAGTGCGAATTTTACTCATTGGTCAACATTTGCATGGATGCCGATTCCGGGTACGGAGGATGGTTGTTGTCAGACGGCCCTCCGCCGAAAGGCATCATGGAACGATTGTGCGCCGGAAGAGGGAAATACTCTGCAAATTGCCGGGAGATTTTTTTGCCGCCGGACGCCCGAGACTTGCGGTAGCTTCTTCGCGAGGGCCTTCGCCCAGGCAAGGGCCGCTACGGGCCGGCTTGCAAGGAGTAATCGTGATCAATAAGTGCATTGGCGATTATGCATCATTCCAGAAGCGCTCCGGGACCTTACGGCATTTTTCGGGGACTTATCTTGCCTGCTGGGCTGGAAAAGGTCAAGTCTCGGGTTCCGGCTGACAGACATCCCAACCGGCGCCGGTCAGTCAGTTTCATGGTTCATTGCAGGCCATTCCCTATTGAATGCTGTATAAATAATGCAATACACTAGGGCAAGGAAAAAGGCAGCTCGAACTGGACCATGCAGCCGCGCAGTTTTGCTGGACAATTGCGTATGACCTCGATGGCGTTGAGGACGTTCTCCATCA
>PLSB01000258.1 GCA_003165005.1 Acidobacteriaceae bacterium | reverse complement strand
CGATCGCCAAGATCGACGAGCAGCGGCGCAGCGACAAGGACCTGCACCGCACCCTGAGCAAGCTGCAGGATGTGCTGAACTGCTAAAGGTACGGAGCAGGGATTAGAACTGGTTGCATAATTGGTGCCGTGAAAGGGCACGACTTCAGTCGTGCCGCAATGGGCGCATAAAACCGGGGGCTTTAGCCCCTGAGGGGCGTTTTTCAATCGGCTCCGCGCATTTATGCAACTAGCTCCAAGACGGTTGTCGGTGGACAGTGGTCAGGCAGGGTTAAGTCGCGACTGGAGATGCGAGATGTGCGGTGGCAGCGATAGCCAGGACGACGACCAGCTCCCCCTGACGGCCGCGCAGCGGGCGGTGCTCGATCGTCGCGTCGCAACTCTCGACCAGGATCGGCGTGCCGGCATCACCTGGGCGGCTCTGAAAGCCGAGCTTGAGCAGCGTTGCCCGTAGCGTGTGCGGGTTATCTTACCTCAACTGCCCGTATCTTCCCACTCCTGGCGGCTTCACGCAGTATTGTGTTCCACTCCAGCCTGTCAGCGGGTATCCTTGAAAGATGGAGCGCGGAACATGGCAACTCTGGATTGGTCACAGTGCCCCGCCGTAGAGAGCGTCCCCGGCAAGGTCAGCGGCGCATGGGTGTTCAAGGATACTCGTATGCCGGTTTCCATCGTATTTGAAAACCTCGAAGCCGGAGCCTCGATCAGCGAGATTATGGACTGGTTCCATTTGTCGCGTGAACAGATCGTCACCGTGATCGAATTTGCCGCGCGCAGCCTTGACGCGCCCCTACCTTCGCAGCAGTTCGCCCACACCGCCGATGCTCATACTGTTTGACCACAGTGCCCCGGCTCCCCTGCGCTACGCTCTCAAGGGCCATGCCGTTGTTGAAGCCATTGAACGCGGATGGGACCGGCTTGCGAACGGCGCTTTGCTCGATGCAGCAGAAGCGGCAGGGTTCGAGCTGCTTGTGACCGCCGACAAAAATTTGCGCTATCAGCAAAACTTGACGGGAAGGAAAATTTCAATCGTCGTTCTCGGCAACGCGCAATGGCCCGTTCTGCGCCGCCACGTTGAAAGAGTTGTTGCCGCCGTCAACGCGGCGACACCCGGCAGCTTTGCCATGGTAGAAATCCCTTACGAGTAGTCCGCCACTTGTCTCGAAAAGGGTAGGTTTCGAGGCGCGACAAAGACTATTCACGAAGTCTCGGAGCAGGTCTTCGCTAGCCTGTTAAGAGAATCTCAGCCCGGAGTGAACGCGGCGCGCAACATCTGCAACTCCACAATGAGGAGCGCATCCAAAAAGCCTATGGAATATCGACTGCTGGGAGGCTCCGGCCTCAAAGTTTCCGCACTGAGTTTCGGCACCGCGACCTTTGGCGGGACCAATGAGTTTTTCAAGGGCTTTGGCCAAACCGAGGTCGAAGAGGCGCGGCGCCTGGTCGACATCTGCTTCGAGGCCGGCGTGAATCTCTTCGATACCGCCGACGGCTACTCCGACGGCCGCTCGGAGGAGATTCTGGGCAAGGCGCTCGCGGGCAAGCGCGACCAGGCGCTTATCTCAACAAAAACCGGATTCCCATCGGGCCCCGGCCCCAACGACGAAGGCTCCTCGCGGTATCACTTGCGGCGCGCGCTCGAAGGCAGCCTGCGGCGGCTGGGCACAGACTACGTTGACATCTACCACCTTCATTGCTTCGATGCTCTGACGCCGATTGAAGAGGTGCAGGAGACACTGAATACTTTCGTACGCGAAGGCAAGGTGCGCTACATCGCTTGCTCGAACTTCTCCGGCTGGCACCTGATGAAGTCGCTGGCCGTGGCCGACCGCTATGGCTGGCCGCGCTTTGTGGCGCACCAGGTCTACTACTCACTCCTCAACCGCGAGTACGAGTGGGAGCTGATGCCGCTCGCGCTCGACCAGAAGGTGGGCGCGCTGATCTGGAGCCCGCTGGGCTGGGGACGCCTGACTGGCAAGGTCCGCCGCGGCCAGCCGCTGCCCGACGTGAGCCGCCTGCACTCGATCGCCGATGCCGGCCCGCAAATGCCGGACGAGCACTTGTACAAGGTGGTCGATGCCCTCGACGCGGTGGCTGCGGAGACCGGCAAGACCGTGCCGCAGGTTGCGCTCAACTGGCTTTTGCAGCGGCCCTCCATCTCAGCCGTGATCGTCGGCGCACGCAACGAAGAGCAGTTGCGCCAGAACCTGGGAGCTGCCGGCTGGAATCTGACCGCGGCGCAGGTGGCGGCTCTCGACAAGGCGAGCGAAGTCGAACCGGTCTATCCCTACTGGCACCAGCGCAAGTTCTTTTCCGGCCGGAACCCGATAAGTGCAGGGAGTAGCCAATAGGGAATAGGGAATAGAAAAGCGGGGAGCCAGGGAGCAACGAAGCCGCAGGCCGCAGAGCGGCCCGGCGTCTACTCCCTATTGGCTACTCCCTGCTCCCTGCTTTTGTGGTGATGGTGGCGGACCACGTTGTGTCCGATGAGCCAACCGAGAGAGCTGCCCACGAGCACATCGGAAGGGAAGTGCTCCTGTCCCATGACGCGGGTGAGGCTCACTCCGGTTGCCGCGGCATAGAGCATGAATTGCGTCCAATGCGAGGGGTACTCGGCAGCCAGCGCGGATGCGGCGGACCAGGCCACGACGCTATGCGTAGACGGAAAGGATGAATCCGCGCCGGCATTGGACTGGAAGAAATGTCCGCGCGCGTCATCGACGTTCGGCCGCTCGCGCCAGAAGACCAGCTTGAGCGCCTCGTCGACCACGATCCCATCCACCATCGACTCGCCGGTGAGGATGCCCGCCTGACGCGCGTGTTCATCCTGGCGCGCGCAGCCAAAACCGAAGACCGCAACCGGAACGGCGATCAAACTGCCGGTGAGCACATTGGATGTGTCGAGGCTCGCCTGGTTGAACGAGGGATCGCGCGAGACCACCTGCGTCATCGTGTGCCGGTCGGTGGCGAAGGCGGCTCCGGAAGCCGCGGCAAGAGGCAGCAGCCACTTGAGATCGCGCGTACGGGCGTGGGCAGGGCTGGTCCAGATGGCTGCCTGATCGTGCAGCAGATTGCGCGGCGTGCTGCGGACGGTTACGTCGTCCGAAGCGGAGGGCTGTGGCGAAGGCGCATCGGGAAGGGAAGCGGCGCCGGTGCCAGCAGGATGCGCCGCCGGTTCCTGCGCCGGCGCGAGCATGCAAACGCTCAAAGCAGGCACAGCCATCAGAAAGAGGCGCACAGCGATCCTGCGCGGGAAATGAGAGCGGGGTCGAAGCGGGTTTTTCGGCATAGGCTTTCGAGCGAAATCGGCAGAACTCAACTCTACCATCCGACGTCTTAAGGCCGGCAAATGTCAACGAAATCTGAACAAACGCGCGGCGATTCGGACCAAGATGACAATAAGATATCCTTCCGGCACCCAAAGCGGTCCAATCCGCGGCCGAATGCCGGTCAACTCGCAGGAAAAGGATTTGACAGCGGCGGCGTGCTTCCCGTAGTTTGGAAACAGATGCAGAGCTTCCGCCATCACGGCCACCATCATCATCATGGGACATCCATGCCGGCGGACTGCCATGGCCTGAAGTAAGCGGCCAGAGAGATCGGAAAGAAGCAACCAAGCCCGCCGGCGAATGACGCTGGGGGGCTTTTTCATGGTGCGCCCGGCAGGGCGCACT
>PLSB01000225.1:4451-4589 GCA_003165005.1 Acidobacteriaceae bacterium | reverse complement strand
GGTGGGACGGCACGAACCTCAACTCGTTTCGCTCGACCCAGCTGAAATCCCCGTGCCCCATCCTTTCGCGTTCCTTGCGAAAGGGTGGGACAGCACGAACCTCAACTCCCTTCGCTCGACCCGGCTCAAAACCCCGTG
>PLSB01000225.1:0-4338 GCA_003165005.1 Acidobacteriaceae bacterium | reverse complement strand
ATTGCGAAAGGGTGGGACAGCACGACCAGTCGCAGTAAAATGAGCCCATCTATCTCTCGCAAACCGGCAGGATTCCATGCCAGACGGGCTTAAACGGCTTCATCACTCCGGGCAAGCGCACTTCCTCACCTTCAGTTGCTATCATCGGTTGCCACTTTTCGCCGAGATGCAAATGGAAAACGCATTCCTGGGCGTTCTCGAGCAGATTCGGCGCCGATTCGAGATGCGAGTATTTGGCTACGTGGTGATGCCCGAGCATGTTCACTTATTGGTGAGCGAGCCTGCCGGCAAGCTGCTTTCCAGGGCCATGCAGATTCTGAAAACCACGGTCACAATTCAGGCACGACAGGAGAACAAGCGGGTCGCAGGAGGACCGCCTTTCTGGCAGCCTCGCTATTTCGATCACAATGTTCGCAACCACGCTGGGTTCGTCACGCAATTGCGGTACATCCACCGCAACCCTGTAAAACGGGGACTTTGCCTTGCTCCTGAAGATTGGCCATGGTCGAGTTTCCGCGCCTGGGCAACCGGAGAGATTGGAGCCGTCGAGGTGGAAACGACTTGGACGGCTGCGCGGCGGGAAGCAAACAAAACATAGTGCGCTCCCACCCTTGCGCCAGGAAAAAGGCGCAAGGATGGGGCACGGGGCTTTTACCTGCCGCCGAAAACGCGCTGCGCCCATGCCTTCGCGCCTTTTTGGGAAGCGGCGGCCCGCCGCCTCACGCCCTCAAGAAACCGAACAGGCCGGATTTCTTCTTGTCCTGCTTCTCTGCTTGCTTGCCGGAGGCCGCGAGCGCCATCTTCTTGATGATGCGCCGAACGCCGGACTCCTCCAGCGGCTCAGCATTGTCCTGCGTGCGGCGAACGGCTGCAAAGTCGTTGGGAATCTTCCATTGCGCGGGCAGGGTGAGCGCGCCCTCGACGGTCTTGTCGTTGATGCCAAACATCTCGTCCGTGTGCCGGTTCCATACCACCTCAATCTTCGTGCTGTAGTCCTCCAGGCACTCGGTAATCAGCCGGTTGGCGTTGCGCAGTTCGGAAACGTTCGCCTGCATGACCAGGTAGATGGTGGAAACGAGGTCGAAAAGCCGCGTATCCGCCAGCTCCAGCCTGGAGCCCGCATCGACCACGACGTAATCGAAAGATTTTGAGGCCGCAGTGAGCAGTTGGTCCACGGACTTGCCCGGCGGAGGCACGCGAACATACCTGCCGGGAGCACCGAGCACGTACAACCCCGATGCATGTCTCGACACCAGCTTCGAAAGATACGTGGCATCCAGACGCTCCGAATCGCGTAGCGCATCGAGCGTGGAAAACTCGCTGCTGCTGACGCCCAGGCACAAAGCCGCATCGCCCAGCGGGAGATCGAGGTCGATCAGCAGCGTGCTCCGTCCGGATTCCTGCGCCAGCTCCACGGCAAAGTTGCACGCCACGGTAGTCGTTCCGGAACCGCCCTTGGCTCCGAGAAAGACGAACGGCCTGCCGATCGCCTTTTTCTTCATCGGCGTCAAGTGGGCGCGGCTCGCCCTGCGGCGGAATGCCTCCTGGATCACACCCTGCTCAAAGGGATAGTGCAGGAACTCCCGCACCCCCAGCCTCATGCACTGGATCAGCAATTCTCCGTCGGGGCGTTCCCCATAGACGATGGGAGAGAAGCCGCCCAGGTTGCAGATGGTTTCGATCGCCTGCTGCGCTTGTTCCTTGTCGCCGTCCAGGGCGATGAGGACCACGTCGATACCCTGGTTCCTGAGAGCCTGCGGGTTCTCCACATCCCTCAGTCTCGTGATGCGCGGCGTGACTCCATTGGGCCGCATGGTGCAGACGATGGCCGACACCGCGTTGCCGCGTTCGAAGTCCGGATCGACGATCGCAACCGACATGCCGCGTTCGCGCGCGACGTTGGTGCGCATGTCGAAACCCGTTCCACTCTCTTCTTCCAGGGGATCCAAAAACACAACCTTTCCGCGTCGCATGGCGCACTTCCGCCATCGGGACGTTGAGGTCCTCTGCCTCTCGGGAAATCCGCGACGTGAATTCCGCAAATGGGATTTTGCGGACTCGGCATCGCTAATTCCTATAGACAGAATCGGCTCCGATGTGAACGGGGAAGAGTATGTTTGGGCTTCGGGAAGTTACTATAATAATGCCGGAAATTGTCCGGAGAGTGCTTGCAATTCCTGATTTCCAACCACTTGCCCGTGCCCCATCCTCAATGCAGTCTTTGCGTTGAGGATGGGCAGCACAAATCTGAACGCAGCTTTTCGGCGCAGCACGATCGTCCCCGTGCCCCATCCTTTCGCGCCTTTTGCGAAAGGGTGGGAGAGCACGAACCCAAGCCCACTCATCAACTCAGGACAATCGTTCCGAGTCCCATCCATTCCCACATCGATTGCGGAAAAGAGCAGGCTACCGCGTCACGCTCTCAAGAGTCTGAGGAAACCGGCTTTCTTCTTTCTATCCGGGGTTTCCTCCCGCAACCCGGAGGCCGCGGCCGCCATCTTCCCGATGGCGCGCTGAATCTTCGAGTCCTCAAGCGGCCCGGTGGTGTGCTGCATCCGGCGAACCGCCGCGAAGTCGTTGGGAATTCTCCATTGTGCGGGCACGGTGAGGGCGCTTTCGATGGCCTCATCGTTGATGCCGAACAAATCGGCCGTATACCGGTTCAGTACCACCTCCACCTTCGAACCGTAGGCCTGGAAGCACTCGGTGATCACCCGGTTGGCGTTGCGCAGTTCGGCAATGCCCACCTGCGTGACCAGGTAGATGGTGGAAACGAGGTCGAAAAGCTGCGTGTCCATCAACTCCAACTTGGATCCGGCATCCACCACCACGTAATCGAACGACTCGCAGGCGGCGGCCAGCAATCGGTCCACGGATTCGCCCGGCGGCGGCACGCGATGATATTTGCCGGGAGCTGCAAGCACGCGCAATCCCGATTGATGTTGCGACAACAGCTTGGCCAGAAACGTGGAATCGAGATCCTGCGCCTTGTTCAGCGCATCGAGAGTGGAGAATTCGCTGCCCACGCCAAGGCACAACGCAGCATCGCCGAGCGGCAGATCGAGATCGATCAGAAGTGTGCTCCGTTTCGATTCCTGCGCCAGCGAAACGGCAAAGTTGCACGCCGCCGTGGTCACACCGGAGCCGCCCTTGGCGCCGAAAAACACGAACGACTTGCCCTTCGCCTTTTTTGTGTCCGGCATCAACTGGCCACGGCTCGCCTTGCGACGGAATGCCTCTTGGATAACACCCTGCTCAAAGGGATAGTGGAGAAACTCACGCACCCCCGCCCTCATGCACTGGATCAGCATATCGTCTCCGGTGTCTCCGGAGTAGGCCATGAGGGTCGTCTTTCCCGAGCTGCAGAGCGCCTCGATGGCTTCGAGCGACCGTTCCTTGTCGCGATCCACGGCCATGAGGACCACGTCAATACCCTGGTTGGCTAGAACCTGCGGGTTCCCAACATCCGCCAGTCTTGTTACGCGCGGTGTCGCTCCGTTGGGCCGCATGGAGCAGACGATGGCCGATACCGCGTTGCCACGTTCGAAGTCCGCATCGACGACCGCAATCGACATGCCGCGCACGCCGTCGATCGGGAGGTTCAGTCCAGAACCGCTGCCATTACTATCACTTCCAGAGGAAGTCATCGGAGCATAGCCTTTCTTAGGGGCCGCAGCCCGTCTGTTGAACGTCAGTTGTGAGGAATATCGCCTGGGGTGGCTAATCGACTCGCTGAACGTTAGATGCGAGTCGTCCGATCGAAGATGCGCAAAATCGTGATGCGAAGCCCGGCGATGAAAAGCGGGAAGAACGACAGTTGGAACTTTCAACCGGGTGGGGAACGATTCAAGGAGGCTTTCATCCTACGCTGGTCTCCGGTCAAGCAAAAACTCACGCAGGTGCAGGGCAATCGCACTTGGAATTTGCCTGTGGGATGGAGGGCGCGAACCTTAAACTCTCTGGAAAGATTCGTTGTTTTGAAAGGGCACGGCTTTACAGGCTGCGGAAGAACTCGTTCAGCAAGAGGCTTTGTAACAGGGCACGAGTTTACTCGTGCCGCAAACGCCGCAAAATGAAGGACGGGCTTTAGCCCCTGCGGGTGCCCCGATCAAGAATTCGTTTGCTGTTCGCCGTTTTTCCGCAGCCTGTTTAGCCGTGCCGATTGCCAGGCAAATTCTGCCGGCTTTAGCCGCCGAGGGATGTATTGAATCTTTTCAAACCATCCCTCCGGGGCTAAAGCCCGAGAGATTTCTGGCTGTTTTGCGGCACCCTTCGACTATCGCTCAGGGCAGGCTTTGAAGCCGTGCCCTTTCAAAACTGGACAGTGCCATGTTCTCT
>PLSB01000068.1 GCA_003165005.1 Acidobacteriaceae bacterium | reverse complement strand
GGTCACTCCATATCAGAGCGGTTCCGATTCACTTTTCAACATCGCCGACGTCTTGCAAGGTGGCTTTTACTTCCACGCCAGAGACGAAGACCTGTCTGTGGGGGCCCTCGGATCGGAAAAAGCCACTTGGCATTGTGCATTCTGTCAAGAGCAGAATCGAAAACTTGTAATGGGGTAACGGCAGCCGCCGCTGCCATTGCGAGCGCTCGAAGCCACATCTTTTTCATTGCCCCTCCGCTCTGCCCTTGTGCGGGCCAGATGATCTCTCCCGTGGATCCGGCCTTCCGGAGGGTTGCGCCCGGAATGTGATGTCCTCAAAGACAAGCGGGGGGACGATCTTGTCTTCCCGCAACATCCGGTAAGTCCCAAATATGCAAGTGTTTGCATAGTTTTTGCCAAAAAGTGTCCAAAGATTCTCCCACACCCTCCTCGTCTTCCCGGCAAATCATCCGCTCTTGTGTTTCGATGCGGATCGCGCATCGCCGCAGGAATCTTTCAGTACATGCCTGGGCAAAGCAAAACAAAGAGGCCGGCCATCATGCAATGGCCGGCCTCAATCATCTGCGGGAGTACAAGCTTGAGTCTGCGTTCTGCGAACCCTTCCTTTAACCGGGAAGGATTCGCAGAATCATCGTGTGGTTTGCGCGGACACGTGGATTACTTCGCCGCGGCCTTCTTTTTCGCGGTGTGCCTCTCAGGCAGCGGCTTGCGCACCTGCGGCTTCACCGCACTTTCGTCGACCGGGGTGGTTCCCTGCACATCGTTCGTGAAGGTCGCTCCCGAAGGCACAAGGTAGTTCTCGACCGTCTGGCTGTCGGCCGTTCCCGTGGCCACGCTGATGCGCGAAGCGTCGATGCCCTGCTCCGTCACCAGGTAGTCCTTGGCGTCCACTGCGCGTTGCGCCGCAAACAGGTCGACCTTGGCGTGCTTGTGCTTGGCCGCGAACTTCTCCTGCTTGGCCGTCGTGGCTGCCTCGTCGGTGATCTGCTCGCCGACCAGGACTGCCTTGGCGTCAGACTGCTGCTTCAGGTCCAGAGCCACCTGGTCCAGGCAGGCCTTGGCCTCGTTGTCGACGCGCATGGGCCGCTTCTTGTCGGTCGCAAAGCTGAGGGTGCACAGTGCCTGCGACTTCGGCGGAGGCGGAATAATCGGAGCCACGATGGTCAGGTTGGTGTTTGCCGTCGCCGTGTGGCCCTTGTCATCCAACACATTGCAGGTAATGCCTACGGCTCCGGTTGGCGCGCCGGCCGACGAGTATTCCGCCGTGGTTCCGCTTCCCGTTACCGTGCCTGCCGTGGCCGAGTAGCTGTAGGTCAACGGCCGGTTCTGCGGGCTCACGCCCACTGAGGTCACGGTCGCGACGCCTCCGGGAGCAATCGTGCTGGGGCTGACCGAGCAGCTGATCGTTGGCGGCTCGAAGGCCTTCACGGTAATGCCCGCGGTGCAGGTCGCCGTCTCCCAGGGTTTCAGGCCTTCCTTGCCCTCCTTGCCTTCCTTCACCGTCGCCGTGACGATGTATTGGCCCGGCGCCAGCGCGCTGGTGTCCACCTTGGCGATGGTGTCGATGCCGGTCACTCCCAAGCCCGACCAGGTGTAGACGACGTGATCCTTGGGATTCAGGCCGCCCGCCGCGGCCGTCACGGTAACCGGGTCGCCGGCGTAGACCGTTTCGGGAGTCGCGGAGCAAGCCAGCGTGATCGGCGGCGGCGGAGCCGTGGTTGCGTGGAACACAAGGCCCGTGCTCAAACGTATTGCATTGATGCTGGTTTCGCCGCCGTAGGGCATATCGCCCCAATTGGCGTGCGTATACTCGTAATCGGCTTGGAAGATGCGATACGAGATGCGGCCGTGCCACCAATGCGTCAGGTAGTCCATGCCACCGCCCACGGTCACGCCGGGATCCCATTGATAGGGCTCAAAATAAGGCCCACCGATCTGGTCGTAATTACCGAGCGCGTGAAAAAAAACCGTGGTCTTATTCTTGGGATAACGGAGGACGATGCCGCCACCCAAGGTCAGAAATGCGATGTCGTCGCCTTTGGTGCCGACGTTCGAGCCGCAGCACTGAACGCCGAACTCATGTTCGCCAAACTCGGCCTGGATGCCCACGTGATCGTTGAAAAAGAATTCACCACTGAAGAGACCTCCCACGAGCACCGGATCGTACGATGCCGATACGGGCGTTCTCTCAGCATCCGGCTGAACTGTATTCACTGTGCCAAAGGGCGCCAGGAAGCTGTAGCCCATGAAAATATCCCATCGGGGTAGAGTGACGCCGGGACCGGTGCCGGACGGCGCCGCTTGAGCCGCCATGACTACCGGCATGGTAGCCACGGCAACCCAAGCCAGAATCCGGCCCACAGGTTTCAATGCAGTAATTTGCATGCGTTTTTCCTCCGCAGATTGTCTGAAATAGCCCGATGAAAAGAGTGTTTGTGAGCACCCTTGCGGGATCCCGATACACCCAAATTGGAATCTAGGACGAAGATGCGCCGCAGCATCCCCCAGTATGATTAAACGTACCACATGACAGCGGCAGAGAGCACGTTTTTTCCCAATAAGTTGCGTGATATCGAGAGCAGTTCACCAGCGCATTACCCCTCTCCGTTACTTTCGTAATGCGAGTTGTTCATCGACCTGTAAGGATCTCTGCGAGTGCACATTGCCTCTTCTGTTAAGACGCGATTTTGCATTTGTTGGTTGTGCTTCTGGAGCCAGTTTTCGAGGATAGCGGCGGAACCGAGCGGAGGACGAATCGGTGAATCCCGCGCAGGTAGAACTCTTCTCCATCGCAGCCGCGCCTGCATCGGAGAACAAGGAACTCATTGCAGTCGCGTGACGGATTCTTCCGGGAGGTCGGGCCAGGATGGGACGGGTTCGCTGGTTTGTGTACCGACCAGGGAAAACTCACGCGGACAACCTTCCCGATTCCTGTCATCTCCCGAAGTTCGGCAAAGCACGGGTTCTCAAACCGGAAGGGAATGTCGTGAGCCCGCTTCATTTGCCGGACCTGATGATTTAGACTGAGCCGAGTGCAAGTGGCGCCGGACCGCCTCCAGAGAAACTGTTGCCCGCTTCGGCTGGCAAATGCAAGAACCGCCTCGAACGCAGGTGAGGCTTCGATTCTCTCGAACGCTTCGGTAGGTCGAGTACTATCGAACAAGAATGTCGACGGCGAATTCCGCTTTGAGATCCCTGCTCTTGCCTTATGCTCTTGGTTTCCCGCTCTTCGCCCGGCAGCAATCTACCGGCCGTGTGAAAGCGTGCGCGCGTGAAGGAGATGCAGAATGCGCTTCAGGCTGTTGATCCTCCCCGTTCTGGCCGTGAGCATTCTTGCGGTCACGGTTCCCGCATTATCCCAAACCGTTCCCGCGTACCAGGAGAACGGCCTGGACCTGAGCATTGGTGTCGGGGCCTCCAGCTACGATGTCGATTGGGGTCATGGCCGGATGTATGGAGGCGCGATATGGGCCGACTGGTATCCCCATGGGCTGCCATCGAAGCTTCACGGCCTGGGCGTTGAGATCGAAGCGCGCGATATCAGCCTCGGTCGGCACCTTCCTCCGCAGTTCAATCTCCGCCAGGATACGGCCGGAGCCGGCCCTATCTTCTCCTGGCGCCATTTTCGTAACTTCCATCCCTATGCCAAGTTTCTGATCTCCGATGGCAGCTACGATTTTTCGCCGGTGCCGGTGGGGCCCGACAAATATAACTCGCACGCTAACCTAATTCTTTGGGCTCCGGGCGTCGGCTTCGAGTACCGGATTTTCCGGCCGGTCTGGTTGCGCGCGGACTATGAGTACCAGACGTGGCAAACACTGCTTGGGAAAACGCCCAATCCCCAGGGCATCACCGCCGGCATTGCCTATAACTTCGCTTACCCCTTTGCCAACAAACGTTGACGGCCGCGCCCGGCTCAAGGCCAGCATTGCCATCGGTCTCAAAACCTCCGGCGGCGCACACCGCTCTGGGCAGCGCGGCTGGGAACGCTCGGCGCGCGAAGTGTTAGTCTAGCCAGTGTATGGATCGCCTCAGGCTCCTGAACTTCGCTTTGGTTGCGGCGGCGACGGCAGTCCTTGCCTCGGTTTGCACAGCGCAAACGAGTGGAGATCAACCCACCGTGCCTTATCCGGTGAAGCCCATTCCATCCGACTCGGCAATCCCCTACCCGGCCAAGCCTGTACCCACGGTCCGGACCCTCTCTCCGTTCACGGCCAACAGCTCGTCTTCGGCGATGGGCCACTTCCTCGTGTACCGCACTCGAGAGCAGATGAACGCCGCCGATCGCGCCCTGGCCGCGAAGACCGAGCCCGCGATTCGCGACGCAGCCGTGCTGGCCGGGATGGAATTCGACAAGGCGCAATGGAGCTACCGGCAGTTAGAGTGCCAGGCGGTTCCGAACCACCTGTTTCTGCTCTATGAAAGCATGGGCGGCGCGGGCGACGTCAGTCTTTTCTCGGCCTCGATTCCGCGCGCCGCCAATGGCCATCTGCGCATTGTTCCCGTGACGCGGCGCGGCTTCTCGCTCTTCTCGCCCACCCCCGTCAACGCGCTTGCCATCGCCGCGTTCAATCGCATTCGCGCCGAGGAACCGAAAGGCCCGTCTGCCGATTGGCTTGCGGCCGGCTTGTGCTATGCCGCGCTCACCGAGCCGCGCCTGGAGATCGCTCTCTCGCCGCATGAAGCGGCCGATGCCAATCTCGTCTTGTCCTTCCCGCCATCGCTCGAAATCGGATCGCTCGGCGAGTCGACAGTCCGCTTCGTGAACGTACCAACCGCGAGCCAGCCGATGCAGTGGGCGTTGACCTTCGACGCCAAGGGCCAACTCGTCAAGGTCGAGCACTTCCCCGCGCCGGTCTACGCCACCAGGATCATCCCTAAAAACTAGATCGTTCCTAAAAGCTGGCCTTGCGCTGGGGAAACCACGTGAGCTGAATGTTGGTAGTGGTTACGGTCTGTTCCGCTGGCAGATAGATCGGCGCCTTGTAGTGCTCCACGGCAAAGTTGCCGTCGATCTCGAAATCCTTGCCGATCCGCTTCACGGCTTGAAACGCGATGTCGTTCAACGTCGTGCCGTTGGGAATGAAATTATTGACCGCCTTCTGGCTGCGCGCACTCACCTGCAGCCACTCGTTGCCGCTCAAGTGATACGTGATCCAGGCCTGGCCGCCTTTGTCTTCGCGGCCGATCCAGTCGCCGAAGAGTTGCCCCTGGTTGGTGTAACCCTGCTTCTCAATCTCCTCAAAGTACATGAACTGTCCGCCCGTGCTGCGATTGGTGGGCGGATCGGTGGAAGCTCCTTCCACGCGCACATCGAGCTTGGGAACTCCGGGCACGTGCGAGAGATAGATTCCCGGACGCACTGCGGCGCGGCGCGGCGCGTCGATGGGCGAAATGTCGTCATGTACCTCGGAGTCGGAGTAGAGCGTAAGCCATTTGCGCAGGTAAGGCAGCCGCCAGGAAAAATCGAAGGCTCCGAAACGCGCGCCGGGATCGGTGGTATTGCCTTTTTGCGTGCTGTTTCCCGCGCTGAGACTGAAGAAGCTGCGCAGAAACGCGTGCAAGCTGACCCCCTGGTGGCCCTCGCCGCCAAACATCGCGGTGCGCTCAAAACCGAATTCCAGATCCCTGTAAGGCTTGAAGCTCACCTTCTCCACGTGTACCCAGGGGTCGCCGGGATTGATGACGTTATCCGCGCCGGATGAGGGATTGCTTTCGTACGCCGGATTCGGCATCTCCGTGTGGCCGCGCAACGCGCCCACCAAAAACTCGTAGCGGAAGGGCCCGGTGAGCCGCGAGAGCACGGGAACATTCAGCGGCTCGATGCGATTAATCTCGAACGCGTAGAAGTTCTGCGCGTTATTGGAAAACGCCATGCTCGCGCCCTGGGCAGGTCCCAGCCACTGGTCCTGTTTGCCGAAGGAAACCACGTGATCCAGAATTTGATAGGAGAGATATGCCTCGAGAAGCCGTCCCTGAGTCGCGGTGGCGATGGGCCCTTGGGGAATGGTGGTTTGGTTGAATACTGCCGTGGTCGGGCCGTAAGGCGACACGCTCGACGGGACGAAGTAACTGGTATCGTCGATGTTCGACAGCGCCTGCGCCAAAGTTGCGGAGTAGCCCGTGGCCGAGGGCGCACCCTGAAACTCCCCGCGCGCATAGAGCGTGAATCGTCCCGCGGTCGCGTAGCCGCTGATGCCGGAGTAGTTGTTGAATCCGTTTTCGTAGGGGCGGCCGTAGTCGTTCACAATGGTCTGTCCGAGATGAAAGCTGTCGTCGAGCGGCGTGCCGCTGATGGCGCGCGCCAGGCTGTACACCGACTCGATGCGCGTGCTTCCCTGGTGCGGTCCGCACGGACCCTCCATGTCTTGGTGCAGCTCCCGATTGAGCGCGTCGTAGATCGCGCGCGCCTCGCCGGCGGCAGAATCGCCCTCGTCCTCGCTGTCTTCGAGCAGCTCGCCGGTGTTCTCCAGCATGTGAATCACGCTCGAGCGCGTCCATGGCCGGAGCCCGATAAACACCTGGTCCACATATCCCAGTGAATAAAGCCGCAGCATGGCCGGGTAGGCCCAGCTATCGACCGGGAGATAGGGCGAGCCTAGCTTCGAAGGCTCGCACGTGCGGTCTGGAACGCTTGCGCCGGCGCCGTTCAATGCCGCGGCATTGGAGGCGCCAGGCTGCTGGGCCGCAAGCCGAAGGGTCCCGGCGCAGATCGCGAGCGTTATTGCCATCGTGAAGGTCGCAAAGGCGGCCGCAAACCGTGGTTTGTTCTTGTTCATCGCTTCCTTCATTCAACTTCCCTTGTGATGTTGCCGGCGTGCGCGAACCCGCAGCCGGAATTGAGGTTTATGCTCTCTATTTTCTTCGTGATGTCCCAAATGCGCGCAGGTGCCGGACGCTTTGCGAAGTTCGAATCCTGCAAAAAGGTGGCTCCGGCCGCCGTTGCAATCAGCCTTCGACGCGGGCCGCGGGACCGCTCTTGACGCGCGTTTTGACCCCGACCGCCGGCGCTCCGCTGTACACCGTCCATGGTTCCAGGTCCCGGTTGGCTACCGAGCCCAGCCCCAGCACGGCGCCCGCTCCCACATTTACGCCCGGCGACACCGAAGCTCGCGCGCAGATCCACGAATATGCCCCCAGGCGCATGGGGTACGAGATCATGGGGAAGTCCGGATGGTTGTAATCGTGCGTCGCGCCGCAGATATACGCATGCTGCGAAATGACACAGTGGGACTCTAAATAGAAAGGGGAAGGATTGTAGATCTCAGCTCCATCGGCAAGAGTGCAACAGTCTTCGCAGGTCAGGTTCCACGGCGCCCAGACTTTTCCACTGGGATAGAAATGGCAACCCGGGCCCAGCTTGGCGCCGAAAATCCGCAACAGCATCGCGCGCCACGCGTGCAGCGGCGACGGCGACGTGCGATAGAACAGCACATACGTCACCTGCCACATCAGGCGCATCAGCCGGTGCTTCAAACTGAAGGACGGACGATGATAAGGATTTTCTTCGGCGCCTCCGGCAATGTGGTGCACTGTGTGCTCGCGTTGGGGAATGGTTGCGCTCATCTATCTTCCACACTATTTCGCAAAGTTACGGTCTCCACAAATATTCACCCGATCTTATGGCCGTGAGTCCAAATCTTCAGGCGCTCATGCCGCGCGGTTCGCCACGCTCGCTACATACCAATCGTAAGCCTGCCTGATCCCCTCGTCGAATGGGGTTTGCGCGCTCCAGCCCAGATCCCGCAGACGGCTCACATTCATCACTTTGCGGGGCATGCCGTCGGGCTTCGATCGGTCAAACGTAAGTGTGCCCTTCCAGCCGGCGACTCGTGCAATGCTCTCCGCCAGTTCCAGAATCGTCATGTCGCGCCCGGTGCCGACATTCAGAAAAAGCTCCTCAGAGTAATTCTTCATCACGAAGACGCATGCGTCGGCCAAGTCTTCGGTGAACAGGAACTCACGCTTCGGGGTTCCGCTGCCCCACAGCTCCACCGTAGGGCTGTTCGACATCCGGGCGGCGTGTATCTTCATGATCAGCGCCGCCACAACGTGGCCGTTCTCGGCATCGTAGCGGTCGCCCGGCCCGTAGAGATTCGTCGGCATCACGGAGACAAAATCGCATCCGTATTGCCTGCGGTACGCCGCGCATAGTTTAATCCCGGCGATCTTGGCGATGGCGTACCACTCGTTGGTGGGTTCGAGCGCACCGGTAAGCAGCGTTTCTTCCTTCATCGGCTGCTCCGCCATGCGCGGATAGATGCACGACGAGCCCAGAAACAAGAGCTTCTTCACGCCGGCGCTCTTTGCCGCGTGAATCACGTTAGTCTCAATCGTCAGGTTCTCGTAGAGAAACTCCGCGGGCCGTGTGGTGTTGGCCATAATGCCGCCCACGGTTGCGGCGGCAAGAAACACCGCGTCGATCTTCTGGTCCGCAACCCACGCATGAACGTCCGCCTGGCGCAGAAGATCGAGCTCGCTGCGCGCCGCGGTGACGATCTCGCAAGGCTCGCGCTCCAGCCGCCGCGCAATCGCCGCCCCCGCCATGCCGCGGTGGCCGGCCACCCAGACCCGCTTTCTGCTCAAATCGAAACTACTCATGGCCATGCTCTCGATTGGATTCCCGGGCCACGGCCTTCAGATCCGACTCCACCATCTCCGCAACCAGTTCAGCGAAGGTCACCTTATGCTGCCATCCCAGCACGCAGCGCGCCTTGGAGGGATCGCCCAGCAGCAGGTCCACCTCCGTCGGCCGGAAGTACCGGCGGTCGATCTTCACCAGCGTCTCGCCCGTGGCCGCGTCGCTTCCAGTCTCGTCGATGCCTTGGCCGCGCCAATCGATCGTGCGTCCCACCTTGGAGAAGGCAAGCTCCACCATCTCGCGCACGCTGTGCGTCTCGCCCGTGGCCAAAACGTAGTCGTCCGGCTCCGCCTGCTGCACGATCCGCCACATGCCCTCCACGTAGTCCCGCGCATGGCCCCAGTCGCGCCTGGCGTCCAGGTTGCCAATGTACAACACCTTTTGCACGCCCAGATGAATCGCCGCCACGGCCCGGGTGATCTTGCGGGTCACAAACGTCTCGCCGCGAACCGGGCTCTCGTGATTGAACAGGATCCCATTCGAAGCGTGCATGCCGTACGCCTCGCGATAGTTCACCGTGATCCAGTAGGCGTAGAGTTTCGCCACCCCGTACGGGCTCCGCGGATAGAAGGGTGTGGTCTCCTTCTGCGGGACTTCCTGCGCCTTTCCAAATAGCTCCGATGTGGACGCCTGATAGAACCGCGTCTTCTTCACGAGATCCAGAATCCTGATCGCCTCCAGGATGCGCAGCGTCCCGATGGCATCGGCATTCGCCGTGTATTCGGCGGTCTCAAAACTCACCTGCACATGGCTTTGCGCGGCGAGATTGTAAATCTCATCCGGCTGCACCAACTGAATGATGCGGATCAGATTCGTCGAGTCGGTCATGTCTCCGTAGTGAATCTGAAAACGCGCATCGGGCGCGTGCGGGTCCTGGTACATGTGGTCGATGCGCGCCGAATTGAACGACGAGGACCGGCGCTTGATGCCGTGCACAATATAACCCTTGCTCAGCAGGAGTTCCGATAGATAGGCGCCGTCCTGTCCCGTGACGCCTGTGACTAATGCGACTTTCGTCATAGATCATTCCTTCATCGACCAGGGATTGACCGCCTGGATGTGTTGTGGCACGCATTAGTTTATCGCGGCCGGCAAACGCATTGCGACGTTAATAAGCCGTTCTTGAAGACACGACATTCAAAAGGGCACGCCTTCAGGAGCTGATTGGCGGCTGATTAAGAGCGGCGATAAAAGCGCCCAATCAAGGTGGCCAGCGAACACGCCAGGCGCTTTGCCCACAATTCGATCGGTGAGTAAGCCCGAATTGGCGCGTCAACCTGTGTAAGGAAGTATTTCATCGCCCCGGATGGTGGCATGCCTCGAAGTGCTCGCAGCAGAAACGATCCCCTCCATGGCTTCTCACCTACTGCATGGTACATCGCCATCGATGCGCCAAAGATGAAGCCCATCCCTTGCGGGCCGAGACTGGTAAGTGGAGACTTGGTGTACATGATAGCAATGTTCAGCGCGTCCTGGTCGCTCATGTTGAAGGGCATTTCCCTGCTTCCGTGACCTGTGTATCTCAGGTCGTAACCCAGGGATTCCTCCAGCTCGATCAGCCTCTTCCATTCCTCTAGAAACTCTCTGTGCTCGGCCGGAACTCCGACCATCCCCGCATTATGGTAATGATTCACCGGCCGCGGATCTCTATAGCCTATCCCTTCTGCAAGTTCCATCCATTGCTTACGCAGCGGAGCGTCTGCCGGAAGTATATTGTCCACGACTTCCTGGCATAACGCAACTCCGTACTTCTGCCAGTTGCGAAAGTAGGACCAACTCGTCAGCACGAAGATATCCGGATCGAAATACCAGAGATAACTGCATTCGCGCGCTTCATTCTTAAGCAGAGTCAGCATAAACTCTGGCTTGTAATTCGTGAGATGAACGTCAGTGGTCAACCTCACAAATACAATTCGAACATCATCTGTAACTCGAAACTCATCGGCAGTGGCGCCCTGGATGCGCTTGAGCTGGCCGGTCCAGGGAGGCAGCGCCCCGCGATATCCAGCCCACACGCTCCCTCTGTAACCGGCCCGCACCAGAGAATTGACGAAAGCTGCCAGACCAAGGTGGTAATCGCCTTCGAAAAGCGTGCAAATTGCAGCATCGTTAACAGGTATTCCTTGTGCAGCGCCAGTTTCACTCATGCTTAAGGTCCTTGTTGGTGATCATCGTCTCGCGGCTTCTGACAGGGTCTTCACGGGCATTCGTTCGTCCCGGATCGCCTCTCGCTGAGGTACCCTTTACTTTGCTCAAGTATGATCGGCATGCCGTACTTATACATCACGTGCCGCACTGGAGTCGTAAAATGCCTCGCGGCGATCTGCGTATAGTCCACGTCCGTTTCCCAGTAGAACTGGCGGCAAATACTAATCACGTAGCGGCTTGGCGGAAGCGCCTCCGCACGTAATTGCCGCAGCATAAAGCTCAGGACGGTCTGCTCTGCAAACCAAGACTCGCCGGGCGCCCGCCAGGTCGCCAAAATCTGACCCGCCAATCCGATCGACAGCGCGCCTTGAGGAATATACAAGAATCCGCAATTAAACTTTGGTAGGTAATCCAGGCCAAGCTGTTTCGCCCTTTCGGCGATTTGTGCGTCTCGCGTTCCATCCACCTCTTCGGCAAAGTAACACGGCACATTCCGTTCCATCGAGGCGAGCAGCTCATTTGGCCGGCTAAATGCAAGCACATCGTAATCCGAATAGACAACCGGAGCTCGATCGGACAGTGCGAGGATCAAAGCAAGCTTCCTGCCCGTGGGATGATTGTCGAAAAAGGTTTGCAGCCCTGGCACTCTCGCACGTACGTATTGGCACGCCCACTGGGCTGAATCAATCGAAACTCCGGGAAACAGTTGACGGGCGGCTGCTATTTGGGCTTTGGAAATCGCTCCGTCCACGGCGATTTGCAGTTTGCAATCCTCATCGCGTAGAAAGCGATACCAACTCCACGCCGCCCAAAGCGCGTCGCTCAGTGTGTCGGGAGTCGTGAGCACGACGAATCGTCTTGCCCCGTGTTTCACAGGAAGAGGAGGCAATCGATCGTAGCGCGACCGAATCGGATAACTTCGCTTTCGCTCCCACCACCAGACAGGCTTCGTGGTTATTTTGCTAAGAATGCGGTTCAAGCTCGCGCTCCCCTCTCATTTTCCGCGCCGGGCGTGACATATTCGCTCGCTTCATCCCTTCATTCCAGATCATCGCGCCAGCCGTCTGTCAAGTGTGGTCCACCCACAAAGGCAGCAGCTGGCAAGAGTTACTCAGATCGGGAGTATAAGCTCCAGGGCAAGCTTCTTGAGCAGGGTTCGCCGCGCATGGAAGAATGAGTTCATAAACCTGGCCCTCAACTGTTCCCGTGCTCTTAAGCGCAAACGGCGATCGAGCCGCCTGTCTCTGCAGAGACCGCGGAGGATTGCATAGGGCTCCAAGTCGGCGCGGACGTTGTACGAGGTACTCTTGGCATTCTCGTGCTGCCGGTAGTAGCCGATCATCGACGGGACCAAAAGATAGAGAAACCCCTCGAGCGACAGACGCCAGAAGAACTCCTGGTCCATGGCGAAATGCAAATCGTCCTTTAGAAACACGCCCTTATCGAAAACCTTGCGCCGAAAGAACATGCTCTGATTCATGACGCAGACTTCTTTGAGCAGCTTCTCTTGCGAGAACTCGTTGCAATTCTCAAAAATCCACGGCGGCCGGCTATCCTGCCCCTGAAATCCGCGGACCATTCCGTTGAATATCGCGCAATCGGGATGCTGTGCAGCGGCCAGCGCAGCTTGGCGAAAACAATTGGGCCCATAGAAGTCGTCGGAATTCTGCCAGCCGATCAAGTCTCCGGCGGCGAGCGTGAATCCACGGTTCACGGCTGCAGATTGTCCTTCCCCCTTTTGAACGACGCACTTCACCCACGGCGAATACTGCTCAATCAGCTCGAGACTGCCGTCGGTCGAGCCGCCGTCAATGACAATGTGCTCGATATCTGGATAGCCTTGCAGCAATATAGAGCGGATCGTCTCTTCGATAAATGGACGCTGATTGAGATGCGGAGTTACGACACTTACCTTAGGCCATGGCTTTCCGTCAGGCATCGAATCTGGGACACGCTCCGACTCTTCGGTCCACGGCCAACCCGTCTTGTTCGCGGGGGGTTTGGGTAACTCCGCCAATGTTGGGGACGGCATCTTCAAACTTTTCTTCCTTTCGCCTGTCGGTGCCCGGCTAATCGACCTCGCTAATGCCCAAAAAGGCGGCCGCGGCGGCTGTCGAGAAACTCCTCATCCACAATCAACGCCTGCGCCGTTCAGTTATGGATCTTCAGGTGCGACAGAGCACTCTCCGGTCTTCTCCTCAGCCAGCGCTGCACGGGTCCTGAAAAAGCCGACGCTTGCACGCTTTCACGATACAGACAGCATTAAGAACTGCAAGAATCCCCACATACTGCAAGAAGCTGACCAACTGCACATGGGCGTCAAAGTGAAAAGCCAGCCAGGGAAGCGCGAAGCCGGCCGCAAGAATCACTCCGTAGAGCGCCCAGCCGCCGCACTTGCGTCGCTCCAGGGCCGCCGCCAGGATCAACAACAGCGGCGCGAAAAGCGTCACGTCGCAGTAGCCGTAACGTTGCGGCGCAAAGAGCTCGAGATTCAATGGCGCCAGAAATACAAATGCGATGGGGATCAGGCCCGCTGCGGGGCCTCGCGAAAGGCCAACCATCACGGTTAAATCGAAACCGAGCATCAGCAGAAGGCAAAGCGTGTTGAGCTGCTCGAAGCTGTGCTCTGAAGGAGCAATGCGATGCAGCAGCCGCGCCAGTTCAGGGCTTACCGAGCTCCGCGCCAATCCAATGAGCGTTCGATCCGCCAGGTACCCAGGACCGGCCATCGATTTCGAGAAATCGATTCCTTCGGCCACTTCGTTGCCCATCGCACCAGATGGCCTGGGAGCCGGTACATAGGCTGCATCCAGTGCTTCGTGCTCATTGGCTCGAATTGAGGCAACGTAGCTCCTCCAATCGCCAAGACCCACTAGAGGGAGCGTCGCGGCAAACAAGAGCACGCAAAGACAAGCGGCGTACGCGGCATGCCGCACCCGGCGCAAGAGAAAAACGCACACGATGCAGATTGCGTACGTTGGCCGCAGCAAGACCAGGAGCGCCAGGGGAAAGGCGTGAAACCATGCGTCGAATTTCCGAAACAAGCAGACCGAGGCCGCGGCAGTCAGAAGCGCCAATTCGACATAGTATTGGCCCCGCTCGAGATGAAAGCGAAACCCAAACCCGGCAATAAAAAGCAAAACAAAGGCTGCCCACAGCGCAGTGCATGGCGCCCGCTTGGGAAACACGCGCGCCAAAAGCACATAACAGAGCAGCATAGCTACCCAATCGACAAGAAAGTATGCGACGCGTTGTACCTTCCAGCTTAGCTCGCAGAGAGGAGTATAAAAAAGTAATAACGCCGGCGAGTACGTATCGGCATTCAGTATTCGGAGATGATCCGGGTGAAGCTCGTGGCGAAAGTCGTAGTAAGGATTCATTCCGCGAAGCAAGAGCCTCGCGCCGACCACCTTGGCACGCAGGTCGATGCCGGGATAAGTATCAAGATCGCCAACCGTCTGGATTACGACGTGGCCAATCAGGACGAGCGTCAGCCCGATTAAGAAAGCGCGAAGCCATAACTTCCGATTGCGCAGATGCACCCGGTATTTACGCAAAGAGATCATTGCCATCGTCCTATTTGCCATTGCGCCGTGCGAACGTAAGGTCGCTTGGCAAGATCCACAATGAGGAACTCCTTCCTCTCAGAGACGTGGATAATGTTTGTTGCCCAACCGGTTCTATACAAGGACGAACAATTCCTGACATTGACTTAATCGCGCGCCCGCTCATCCCTGTGTTACGTCAGATATCCGGTATCTCCGTTGGTTCAGGAGCGTAGTGACTTTCCGCGATCCGTCGCCCTCCGCGGGCGAATCCATAGAAAGCAGTAATAGCCCCGGTCGCGAGGGTTGGAAACATGGTGAAAATGTTGAACCAAAGCACCGCTTTCACCGTGCTCAAATCGACCTTCCAGATATAGATCGCCTGCAGGATCAAGGTAAGGATAATGTCTGCCAGGACAAACGAGTAGAAAATGAACCTGCGCGAACCGTTGATCGTCGCCACGAGGCCTGTGACGAGCGCGATGGCTCCCGAGACCATGATTAACACGACTTCGGTTTGCAAGCCTGCATATTTTGGACCGAGAACCCAAAGAAAGATTCCGGGAAAAACGCGCGCCAATGCAACCAAACCGGCGCCGCACGCGCCGGCCGCAGCAAGGGCCATGAGGTAATGGCTTTTGAGGTGCACCCGAGGCAATCTTGCGAAATAGGGTTCGACAAGAATCCCGTTGATCGGTGTGAGCAAACCAAAGATCTGTCCCAGCCGGCTCAGCGCGCCCACAGACGCAACGGCGGAAGTGCGCCCGAAGTAGGTGATGAGAAAAACCGAGATCTGCCCTCCCAGCGCGTAGTAGATGACGCTTGGGACCGTCGGCAGACAGAGGTGCACGATGGCCGCGCGTTTTCCCTTCGAAGGGACGCCTCTTACGCCGAGAAGTTTCTGGGCCCGGAGGCAATAAATCAGCGCTATGGCGATTACGCGCCCCACGTTGATCAGGATGGCCTGGAATGCGCCAAGCCAGTGGAAGAGTACAAAAACGGCAAGCAGCGCCAGCGCGCCAAAGCTGGTGGCCATTTGGGCCCGGTACCAGTGCTGGCGGTCGCGGCGAAGGAGAAGCACGGCGCCATAGGCCGACCCGACCCGCGCAAACCACGCGGAGACCAGCACGATCACGACCATTGCGGTAACCGTCTGCCAGCTCCAATGCCGGTTACGGACAAGGAGCGGGTAACCAACGCTGGCGATCGGAGCTGCAATGGCAAAGAGCCAGTGCGCGATTTGCCTTAAGGAAGCCAGATAATCGGCGATCAATCGCCTGTCTTCAATGCGTTCGCCGACCAGCGGAATGAGCGTCCCGGAGATGCCGACGTCCAGCAGGATCATGAGAGAGGCCTGGATCGAGAAAACCACGACAAACTTCGCATAGTCTCCAATCGGGAGTAAGCGTATGCAAAGAAAACCATAGAGCATATTGCCCATGGTGATGATTCCCTGAGATACCAGGAATTCCGCGATGCGATGGAATTTCGGCAGGAAAAACGCCTTCGCGGAGTCGATGTGATCCGTGATTCGAATGGATTTGTCTCCTTCATCTGCGGCATTCCGATGCGGCTTAGATCAAGCCATGCCGCAGCAGCCGCGCACCGTGCTTAACAGTGGATGGAATATCGCACTTAGAAAGACTTAGCTTCACCAGATGCCTCTCAAGGCCACGATATGTGCCGCGAATGTCATTCGCAATGTATTTGTACGCTGGATCCTCAAGAATCAGACTGTGAACATAGGCAAGACCCTCAGTGGTGCGGCGGTGAAACTCCGCGCTCGCTCCTCCGCCGTGAGTTCTGTACTCGGTAAGACGTTCCGGAACGTAAATAACATTCCCATGATTGCGCAGAAGCGAGTACGCAATATAACTATCGTAGGCGCCCTCCACCCTTTTCGTGTACTTGCTCCAGTCGACCTTGGATTTGCGAAACACGGAAGCCATGGCAAGCGGAATGGAAAGCCGCACCATAAGTCTCACCGGATCGTCAACTGGACCCGCGGCGAGACCTTCGCGGCCATACGCGCGTGTATTGGCCTCTGTAGCATCCAGGAGACGGGTTCCGCGTGAATCGATGAGCCAGTGGTCGCTAAATGTCAAAACCACTTCGGGATCGTCGAGAAGGGGCGCTGCGCACTTAACCAGAAACGTACTTGTCCATCGATCGTCGTCATTCAAGAACGCGATCACATCGCAGTGGGCCCGCAGGATACCGGCATAGGTATTCATGGCAATGCCAAGTCTGGCCGGATTCACAGTGTGCAGAATGCGCTGGTCGTGAAAGCTTTCGCAGAGCCGCTTCGTCTCCTCGAGTCCTCCATCGTCACAGACCAATAACTCGAAATCGGTAAAGGTCTGGGAGATCACCGACTGGATCGCCTGCTTAAGATATCCCGTACGATTGAATGTCGTCGTGACGATCGATACAGCCGGCATGTGCAGACCCCCTTTCCGTCACCTGGCCCTAGATGTACGCACTGTATCCCGCCGCTGTGCACACTTATCGATTCATCTGATACGGGTTTTTCAGATGCAGTGCTTTGAGTGTTCCCAGAGCCAGGGAGCGCAACGCGGCGCGCGCCTTGCGCTTGCGCTCAAATTGGCGGAACATGGCCATCTGCCGCCGCCGGAAATATTCTTCGGCCGGCGGCGCATGCCGCAACGCGCGCGCGGCGAGGTCGACGATGCAATCAAACTCATGATCGACAGCAAAGAACTCGTCGAATGCCCGGCGAGCCAATCGTCCCCGTTCGGCCGCGCTGTCAAGGTGCGGCTCGAGAATCGCCGGCAGCCGGGCGATATCGCGCTCACGCACGCGGATGAGAAACTGGTCCCACGCCGGTCCGGGCGTCAATGCATACGCGTCCGACAAGAGCACCGGGGCCACGCCGGCCGCCATCACTTCGAAAAAGCGGCTGCTGCCCGCGCCCGCTCCGCGCGGGCAGAGCGCAAAGTGCGAGGCTGCAAGCGTGTCGGCATAGCGGCGCTGCCGCGCTTCACGGTCGGGTTGCGAATTGTCCCAATGCCAGTATGCCGAGGTGTTCTCAATCAGCACATCGTCGCGGTTGAATTTCAGATTGAAAAGACGCTTCCGGAGGATGGATGTCGATCCACCCAGAAAACTGAACAAGTACCGCTTTTGCGGCGTGTTTCCAATGGGCGTCTCAGTTATCGCCTCGCCAACAAAGCGATTCCGATGCCGCCCGTTGCGGGAGATATGCGCGTAGTTGAACACGCGGCCGATGCGGGTGTGCAGGCCGATCTTGGCATTGGTGTGCACGGTGGGAAGAAGAGGCAGATAGTCGTCCTCCTCTGTATAGATCACGCACCGATCCTGGTAAGACTTGTAGAGTTCGTGATCCAGCAATTGCCGCGGTTCGCGCGCCGATGCGCCGAGGACCAAAATAAGTTCCGCCCCGGATGGGCCGGATACAAGCTCGTGGCTTTTCGAGAATGAGGCATGCTCCTTTAAGATATCCACCTGGTCGGTCTCAAGCAGCGCCCCAAGATAGACTTTCATAGCTAGTTCACTCCCATCGCGAGCTTCTAACCTTTGTGGGTAACTTCCCGATAAAGCGACACGTATTCGCCGATCATGCGCGCGGTTTGAAATCTTGTGCGGACATTCTCGAATCCACTCTGCCGAAGCTGCCCGCGGAAGTTTTCGTCGGAGACGATCATGCGAACGGCATCGGCCATGCCAGCCTCATCCTCCACCGGCTTGAGAACCGCCGATTGCCCCAGCGTCTCAGCGAAGGGAGGAATATCGCTGGCAACCACCGGGCAGCCGCAGGCCTGCGCCTCGATCGGCGGCCATCCGAAGCCTTCATAGCGCGAAGGAAAGAGCAGGCAGACGGCGCGATTGTAGAGCGCCTCGATCGTGGCGACATCCGGAGTTACGACTTGAACCACGCGGTCCTCAATCTCGAGCGCGCGCGCCAGCCGGGCGAGATTCCGGTCGAGCGCCTCACCGGCAATCAGCAACCGCAGATTTGTCCCCGCCGATGCCCTGGCAAAGACTCTCAGCACGCCCTCGCGGTTCTTGTAGGCCAGGTTCGAGCCAAGGTGAAGAACGAACGGCGCGCGATTTCCGTCCAGATGCGCGAGCCTCCGATCTACTTCACCGGGCGCGAGAGGCTGAAACGGGTAGTTCAGGCCGTTCAGAACGACGCAAAGATTCGCGCTGGTCTTCAGAATCCTGCTCGCATCGTCCAATGTCGCGCGGGAAACACAGGAGACGCGCGTAGCGCTTCGCAGCCCGAAACAGATCCAGCGCTGCAAGAACTTTCCCAAGCGCGAAGACCGCAGCTCCGGCAGTTCGCCGCGCGCGGCGCGCACCGCAATCATGTCGTGGCACGTGGCAACGACCGGCTTCCCATGGATCATCGGCGCGTACATCGCACCGCCCTGATCGCAGAGATGCACAATGTCCGCCCCAGCGGCCGCGGCGCGCAAGGCGCTCGGGAAGAGCACAAAGCGGTCGATGTACCCCAGCCACTTGCCAATTCCGTGAGCGGAGGGCTTCAGCCTTCCCAGCACCGGCCGCGGAGCGATCGACTGCACATCGATGCCAACCTGACGCAGTTCGCGATCGAGCGCAGCGGCCCAGATCCGCATGCTTGTCGAGCCATCAAATTCGTAGTTCCCTACCAGCAGGACCTTCATCGGGCTCTCATGTAGTGTCGATGCTTCATCGAACAATGACTCTTCCTGGTTCGAGTGGAGTGAAGCTCGCGGCGCGCTCTTGCGCTACCATCGTTGTTATGCGGCCAACCGTTATCCTTTTGTCGTTCAACTCGGAGGATACGCTCGGCGCGACGCTGGCCAGCGCCAAACGCGTTTCCGACGAGATCTTCGTCGTCGACTCTTTCAGCAAGGAGGGAACCGTAGAGCTGGCGCGCAGCTTTGGGGCCACCGTCGTCCAGCACGCATTCGAGCATTACGGCGCGCAGCGCAATTGGGCCATCGACAACCTGCCGATCTCCAGGCCGTGGCAACTGCATCTGGACGCCGATGAGTTGATGGACGACCAGCTCGTTGCCGCCATTCTCGCGCTTCCCGATGAGCCCGAGCACTCCGGATACTTCCTGCCCCGCTATCTTCGCTTCCTCGGCCGGGTCCTGCGCCATGGGGGCATGAGCCCAACCTGGCATCTGCGCCTTTTTCAGAGCGGCGCCGGACGCTGCGAAGACCGCAAGTACGACCAGCATTATCTGCTCACGAGCGGCAGCAGCGGCCAGTTACAAGGCGCGATGATCGACGACATCCGCATGCCGCTCACGGAGTGGATCGCGCGGCACAATCGCTGGGCCGACGGCGAAGTGGCGGAGTTGAACAGCCGGGAGACATCAGGCCGCCTCAAACCCGACGCCCGCGGCAATCCCGCCCAGCGCAAACGATATCTCCGCCAAAAATACGACCACATGCCGCTGTTCGTGCGTCCTTTTGCTTTGTTTGTCTACCGCTACTTCTTCCGGCTTGGCTTCCTCGACGGTACCGAAGGACTCATCTTCTGGGTGCTGCAAACCTTCTGGTTCCGTTTTCTCGTGGACGCCAAGATCTGGGAGCAGCGCCACGCGGCACACTTGGCGCAGGAAACACTGGACCATTCATCCCCAGAATGAAATGCCCCGCATGAGGGCAAAGACGCTCGCTGCCAGAACCGAAAGAATCGCTCGTCGTCAAACTCATGCGGAATAGCGACGCATAGAATCACTGCGGCGGCGCTATTGGTGCAGTTTCCAAGTCAGACGCGCCTTCACTTGAATTCCTGGTTGAGGGCTTGAAGACGGACGAAGCCGGCGTCGTCGATCCGAACCCGGAAGGCTTTGTTCCTGTGCCAATGCTTGTCCTGCCTCGGCTCCGTGTGCTGGTTCGACTGCGAAGACCCGTGGCGGCCCGCTTCGTATTGGTGCGTCCCAAGGTACCGCCGCGGGAAGCTCTCGATGCCCCGCTCGATCCGCCCAAGCGCGTTCCGCCGCCGGCATGCGCGCCGGGCGATGCGTGCGAGACCGCGGCATGAGCGGGCGGCGTACGGATGGGCTTGATCGCGAATGCCCCGGTCAGGCCCGTAAAGTTCAGCGATGCGGAGGGAGCATACGCCCCGTTCGCCGGTTTGCTCGTCGATTTGCCGTGCATGGTTGCAGAGAATCCCGATCCCTCGCGCCAGATTCCGCCGGGTTGCGCTCTCCATCCGAAACTTCCGCTTCCTGCAACCCAGCTTGAAGAGCCGGAGCTGGCCGCGCCGCCGCTGGTTGACCCCTCCGCGCCTTTGCTTGCTCCGGGCATCGCATTTTGCGCGCCAAAACTGCCTCGCCCCGCCGACCAGCTCGATGCTCCGCTGCCTTCCGGCGATGGGTTCGCCGCGGGCGAGTTGGCCGTCGCGCCGGGTTGCGGCGTTGCATTTTGCTGGGCTCCGGCCGGCTGGGTTTGCGCGCTCGCCAGGCCGGGCAGCAGAACCGCCGCGAACACTGCGATCGAAAGCCGGCATCTTTGCTTCGCGCTGTTCATGGTTTCAATCCTTTTGCGGCCAACGATCTCATGGCAGGATCTTGAGCCGCCGTGAGGCATCGTTCCAACTCACCCAGAACGCGCGCCGACGACCACCGCGCACATGCATATTCTCGCGCATTCTCGCCGGCCTTGCGCAAATCTCCGCGCCGCAGCGCGCGAATGGCATCGCGAAGCGCCGCAGGATCTTCCGACGCCACAACCGTTCCCGCCCCCGATTCACGCATCACACGCGTGACCTCGCACTGGGGATTTACCGAGGCAATGACCGGACGTCCCGCGGCAAGATAGGTGACAATCTTCGACGGAAAAGCGATCTCCGAGACCGACTGCTGCTGCGTCACCAGGCAAATGCCGCTGGCCGCCATCAAGCCGCGAAAATCCTCGGCATCGAGCAGCGGCAGAAACCGCACGTTGCCGAGATCGAGATCGGCGGCGCGGCGCTTGATGCGTTCGCAATCCGCGCCATCTCCCACGCACAGGAAGAGCAGGGAATCGTCCGCGCGGCCGAGCGCCGCGGCATCGACAATCACATCCAGCCCCTGCTTCACGCCCATGTTGCCGCTGTGCGTGACCAGGAACTTGTCTCCCAGATCGTACTTGCGGCGGAATGCGTCGCCTTCCGCCGCCGGCAAATTGATCAGCGACTCGTCCATGCGCGGCTCCAGCAGCTCCACTTTGTCTTCGCTCAGCCCCTTGGCGACGATCCGCTGCCTCATGCTCGGCGTGAGTGTGGTAACCAGGCGCGCATGGCGGTATGCTGCGCTCTCCACTTTATAGAGAAGCCTCACCGCCCATCGGGGAAGCATGTTCAGATCCGCGGCTGAGTCGGGTTGCAAATCTTCCACGTCGAAGACGTACGGCACGCCCCACAGGCGGCTGAGCAGAATCGCCGGCGCCGCCAGGCCCAGCGGCGGAGAAACCACCAACAGCACGTCCGGCCGCTTGCGCAGCAACCCGCGCAGCGTTACTCCGAGGACGAAACTGGCCTCGAACAGAATGCGTTTGATCGACGTGACAGGATTGGGAATATAAGCGCGGCTGCGAACAATGCGCACTCCGTTGCGCTCTTCGGTCAGCCCGAACCTTCCCGCGTACTCCGCCGGAACCTTCCAGGCCGGATAGTACGGAAAAGTCGTGCACACCTCCACGTCGTGACCCGCGTCGGCCAGGTGCTCCGCGCGGTACGTCGTGAAGGCGCCAATGCCCGTGACCTCAGGCCAGTAGTTAATGCTTAAAATTAGGACCCGCATCCATGACTCTTCGTGAGGCCTCGCCCCAGTGCGCCGGCAGGGACGTGCTGTCACTTCTCGATCGCTGACGTAAAGAATTCCAAATAGCGCTTGGCCACAAACTCCGGCTGAAAATCTTTGAGATGCTCGCTTCTCCGGGCGACCAATTGCTCCCGCAAGAAGGCGTTCGTCAACAGATCCTTCAGTGCGGCGGCCAGCGCCCGAACATCGCCGTTGGGAATGAGAATTCCGCAGGGACCGACAGCTTCAGGCAGCCCTCCGCCCTGCGACGCAACCACTGCACATCCGGCCGCAATTCCCTCGAGAGCGACTATGCCGAACGGCTCCTCCCAAATCGAAGGCACCACCATGATTTTGTGCCGGGCCACGATCTGGCCGCGGCCCTCCAGGACCGTGCCCAGGAAGTCCACCCGATCGGTCAGCCCGAGTTCGGAGGCCAATTGTTTCAGCCCGCGCAGCTCCGGCCCGTCTCCAATCACCGTGAACGAGGGATCGAGTCCCTCCTGTTTCAGCAGCGCCAACGCGCGCAGCGCCAGATCGCAACCCTTGTCGGAGACCAGCCGCCCAAGAAACACGATGTCTTTGTCGCGCACTCCATCTACCCGATCGGCAAATTCGCCCGCCTCAAACGGGTCCGCGATCGAAACCGACCTCACCGGAAGGTCCGCCGCGATCATCTGGCTGATGGCGATGTTAGAGCAGCGGAAGAGCAGTGCGCGCTTCAGATAATCCTGCCAACCTCGACTGCCGTCGACGCGCGCGATGCGGCCGTGGTGGACAATCACGATCGGCTTACGCATGAAAAATAGTGGAAGCAGAGTCTTCAGCGAGATATTGCTTTGAAAGACGATGTCCGCGTCGCGGGCCAACGCGCGGAGTCTCCTGAGCGAAGGCCGCCTGACGACTTTATATTCCCCGTCGCACTCCTCGCCCGGCGTATGCGTAACCACCGTGACCGTCGCTCCGAGCCGGCTGAACTGCTCGGCCAGGATGCGCGATACCGTCTCGATCCCGCCGACACTGGGAGGAAAGACATAGGAACAGAGGAGAACGTTCATCGTGGTTGTCGTCGTAATCTCTGCCGATCGTCCGAACCATACCTTCACGGTGCGGAAAGTGAATGTGACGGCAGGCGGATCGCCGCGATGCCCGCTGGCTTCTGCGCGGAGCCGCCTTCGGAGTTAGCTGAGCCGCCGTTGCAGCAAAAGTGGTCCGGCTCTCTTTCAGGCGCAGGGCGCCGCCTGATCCCGTGGCCGCCTGGGTCCTTCGCTCAATCTCTTCTTGATGGCAATCAGATTGTGATAGAAGGCAATCGACTCGATATTCAAATCGAAGTAATTGGGCGTATAGCTGTTCTTAAATTCGCGCCAGTTCAATCCATCCGTAAGCGACTTGAAGTAACCCATGGCCGTCGCCGGGTCATTGCGGTCGGTTTCATTGCCTCCGAAAGACCCCGGCCAGTAAGACGTTTGCGTATCTTCCACGATGTAGTATCCTCCGGCGGCAAGGTGCGGAAACAGGTGCTGAAATGTGAAGATCATATGTGAGTTGATATGGCTGCCGTCGTCGATGATCACATCGACCTCGCCGATTTCGCGCACAACGCTGTCGAGAAACTCCGGATCCGCCTGGCTGCCGCAAAAGGTTTTGATTCTCCCCCGATCGTGAGCGCTCTTATCGCAAATATCGATCCCGAAAATGCGGCCTTTGGGGAAATAGGCGCGCCACATGCGCAGGGAGTTTCCGCCTTTTCTCGGATTCTCATCCCCGCCTATGCCAATTTCGAGAAGGTTGATCCGCTTGCGGCGGATTTTACAAAACAGATCCTCATAGTGTTGTGCATACCAGTGTCTGTTCCACTTGTCAGTTCCATAAATGGTCGCAAGCACCTTCAAATCGGCGCCGAAGAAGACTTCACTCGGCAGATCGATGAGCCAGCCGAACCGTCCAATCTGAAACTCCAGAAGACGGTGCTTGATCCGCTCCCTTTCCGCATCTGGCCTCCTGCGGTGTCGTTCAACAATCAGCGTTCTTAGCGAATCGAACACGCTGTCACCTCGTACCTCACGTGTATCCTGCAGACGAGCTGGGTAAGGCCCGCATGCGTGGTTTCCGGCTAGCGAAAGTTGGCGCGGCAGTAAGCCAGCAGTTCCTTGCGGCCGAGAATCTTGTCGTCGCGAACCTCGGCATTGGAAAACAGAAAGCGGCCGAAGATTTCGAGAATGGCCTTTTCGCACGTGAGCCGGGCCAGGATGAAGACTCGGGCCAGGCGCGGGCTGGGTATCAGTCCGTGCTTGCGCAGCAGACGCCAACGGCTCTTGTAGAAGTGCAGAACCCGATGCCGCATCAACTGGGGCGTCCCGCCCCCCACGTGAAAAACTTCGATCGCGGGATCGACTTCGACCTTCCAGCCGCTGCGGCGCAGCCTGATGCTATAGTCCACGTCGACATCGAGGAAATCGAACTCGGCATCGAATCCGCCCACCTCGGCGTAGGCCACGGCGCGCGTCGCCATGCAGCCGGTAATGACGCACAACCGATCGGGCTGGGGCGCCTTCGTCCTCAACCGCGCATAGAGCGCCTGGCCCAGGATCAGGCTCCATTGCGTCGGTTCGTTCAGGTACGACTCCGTCTGCGATCCGTTTTCATCCCGGGCGCGAAACCCCAGTTGACCCAGCCGGGAATCCTGTTCGAAATGCTCGCGCACCTTCGCGGCAAAGGGCGTCAAGGGATACGCATCGGAGTCGAAGAGCACCACGATATCGCTCTTCATGGCGGCGAACGCCACGGGCAATGCGCGCCCAAAGCCGCGATTCGATTCTCCCCGATTCAACCCGATGCGGCTGTCGATCTCCCTGGGCGGCGGGCAAGCCGATCCATCGTCGAACAACACGTACTCGGTTACGTTGCCGGCCTCCAGGCGAATCGCCGCATCGAGCGCCCGGAGCGCAAGATCCCACGTGTTGTAATTCAACACCAGAACGCCGACCGAAAGGGAATGCCGGTGGGCAGGCGCCGTGTTCTCGTAATTCACAGAAGCATTGTCCTCAGCGTCCAGGGCATTCACGCAAAAGAATTGCCGGCGTCAGGATCTGTTTGTCCAGGCTTTCTCATGCTGTAACGCACGGGCATGCGCCGGAGATTCCGGGCAGGCGTTGCTAGAGTCTTTCGTTTGGGCAATTTCAGCGCGGCCAGAGTAAAGGCAATGCCGATCACCAAAAATCCCTGTTCCGTAGGCTGCTCGCAAACGCTAAACACTACAGAGGTCACCGTCAGAGGAGCCAGCAGCAAGGCGAGCGGTTCATGCTTGCGCGCCGCGGCCAGCGCTTGCACCAGAAGGAATACGGCGAGCAACAACCGAAACAGCATGAAGCTAACGCCCGGAATCGGACCGAGCTCGGTCATCACGCGGCCCAGTTCGCCTTCTCCGGTTACGAACGTCACCTCTCCGGACATCAGCTTCGAGATTGCCGCAGCGCCCCTGCCCATCCCGATGCCGACCGGATTCTTTGAGTAGTCGGCGTTTTCAAGCTGATACTCCAAGGGCACAAACGCGCGGTTCGCCACGGCCTGCCGCGCGCTGCCTCCCTCAATCTGGTTGGCCTCTGTAAAGCGCGCTTCAAAAGAGAGGGCGGCTCTCGAGAAGATCGGCAGCAGCGAGACCAGCAAAAACACTGCCATGACGGGCGCGGCGATCTTGAACACCTTGGTTAACTGGGTGGCTCCCAGGAGCGCGGCAACTCCCATGCAGGCAACCACACCGGCAAGTTCGAATACCACGGTGCGGGCCCCGATCATCGGAATCGAAAGAAATGCCGCTCCGGTCGCCGCCCATAGCAGCCACTTCCTGGCGATCCGCTCGTTCAGCAGGCCGTATAGGATGAATGCCGCCGCCAACGGGACATAATTCGTCGGTCCGGCGACAAAACTGAAAGTTCCGGAAGCTCTGGAATGGGTCGCGACATAGTAAAGTTGACCGCCGCCCTCGTAGGCCCCTTTGTTGAGGAACGAGCTGGGAGGCGCCATGTACTGCGCAACCTCCAGGGCCGTCATCGGCAGCAGAATCCAAAGCGTGCAGAGGCCGAACTTGCGCAGGTCCTCGGCGGTAAGATTCTCTCCCATGACAAAGGCCACGGGAAAGGCCAGAAGATAGGAACGCACTCCGTAGAGTGCCGCGGCCCACGGGTTACTTAGTACGATCAATTGCACCGCGCACAGAGACAGCACAGCAACCGCCAGAAAGCCGGCGACTCCCGACCACTTATCGGGCCACTTATAAGTGCGGAAGGCCTCGATCAGGATCAGCAATCCCAAGGGGTCGCGAATCAGCAGCAAGGGCGCCGATAGCCCCGGCACAATCCACTTGCGCAGCGCGCCTTCGAAGATCAGCAGCAGAAAATATGCCCAAAAGAGCTTTTTCAGCATAGGCATTTTGCTGTGCTGTCTTGCCGGAGCTTGTCTTAGGACTGGCACGCGACGACGGCCCCCAATGTCTCTGCAAAGTTGGCGCGATAACTCGCCCAGGAGTTTCCCGCGGCCGTGGCCTGCGCGTGGCGCGACATCGCCGCCAGCAACTCCCGGTCACGATCGAGCGTCTCTAACCGCTCGGCAATCGCGTCCGCGGAACAAACGGGCACCACAAAACCCTCCTGTCCGTCATGGATCAAATCGCTCGCGCCCACGTTGGGCGTAATGATCGCCGGCAGGCCGCAGGCCAATGCCTCGGCGACCACCAGGCCAAATCCTTCGCCGAGCGAGGGCAGCACCAGAACGTCCGATTCCATCATCACATCCAGCACCTGACCGTGCGAAAGCGTCTCGAACCAGCGCCAGCGGCGGCAGGCTTCATCCACGCGGGAATGCGGCTGGAACCGTCTTCCTACCAGCGTAAGCTCAACTTGAGAACCGAGCCGATCGATCGCATCCAGCAGATAACCGATTCCCTTGTGCTGCACCAGTACGCCCACAAACAGGACGCGTAACGGCCGCGCCGGATCGGTTGCCATCCGCTCGCGACGGCGGATCTCTGGAGCTCCGTAACGCACCACGCGGATTTTTTCCTCGGGAACAGCGCCCGCCAGCGTCCGCCGCACGTGTTCGCTGGCGACAAAAATGGTATCCGCCAGGGAAAGCTCTTCATCCTTCCACCGCAAGTGCTCCGCGGAATCGGCGAGGTTGGGAAGCAGTCCAAGCCATGCCGGGCTGCGCTCGGCTTCCTGCTTCAGCAGATCGCGCACCCAGTACCAATAGCTGCTGGTCTGTTCGTAAATCGTCTTGATGCCCAGCCGCCTGGCCTCGCGAAAGGTTTCAAGCGCGCCCCCTTCATAGCCATACACCGCATCGGGACGCAAGCTGCCGACGCGCCGCGCCACCTTGCCATCGAAGTGCCGGTAGACGCCAATGATCGAGAACGGCCGCTCGCCGGAGGTCAGAAGCCGGTTCAAGGGCGTCGACCCGGCGCCCAGGCGAATCAACTCTCTTGAGGGAACGCACCGTATGCGCTCTCTGGGTACATCCGGATACGCGCGCCGTTCCAGCAGCGTTCGCATCCCGGACGGCAGCAGCCGGTTCCAGCCCGAGTGCGCATTCCACGCCACCGTGGTCCAGAACTCCGCCAGCATCTCGCGCTCGGCAAGGCTGGCCACAGCATTGCGCACGTTCTGGTTGCCGGTCGGGTGCGAGAGCAGGATGCGAGGCTTATTCATGTTCCCGCTCTGCGCCTGACTCCGCGATTTGCCCCGCCCCATCCGCCCGAGCGAGCCAGCGATCGTAGATCGCCGCGTGATCGCGCAATCTGTGTCCCGAGTACCAGCGCCATGCGGCCCGCGAGCACTCCTCAAGCCCGGCCGGCGCAATCGCTCTTGCGGTTTGCGGACTCAAAACATGCACTCCGTCCCTCAGCCCGTCGAATTCTCCACGAAAATGCTGGGCAATCACAGGAATGACTCCGTGTGCCGCGTATGCGGCGAAGACGCCCGATTTTGCCAGGCAATTGGGCGGATAGGCGAGATAGCCAAAGGCCGTTCGCGAAAGCTGCCGGTCGATCTCCGCGGCGGCCAGCACGCCCGCGCGCTCGACCGGAATGCGCTTTACTTCGCGAGGAGTTTCACAGGGAGGACCGATGTCTGCAATCTCCCGGACTCCCAGCCTCTCGAGTGTGTCGCCCAGCTTGTCGAGCTCCCCGTAGACTCTTTGCCTGGTTCCGGCAAGGCCAAAAACCGCCATCGCCGGATCGCGGCCGGCAAAGGGAAGGCTCTCGTCCGCCTCGCCAACCTGGGAGAAAACCGGCATACATTGGATGGGCGTGACGATTTGCCGTTCCAGCCAGCTTGCGAAAACGCGCGCATTGGTCACGGCCAGATCGCACGTTCTGGCGATCCTGCGATACGCGCGCTTCTGCCGCTCGGCAAACCAGAATGCCGAAGTCCATGGCATGCCGCCGGCAAACAGCTCATGAAAATAAACTGCAAGGTGAAAGCGGCCGCCGGCTTTCACTCGTTCGAGCGCCTCGGCAAGCAGGCTGGGCGCTCCGTCGGCCGAGTATCCATAGCCGCTTAGGTGAACCAGGATCGCCGCCGGCCGATTCCCGCTCAAAGCCTGGCAGGCCTCCAGCAACCGATGCGGCGCGCAATGCGTGATGGAATACGGAAGATCGCATCGTTCGTCCGAGTTCAGGACCACAAACGCGGAGTCGATGCCGCAGCTTGTCCTCAGCTCCGCGGCCAGGGCGATGGCATGATCGCTGACCCCGCAGCGCGCGGGCAGGAGCCGCGGAACAACCTGAATGAGCTGACGGTGTCCGGCCATTTTCGCAGATTGGAAGCAGCGGTGCTAGCGGAGCTAGCGGGGTTAGCGGAGCTAGACCGGCTCCGGGCGGCAATCAAAGGTCATGCGCGGGCCGGAGGCGGCAGTGGGGGACTGTTACAAAGCCTACCTGAAGGAGTAATTCGGCAAGCGGAGCAGGACGAGACGCTCGTCCTCCCTTCCTGGCACACGCTACTCTCCATGCTTCGCGAGCTGCTTGATCTTCCGCTCGGCCCGGCTCATCTGGCGGGCCAGCGCCTCGCCGCCTGACGCCTGCCGCAAAAGCGCCCACAACAGCTTGCGATTGCGCTCCTTCGCCGTCAGGCTCGACCAGAGCAGTTCGTCGATCGGCCGTGTGCCGGCTCCGATCTTGCCCGAGTAATGCATGTGGCTGATGGGCCGGCGCTCCACCTGAATGGTGCGCACCAGTTCGAGAACGTCCTGGTAATCGCCCGCCCACGACGACGCCCAGTTGTGCGGCGGCTTGCAAAGATTCAGCACCCGCCATTCGGCAACCAGAAGCGTTACGTGCAGAAGCACCTGATCCTGCCAGATAAGCAGGTCGCGGTGGGATTCCATCCAGGCGAGCCCTTGGAGCAGATCAACAGGATGACGAGGCGATCTGCGGCACAGAAAATGCCCCGAAGTCATCGCGGCTTCGAGCGACCCAGCGCCCATCAGCTCTTCAAAGCGGCGCGGCTCGCGCAGGTTGAATCTGCCGCCGGTGGTGAATTCGCAGTCCGCGTGCACCAGGTCCTGGTCTTCGAGCCAGGGGAACAACTCCTCCCAGTTCATCAACGCGACCACGTCGTTATCCGAGTAGAGAAACTCGTCGAACTCGCCAAACCACGAGAGAAACCTGCGCAGAAGCCCTGGGTGACATTGCCGGTGCCGGCGCTTGAGCTCATTGAAAAACTCGCGCCCCTCGGCCGGAAAATCGGCCATCGACAACGGCGCCACTCCATCCCACCGCTTGTCGAGGACCGCCGGGCTTTCGTCGAATGGTATGACATGGATGGGCAGACGGCAGCCGCAACGGCGGATGGAAGCGATCAGATTGTTGCACTCGGCTTGGCTGCGCCGGCTGGCCACCAGATAAATGCCCCGCCGGGGCGCCGCAGCTGGCTTTTCGTCCATAAGTTGTTCGTAGTTAGTGGTCAGTTATCGATGGTCAGCGGTTCGCGGTCAGAAATCAGTCTTAACCGGCAGGCTCTGCATTTGCCACTGATTGCTTACCACTAGCCACTAATCACTTGCCACTCATCACTGGTTATTGGTTGGCGGTGGCTCGGAAGAGTACGTATCCGGTCGCCATGCTGACCATGTCGTTGATGGCTTGTATCGTCACCATTCTCACATTGTTCGTCGGGACGTACAGAATATCTCCATCCTTCAAGGCCACGTCGGGAGCCCGGCCTTTCAGGATCAGATTCACGGGAATGGTAATCGCTTCTTTTCTGCCGTCATCCAGGGTGCGCACCAGTTGCACGTGCTTCAAATCGGGGTCGTGACTGCCGCCGCCGGCAAGCGCCATGGCTTCTTCCACCGTCAACTGGTTGCGGCCATCCAGCACGATCCCCCCGGCGCGCTGCACGTTGCCGATGATATAGATGATGCCCGCCCGCGGAACCAGAATCGAATCGCCGGGAAAGATCTGCATGTCGGGGATGACCGGCTTGAGGGCCTCGGGGTTGTAGTCCACCGTCAGGGGATGCTCAGGGTCGTCTTTGCGCGTAACGATCACCTGCGACGCCGCCGTCAGCGTGACGCCGCCCGCCGCAACGATCAGATTGTGCAACTTGCGCACCCCCAAAGCGGGATACACTCCGGGAGATTTTACTTCTCCGCTTACGGTGATGCCCTGCGTCGCATACTCGGCAATAAACACGGTAGCGTGAGCGCCGGCCGGCAACAGGATCTGATCCTCGACATAGCGCTTCTCGATCGCCGCTCCCGCCTCATCCGCCGTCAAACCGGCCACATGCAGGTGGCCGACGAGAGAGACGGCAACGTCGCCGTTCTGATCGACCCGGTAGGGGCCGGACAGATCGGGATTCTCGAACATGGTGACTTCAATCAGATCCCCCGAGCCGATCCTCAGGGGCGGCGCGGCATTGCTGGGGGAATTGTCCGCTTGCTGGGCGAACCCCGCCATCGATGGCGCGAGCATCAGGCAGCAAGACGCGATCGCGAGCAGCAGTTTTTTCGCCATGTTATTCCCCCTTCTCCTCGTCTTCGTATCCGTAGGCCCGGCTGGAAGACGTTGTGCCCTGCCGATATCCGTATCCATACCAATAATCCTTGGCGTACATGCCGTACCGGTAGGTATAGAAGTTCTCCAGGCGCATGTCGACGTCGTTGACGACCACGCCGGCCACGGGCGCATTCACGCGCCACAGCAGATCGCGCGCCCGGATCAGGGCGCGCTTGCGGGTTACGCCCGCGCGCGCCACCAGGACCACCGCATCGGCGCGCACGGCCATCGCCTGGGTATCGGATACCGCAAGCAGCGGCGCGGTGTCGACCACGATTCTGTCAAACTGCAGCGCCCACTCCCGCATCTGCTCCTCCATGCGATTGGAGGAAAGCATCTCCGCCGGATTCGGCGGCCGCGGGCCGGTTGGCAGAACGTAGAGCGTCGGCAATTCAAGGAGCGGAGCCGGCAAGACCGCATCCTCTCCCGGATGCGAGAGCACCGTAGACAGGCCGAAGCCCTGATTGGGGAGCCCGAAGATGTGATACAGGCTTCCCCGGCGCAGGTCGGCGTCCACCAGCAGAACCCGTTCGCCGCGTTGCGCAAGCACGATGGCAAGATTCAGCGCCGTCGTGGTTTTGCCTTCCGAGGGGAACGAGCTGGTGATCACAATGACGCGCGGCGGGCTATCGATCGAGGAAAGCAAAAGGGCGCTGCGCATGCTCCGGTAGGCTTCGGCGCCATTCGACTTTGGATCCCACAGGGTAACCAACTGCTGCAGCGCCTGCGGGGATCCGGGAGATCCGTCCTCCCTGCCTCCGCCTTTCTTCCATCCCGGCACGGACGCCAAATGCGGGATGGCCGCCAGCGACGGCAGCGACGATGCATTCTCGACCTCCTCCGAGGTGCGCAGCCGGTCGTCGATCGATTCCATCGCAAAGGCCAGAACGCATCCGATAACCAGCCCCGCAAGCAATCCCAGCAGCGAGGTCTTGCTCCTCTTCGGCGATATTGGAGCCAGCGGAACCTCGGCGCGATCGATCACCGTAATGTTGGCGGCGGCCATACCCGCATTGATGGTTGCTTCTTTGAGATTGGTCTGCAAGGTGTCGTAGAGACTGCGGGTCAGCTCGGCCTGGTGGCGAAGCATGGAGTATTGCGCCACGTCTTCGTTGAGTTTATAAGCCGCGTCTTCCTGCGCCCCCAGGCGGCCGCGCAGCGCGTCCTCCAGTTGCACTGCGGCCTGGTATTCATCCTGCACCTGGCGCCGCGCCAGATCCACTTCCTTGTTGATTTGCGCCTGAGCCTTGGCGATCTCGAAATCGATCTGCTGCATCGCAGGGTGCTTGGGCCCGAGCTTGGTCGCCATTTGCGCGCGTTGATTTTCGAGGTCGGTGAGCTGCGAATAGAGCGTCGCCAGCGCTGGGTCGTCGCTCGTCAGGGCCATCATGTCGGGCTTCATGGCGTTGAAGTCGCGCAAGCGCGCTTCCTTCATGATGCGATCCGCCTCGGCATCGTCCAGGTCCGTGCTGATCTTCTCGAGCGTCTGCAGGGTGAGATTCGAGTTCTGATCCGTGCCCACGATGTTGTGCGCCCTTTGATAATCGGCCAGTTGGCGCTGCGCATCCGCAGCGTCCTGCTTCAGATTGTTGATCTGCCTTTCCAGCCAATCGGACACATGCGTCGTGCGCTCGAAGCTGATCCTCAGGCCCTCGTCGGAATACGTATCCACCAGCCCATTGACGATGGCCGCGGCCAGCTGCGGGTTCGTCCCCCGGTAGCGAATCGTAAGAATCCGCGTATTGGGGACGATCGTAATGGACAACCCTTGTTTCATGATGCCGAGCATCGCGCCGCGCTCCTGAGACGTGACGGGCGCCGACGCTTGAGCCGTATCTTTACCTTCAGTTTGACGAACCAGACGGATCAGGCCGATGCTCTGCGCGGTCTGGAAGAGCACCGAGTCGCTCTGGATCACTTCCACTTCGGTCTGCAACGCGACGGTATCTTCGTCGGCCTGCAGCGCCATGGAACTGCTATTCAGCGAACTGGGCTTGATTTCGATGGCCGAGGCAGTTTCATAGACCGGCGGCGTCCTATACGCGTGCCAGATTGCCAGGGCAGTCAAGAGAATGGTCGCCACCAGGACGGTATAGCGCCGCTTGGTAAGCACGCGCCAAACATCCATCATGGATCGTTCGCCAATCGCAAGAATCCTCGACTGGTTGTCAGCCGGCAGGCCCGGTCGAGGTCCCGCCTGAGGTTCGAGAGACATAGAAACTCCTAACCCATCACCCAATTAAAGATAACGTGTTGCGCAGCGCCGGTTTGCCGCATTGGAACCGATGCCGCAGTTTCCAGGTCGCGGGCGCGAAGCCGGATGAGAACTCCTCGCTTCCGGGCCATCACGCGGCAAAAACCTCATGCAGCGCGGCCGTGGTTTTCTCCATGGAAAATCGCGCGGTGAAACAGGGCTGCGCGCGCGCCGCCATCGCGGCCTGTTCCGCTGCAGGCAAACCGAACCAGCGTTGCAACAGCCGCACTGTGCCATCGAGGGTGTCCTCGCTGGCCATGCCCACCCCGTCGTTCTCAATCTCCGGCCAGATGTTGACCTGGTAGCTCAGAAGCACCGGCCGCCCCGCGCGCAGAGCCTCGGCCACGGAAACTCCAAAGTTCTCCTGGTGCGAGGGCAGGACGAGGGCGTCGCAGGCCCTGAGCGCTCCCCACTTCACATCGCCGCCAATCAACCCCGGCCAATGCACCCGGCCGGCGATGCCCAGTTGTCCCGCGCGGCTTTCCAGTCGCGCCTGCATTCCCACCTGGTCCGGGCCAGCCATCACCAGATCCACTTCGGGCGCCGTCCGGGCCACGCGCGCAAACGCCTCGATCAGCAGGTCGCAGCCCTTCTTCTCGTGCATGCGCGCCAGAAACAAGAGAAAGCGCCGCCCGCGCAACGCGGGCCATGCGCCATAGAACGCCTCAACCTGTGCGGCGGGATCGTGCTTGAAGTCTTCCCCCTCCACGATGCCCAGCGGAGCTACCACGCTCTTCCAATGGCTGGGCCGGAAACTGGTCTTCGCCAGATCGCGTTCGGTCGTGGTCGTAAAGAAAACCGCCGCGGCGTCGCGCAGCACGGCATACTGCAAGGGCCAGTAGAGGAGCTTTTTCACATGCTTCAGCGGATACTGCCGGTTGAACCAGGGATCGAGCGCGCCGTGCACAAAGATGCCATACGGCTTGTGCGCGCGACGCGCCGCCGAGCGCAGCGCGGAACCGGGAAAGGTCCAGGCGCCATGCATGACCATGCCGTCGAAGCGTCCGGCGTTGGCTCGGAGCCAGTGCCAGAGGCGCGGCGAAAAGGCGTACCGGCCCAGATAAGACTCATTGAGTGCATGCACCGGGCAGTCGAGACCGCCGAGGAACTCCGCCTGCGGGCTGTCCAGGCAGACGGCCTCAACCTCCGTGCCCGCGGCGCGCGAGGCCTTCACCAGTTGCCGCACCGCCTCCGGCGGGCCGCCGGTGGCAGGAGAAAAACTGTCGATGACGTGCAGAATGCGCATGGGCGGCTACCAAGCTAGCAATGCCTATTCCGGCGCCGAAAGTTCCGCATACGCCTTGAACAGCGCCTCGGGACTGGAACCGTCGCCGGCGAAAAGCCGATGCAGCGTGCGGTGGCTGAGAATGATGGCGACCAGGGAGAGCACCAGAGTCTTGGCGCTCGAACAGCGCAGCTCGCCCTTGCTCACCCATGGCTCCAGGTAGCGCGCAATCACCTCCACCAGTTCGCCCAGGTGCTTGCGCAGCAGCGGATCGATATCGTCGCCCATTTCGAGCGAGCAATACTGCATCAGGCGCAGCAGATCCTGCCGGTTCGAGAGCGTCGCCCAAATCAACTCAAAGGTGCGCGCCAGGGCTGTCTTCGCATCCCGCGCCTCCGCAATGCGGGCCAGCCGATCGCCGCGCAGCTTCACCTGTTGCAGTTCGGCATCGAGCACGGCGACATACAGATCGCGTTTGCGCGAGTAGTGCCGGTAGATCGTCACCTCGTTCACTCCCGCACCGGCGGCAATGTCGCGCGTACTCACGCCGTTGTAGCCAAAGTTGGCAAACATTCCGGCTGCGCTGGCCAGGATGCGCGCTTCGGCATTGCCTTTTCCGGAGTTTTGAGTCTTGGGCATGGGAATCTCAGCGGCGCGGCTCGAGGCCGAGCGCCGCAGCGCTGAAGAACTGACCTGCAAGGGGAGAGGTCAGGGGACGTGAAGCACGCTGGATAGGGTTTTCGGAATCCGCGTTACGATAGGACCGGCCGTCCGGCGCCGTCTACTGCAGGTTTCCGCTACGCGGCAATTCACCAGGCGAGAGCGGCTCCAGATCGTCGCGGGCCACTTCCACGGCGTAGCTTTGCATGATGTGCTCCACGGTCAGAACCACGCGCAAGCTGTTCTTCTTGCGCACCACGATGCCTTCGAATCCGGCCAAAGCGCCGGACCTTATGCGCATGCGCTGGCCAACAGTCAGCCACGGATGCGGCCGCACCCGCCGCGCCTCCAGCCCCGCTCGCAGTGCATCAATCGTTGCCTCGGGCAACCAGGCAGGCTCGCCGCCCGTTCCGCCCACGAGCGACAATGCGCCGGGCACGCCCAGCACGCGGCTGCGCTCGCTGCGCCGAATATGAACGAACAGGTACCCGGGAAAGAGCGGCAGATCCAGCGTCACCCTCGACCCATCGGCCCATTTGCGTTCCGACTTGTAGAGCGGAAGGTAAAACTCGATCTCGCGCTGGCCCAGATGCAGGGCTACGCGCTTTTCGTGCCGCGAAGCCGTATAAAGGGCAAACCACCGGCACGGCTGCGCTGCATCGCATATCAGTGCGGGGTGCGCAACACGAATCTCCGAGTTTCCGATTTCTTGCATAGCTTCGCCATCCTCACTTGGGTGAGGTGTTTTCCACAGCTGCTTCCACCAAGGCAAAACTCGCGTATCGCATGCGCCGCGAATCCCAAACCGAGAGCTAGGGAAAATGCCTGCGAGGCACTGCTTCTGCCAGGCATGAAAGGAGGTGCTTTCACCGGCTTTTAATCATTTCCTTCGCCGTGGGTCAAGGCAAGCCAGAGTGATTCAACTATATCAGCCTGCCTCCCGAATTCAGCGGCGAATTCGGTGGCCCCATGAGCCACGGCCTCACAAATGACAGTGGTTGCATGCTTACTTTGGTTTTTCTTCCCGATTTGGAACCGAGCTGGCCGAACTCTGGGGCATCTCAGTTGCGCCTGCCCGGCAAGAGCGGTTCCCGAACTGCCGCATTCAGGGTTCCGCGCCCGGTCCCTGCGATTTTACGCCGGGCTGGGGAAGGGCACCGCAGAGACGAATCACTTCTGCGCCATGCGCTGGATCTCTGCGGCGACAAAATCGTGCACAACCATCAGGCTGGTAGGCGCCGCCACGGTTGCGGCGTTTTGCTCTCCCGGCGTGTGAATCAGCAGAACCGGCCGAGGGTCCCACTTTCCGCCGTCGGAGATGCGCTCGTCTTCCGCGCTCCACCCGGCCAACGGCCGCCACATGCCGGTGCGCCAGGAGTGGTCGCCATGCACGATCAGCGTGGTTGCCGCCCAGCGCGGCTGCGCCTCGAGAATCTCGAGCATCTGCCCCAGCAAACGATCCGAGTAATCGAGGCCATCGAGGTAAGAGCCGCCGGTCGCGAAAGCGCCGGTGCGCCGATCCCAGAAGGCCGGCGGATGCGGCGCGGGAATGTGCAGAAAAATCACATCGGCCTGGCTGGTTTCGAGCGTTGCCAGCGCGTGATGGCTCACGTCCTTCACCGACGCGATGTGCCCCTCCGCATTCCACTCCGCGTCGTCCTTCCATGCCCGGCTCGGCCACACAAACTGCTCCACCAGAATGCGCAGCGGAAACCAGACGTTCTCTTGAAAGCTGGCGTCGAGCCACGTGGGACCGCGGTCCTGCGCATCGTCGTTGCTCCAGTAGCACTCCGTGGCCACACTGGCAAAGATGGGGCAATAGGCAACGTACCATCCCACGATCGAGGTCGTGACTCCGCGCTGCTTGGCTTGACCGAGGAGCGAATCTTGCACGTCGAAGCTCTGCCAGTGCGGCGAGTCTTCTATCTGAACAAGGTAGCGATTGTCGTTGGTATAGACCACGTCGGTCACTTTGCGTCCCAGCATCAGGCTCGGCGCCGCGCGTGTCGTCCGGTAGGCGATGGGCGTCACGTCGGTGTAGAGCGTGCTTTCGCCGCGCAGGCGGTCGAGATTGGGAAGCTGCAACGACGGATCGCGCGTTTCGAAGGTGGGCTTCAACGCCAGTTCGTCAAAGAGAATCCAAACCAGGCGCGGCTTGCTGGCCGGCTGCGCCGGGATCGGCGCGGCATAGGCTTGCGGCCCCGGACGCCACATTGCGGCGCGCACCAGTTGCCAGGTTATGACCAGAGCAAAAACGGCAAACCCCGTGAGCACGGCGCTGCCCATGCTGCGCAGCCGGTTCGCGATCGCGGGCGCGCGCCGAATGAGAACCAGCAGCGCAATCATCCAGAGCAGACTCGCGGCAACCACAGCAAAATTCGGCACGTCGAAGGGAAAGACGTCGAGGTTGCGCACCAGCAGAAAGACCGGCAGGAGAGCCATCAGCACCCAGCGGATCGTGGGCCACGCCTTCAGTTTGCGCAGCATCGCCATGAGTCCGGCGAAGACCAGGGCCACGATCGCGAAGTCCGCGAGATGCGCCAGTGCAATGCGCGTGAGCGGCGTAGGAAAGCGCATGCGCGCGTCGCCGGCGGAAGAAGTGAGGTCGATGTAGTTCGGCAATAACAGGATGGAGGCAAATCCCCACGCCTGTGCGATGCGCTTGATCATGCAGTGCTCTCTTTATGATTTAGCTTGCCGGTCTCGGCTGCGCCGCCGGAGGTTTCGCCCATGCGCTCGAAGAGCAGGAGCACGCGCTTATTGCCCAGTTCGCAGCGATCGGCAACGGTGAAAAACGGTGCGAAGGCTTGTTTCAGATCGTCCTCGGTCCAATGTCCGTAGAGTTCGTCGCGCCCGCGCAGCCACTCCTGGTACATGGGATCCGAGGGCGGCACCCACTCCACCAGAAGCCAGCGCCGCGTGAGGCTCGCCGCAAGCTCACCGATGAGCGCCAGCGGCGCCTGCTCGCGCAGAATCAGATGATGAATCACCGCCAGCATCAGCACCAGGTCGAATCTTCCCACGAGCCGGTCGAGCAGCGAGAGATGTTCGCGATTCCGCCAACCCGCCGCGGGCGTGGGCCGGGCGACATTGGCGACCAGCGCCGCGATCGCGAGTTTCTCGCGCGCCGTCATCACCCAGAGCGTTTCCAGGGCCGCAGCGTCGCTGTCGAGCGCCACCACTTCCGCGCCGGCTTCGGCAGCCATGCGCGCATAGCTTCCCGTATTGGCGCCGATATCGAGCACCCTCGCCGGATGCAGGCGCTCGAGCGTTGCCTTCACAAACTGCCTTTTCTGCTCGATGTCGGCGGGTTGATAGTGCCGGGCCGTTTGCGTGTAATCGCTCCACTGGCTGCGATTCAACCCCCTGGCCGCATGGCGAATCTGCTTGCCCAGGCGCGCGATGCGCTTCTCAAGGATATGTCTCGCCAATGCAGGATCATTGGCCATTGGCAGCTTCTTCGCGTCGGACGGTTTTTGGCCGCGCCGCTCCAGGAGCGTAGCCAGCGTAACCACATCGAAAAGAGCCGGGCTGAACTTTTGCCGCAGCGGCAGAGCATTGCAGATCTCTCGCGGCTCGTAGCCGTCGCGCCTGAAGAGAGTTGCCTCGAGCGGCCAGCCTAGATACTTCGCGGCTACCAGCGGCAACAGAAACGTGCGCACGAACTGGCCGTAGGCCAGCCAAACCGTAGAGCGCGGATCGCGGCGCTCGAACGACAACACATCCACCAGGACGGGGCACGGACCCATAAACAGAACGTTCAACGGTGTTGCATCCTTCAGCGTCCATCCCGCGGCAATGGCCTGGCTGGCAACCCGTAAGGTGAGCTCGGCCGCGGCGCGCCACTGCGCGGTGGTCCACTCCCACGGGTAGCTGATGGGATCGACGCGCGGATGCTCCAGCCACAACTCGCCGGCAGCGACAAGCGGGTGATCGTCGGGGCTTGCGATCTTGCTCGCAATCAGGTCGCCGCTTTGCTCCAGTGTTGTGCGCAGCGGCGACCGAAGGAATTCGAGCGTTTCTTCCCGGGCCGCGGGACGAATCTGCCGCAGGGCACAATCGTCCATCAGCCGGAGCTGGCCGGCCGGATCGCGGAATGTCGGTTCCAACCCTGAATCGGCGGAGGGGCGCCGAGCGGGTCTGTTGGGAGGGTCGAGCGGACCGTTCACGAGGAGTGCGAATCCTCACCGTTCACGACGCGCGCGGCCTCTTCCTGGTTGTCCGCTGCCGGCTTCGCGCGATGGAACAGGGTATAGATCTTCCGCCGCAGATACCAGCCCGCGGCAATCAGCGCCGATCCTGCCGCCTGCAGGGCGAGCAGGCCCGTGCCCGGATCGGCGTAGGCGAACGCAGGGCGCTCGAACAAAAGAAGCGCGCCCATAAAAATCAAAACGAGAGGGAGGATTCGCAGCAGTTTCATAGGCCCATCGACAACCTCAAGTGAATGCGTGAGCCGCCCGGCGCCTTCTGAGCGGCCGTAGAGCGGAAACCCGGCATGGAGTACGAACGCCAGGCTTTCTATCTGAGACGTAAATCGGATCGCGACCGATTACAGTACGCGATGCATTACGCCCCATGGACAGGATTCTACCGCTCTTTGGCTAAAAAACTTCCGGTCCAGGTATCCTCGGAGGATTTTTTTGCGTCTTACAACTATGATGGGGTGTCGAACAATGTCTGCTTCACCCGGCAACGGGAGCGTGGTGGGGTATCGAGCGCACGGGGAAGCTGCTCCGTGTGAATCCTCACCCTGCTTGAAGTGGAGCTTCGACCACAAAATCCGAATCCGGAGTGCTTGAGAACCCTGCATGAGCCTGACCACGATCTCTTTACCGTCAAGCGCCGTTCGAGGCCGTCTGGTTGCTCATCTCGCCCTCTTTCGCCTTGATCATTCCGTCAAGCAGGTCTTTGTCCTTCCCGGAATCGTCGTTGCCGCCAGCATTACTGGAGGACCGGCCAGCCTCGCGTTGTTCTGGAGGGCCGTGCTGGGCCTGCTCGCGGTGGTTGCCGTGGCCAGCAGCAACTACGTGCTGAACGAGCTGCTCGATGCGCCCTTCGACCGGCTGCACCCCACCAAATGCATGCGTCCCGCGGCCAGCGGCATGGTGCACGTCCCGCTGGCTTACGCGCAATGGATTGCCTGCGGCGTGGTTGGATTCCTGCTGGCGCTCGCGGTATCGAAGATGCTCTTCCTGACCGTCCTCAGCCTCTGGGTGATGGGATGCCTCTACAACATTCCCCCCTTCCGCACCAAGGACGTTCCCTATCTCGACGTGCTCTCCGAATCGATCAATAATCCCATCCGTTTTTGCGTGGGATGGTATATCGTCACCTCCACCGTGCTGCCGCCGGCCTCGCTGCTCATCGCTTACTGGATGCTGGGCGGCTACTTCATGGCCTTGAAACGCTTCAGTGAGTTCCGCCAGATCGGCTACAAATTGGCCGCGCTCTACCGGCGTTCCTTCCTGGTCTATACCGAGCGGTCGCTGCTGGTCTCCGTCCTCTTCTACGCGGCCACGTCGATGCTTTTCTTCGGCGCCTTCATCATGCGTTACCGCATGGAGATGATCTTCGCGTTCCCCTTCATCGCGCTGCTCATGGCCGACTACTTCAATCTGGCATTCTCCGAGAACAGCCCGGTGCAGCACCCGGAAAAGCTCTATCGCGAGCCCCGCTTGATGGCGCTGCTCGCCGTTTGCTGCATTGTGCTGGTGTGCACCTCGTTCGTGCACATACCGTGGCTGGCGCAGGTCTTTCCCAAATCCGGCCTTCACTAGCGTGTGACTGCGAGTGCGAGTGTGAAGTTCGCATCAAAATGAAGTTCCCATCACTATGAAGCTGTCATCCTGAGCGGAGTTTGCCGCGCTTTTTGCGGCAAACGGAGTCGAAGGATCTGCGGTTGTTCTTCAATGAACTTCTCATTCATCTCACTAGAGCCCACTTTAATCGTCAGACCCTCGATCGGTTATATTCCTCGTCAGGAACTCTATCTTCCGAACCAGGAGCCCTCATCATGCCGGATCCAGTCATTGCCCAGAAAGGCCCTTATCCCGTTGCCGTCGAGGCAGGGAAGGCCTACTTTTGGTGCGCTTGCGGACGGAGCGCCAACCAGCCGTTTTGCGACGGAAGCCACCAGGGAACCGGATTCACGCCTGTGAAGTACGAGGCCGCCGATTCCAAGACCGTCTACTTCTGCGGATGCAAGCACACGGCCGATCCGCCCATGTGCGACGGCGGCCACGCGAAGCTGTGATTCCCGCTGTGCAGGAACTGGTTGTACGAATGGCGTCGTGGGAGGCCCGAAATCGTGGCTGCTGAGACAGGCTTACGGGGCACAGAAACGTGAAAGGGCACGACTTCAGTCGTGCCGTAACGCGCGCAAAAATGATCGGGGCTTTAGCCCCTGAGGGATGTTTTGGCTGGCTCAGCGATTCGATGTGACCGGCTTGAGCCTCCATGGAGCAGTGAGCCCACTCAATCCCCGAACTCCAGCTCGTCGAACCGCCGCCATTTGTAGATAGCGATCGACAGTACCCAGCTCAGCACGAAGACCCCGACGATGAAATAGCCGAGGGCGCCGAAGTTTCCGTTGAGCTTGAGCACGGCATCCCAGAACAGGCCGCTCCAGTGAAACTCGCTGGCCACGAGGCCCAGCGCCTCAATGCCGCCCACCACCAGCGCCACCACCACCGAAACAAACGTGATCGTCATGTTGTAGTAGAGCTTGCGCACCGGCTTGATGAAGGCCCAGCCATACGCTCCCAGCATCAGAATGTTGTCGGTGGTGTCGATGAGCGACATGCCCGCGGCAAAAAGCGCCGGGAAGGCCATGATCGACCACAACGGCAAGCCCTTCGAGGCCTCGGCCGCGGAGATGCCCAACAGACCGATCTCGGTCGCGGTGTCGAACCCGAGCCCGAAGAGCACGCCCAGCGGATACATGTGCCAGCTGCGCCGGATCATGGCGAACATGGGCCGGAAGAGGCGCGCAAGAAATCCGCGGCTGGCCAGCAGCATGTCGAAATCCTCGTCGACATACGGAGCGCCGTTGCGCACACGTACAAACGCGCGATAAATGGAGATCAGGACAACAATGTTGACAATGGCAATGCCGAACAGAAACAGAGCCGAGACCAGCGTGCCGACGACGCCGCCCACCACGCGCGCCCCATCCATGCGGTGCTGCAGGGCAAGCGCGGTCGCGGCAATGGCCGCCGAGCCCAGCACCACGATGGTCGAGTGCCCCAGCGAAAACATGAAGCCTACCGCGACCGGCCGCTTTCCCTCCTGCATCAGCTTGCGCGTCACGTTGTCGATGGCGGCAATGTGATCGGCATCGACCGCGTGGCGCAGGCCGAAGCTGTAGGCCAGCAGCGCCGTGCCCAGCAGCAGCGGATAATGGCGAAACGCCACGATCGCCCACAACCAGGCCGCCACGTTGAACGCAAAGAGAATCCCGTAGATGCCGATGACCTTGCCGCGCAAGTTGGCAGGAGCGTCGTCGAAAAGTCGCCGCAGAACGCTCACCGTCCGAGAACCGCTGCGTTCCCGGTCAAGCGTCGAGCCGGATTGGGTAAGGTCACGAATGAACCAATATTACCATTTTAAAAATCGTGCTATCAAGCAATGGCGAGTGCCTGCCCGGCGGATGTGGGGCGGGTTGTTTGCGGGGCTGGTGCTGAAGAGTTGGCGGTTATACGCCCGGAATCTCGTATTGCAACCGCCGACCTCTGCATAAACGCATTGTCGATTCTGCGGCAGCTATCGATTCGCGACGCCATTCTCCTTGTCCGATCGAGCATTTACCAAAAGCGAGGTCTGCGAGATGTCTGACGGGTCGTAAGCCTTCCGCGTCCGGTATGAGCCAGCTTTGATGTACTTGCCATTGCGCCAGAGATACTCCGTAACACGATAGCGGTGCGGGCGCCACACACATTCGTACATGCCATAGTACTCACTCTTGGGATCCTTTACCTTTTCCCAGATCCTGCCCCACAGTTCGAGCTTGAGAGTCCCAAATTCAATCCGCCCTTGCCCGACCATTCGGTTGAAAACAACCCGGTATTGACCCAGGTGCCATTCAATAACCGCGAATACCGTTGCAGCGCCGTCGAACCCAGACGAAACCGCCACTGCAAGGGCTCTTTCGTTCGGTGCAAGGTCGAATTCACAGCTTGACAGATAACGCTCGAAGCCACCGCTATGTGGATCGAAGTCCCCTACATCGAATAGCTTTGCGATGCGGCCGCCGACCATAACCGCGACCCTTGGGTGCGGGTCGGAGCCATCGGCGCTGCTATCGTAGATGACGACCTGCTCGCCAGATGGGGCAAGGCTTGTGTTGAGTACTCGCCGTGCCTCGTAAAACTTCGGGAGTTGCGATCGAATTTCAGAGGCAAGCGGGATTGACGGTGCAGCGTTGTTCTCCGCGCCGAATGGACTGATGATTCGAGGCGACCTGTCGCAACTAGATTCCGATGCTTTGCATCTTTGCGGCAGACTCAACGATAACGCTGCGAGGAGCGCAAGCATTGCCCATAGCCCATGTCGCTTCATGACACTGGATTATATAAGAATCGCTATCGTCAGTTGCCCATGGGCCGCTCATCGGGCCTGACGGCAATTATCATCCGAGTTCCGGTTGTCTCTTCGCGTACTCTGCAGTTACCATTCGGTGAATATTCTGGAGCGGTAGAGTTGGTTGCAGCGGTCGATCAGGCGCCTGGAAGACCGATACGGAGATGGCGGCAGCGAAGCAATTTGCCGTTGGCGGCAATCCACCGAAGCTGGCGATCACAAAGGGCTGCCGGCTCTCTGGCCGAATGATCTTGCAGTCGCTCGCGAGCTTGTGTGGGCGTGGTCGCCCACACGACAGCCGGTCTGGAGACCGGCGCTACGATCTGCCGATCACGAATTCAAGCGGTAATGAAATCACGCCTGCGCCGCGGGAGGAGTCTTCGGCTTCGGCGTCTCCTTGCGGCCCGGAGCCAGGATGGCATGCAGAATCGTGCCTTCCATGCGCGGCATGAACTCCACCACGCCGGCGTCGCCGATGTCCTGGATGAGCCGGTTGATGATCTTGTAGCCCAGTTCGCGGTGCGCCATCTGGCGGCCGCGGAAGCGCAGGCTCGCCTTCACCTTGTCGCCCTCGCCCAGGAAGCGAACCGCCTGGTTCTTCTTGGTCTGGTAGTCGTGCTCGTCCACCGTGACCGAGAACTTGACTTCCTTGAGGGTGATGACCTTCTGGCGCTTGCGCGCGGCGCGTTCGCTCTTTTCCTTCTCGTAGAGATAGCGGCCGTAATCCTGGATGCGGCAGACGGGCGGCACGGCAGTGGGCGAAACTTCCACCAGGTCGAGACCGCGCTCCCTGGCTGTGCGAAGAGCTTCAAAGGGCGGCAGAATTCCCAGTTGCTCGCCGTTTTCGTCGATCACACGGACTTCGCGCGCGCGAATCCGCTCGTTGATGCGAATAAAGGACTTGGCCGCTCGTTTATCGAATGCGATGGTACTCCTCCGAGTGCAGTGCCGTGCGGACCGGGACAGGCGCCCCATAGGCCGCAGAGGCAGAAGTGCAAACTGAGTATAGCATTGGCTTGGCCGGGGTGAACAAAGGGGTTATTCGCTGGCTGAGGCGGTAAGGTCACATTCCGCGTTGAGCCCCGTCACCTGAATCCGCACCAACTCATTCGCCGCAAACCTGCCTGCGATCTCGACGGGCAGAAAGTTTTCCGTGAGCGCCGACGTCGCTCCGCGCGCGGCAACCGCTTCCGGCGTGTGCAGAGTGATGGCTTCGAGCGCCCGGCCCACGAATTGCCTGCGATGGCCTGCGCTTTTCTCAGCCGCGAGCGCCCGCAAAACGGCCATGCGTTTTCCGATTATCGCAGGCGCTACTTGGGCTGCTGAATGCAATTCCCAGCCGCGCGTGCCCGGACGCGGCGAAAACGGAAACAGATGCAGGTAGCCGAAGGGCAGTGCGCGCAGAAACTCTACAGTCTCCTCGAATTCGCCATCGCTCTCGCCGGGAAACCCCACCATCACATCCGCGCCGACCGTCAGATCGGGCCCAACCGCGCGCAAAAGCGCGTCGACCTTCTCCGCATAGTGCCAGGGGCGGTAGCGGCGATGCATGCGCCGCAAGACCGCATCGGAGCCCGATTGCAACGGCAGGTGCGCGTGGCGCGCCAGCCGATGTCCGCCAAATTCGCCCATCAGCGCGATCAACTCGTCGTTCCAGTCCATCGGCTCAATCGAGCTCAGGCGCAGCCGCGGCAATGTCGTCTTCTCCAGAATCTCTCGCACGATCCCCGCCAGCGTGCGCCGCACAAGCCCCGCGCCGCCTGTTCCACGAATCTCCCGTGCCCCATCCTTTCCGCTTTTTTCTGCGGAAAGGGTGGGAAACCACAAGACTTCGTTCTGGTCAGCAGCATCCCGTCCCCACCGCCCCAGATTGATCCCGGAGAGCACCAGTTCCTTGCCGCCGGCAGCCACAAAACTCTCCACCCTCCGCATCACCACTGCTTGGGGCAGACTTTTGGAGGGGCCACGCGTAAAGGGAATCACGCAAAACGTGCAGCGGTTGCCGCAACCCTCCTGGATCTTCAGGTTGGGCCGCGTCTGCTCGCCTGGCGCAAGCGGCGCGCAGCCCCAGGGCGGGTCCTCGATAAAGGAGTGTGCAAAGCGGTCATCTGCCCAGATGGGCGCTTGCGCCCCGCCCGCCGAGGATTGCGGCGCGCTTGCCGCAAGCAGCGACGCCACCGGCATCAGTTCCTGCGGCCGGCTCGACAGCCCTCCCGCTCCGCGCATCAACTTCAGAACGATCTCCGGCGTCAGGGCCTTGTGGCTGTTGCCCACCACGGCGGCCACGCCTGCCATCGCGGCCAGTTCCTGGGGCGCGCGTTGCGCATAGCAGCCGGTCACGACAATCTTCGCCGCGGGATTGCGCCGGTGCGCGCGGCGTATGAAGGCGCGCGCGGCGCGATCCGCCGCGGCCGTCACGCTGCACGTATTCACGACGACCACATCGGCGGCAAGGGGCTCTTGCTCGCTCAGCGCACGCAGGTTTCCCGCAATGGCCTCGCCGTCGGCGCGCGCCGCTCTGCATCCGAAGTGCTCGATGTGAAAGCCCGGCATCTCTCTTAGTCTAGAACCGCTGTGCCGCGTGCTCAGGCAACATGCCGCCTGAGGCGCGGCCAAACGCCCTCTTCGCTATACTGGAATCGAACGGTTTTTCTTCTCCGTAGACCGATTCCGCGCGATGCCAAACTCCTCGACAGCCCACATTCCGGTCCCAACGCCGGATGAATCGAAGAGCCACACGCGGCACATCGCCGGGTACGTTTACTTCACCTTCATCTGTTATGTTTCCATCGGCCTGCCGCTGGCCGTGCTGCCGCCTTTTGTGCACTTGCGGATGGGTTACAGCACCGTGCTGGCCGGGTTGGCGATCAGCGTCCAGTACATCGCCACGCTGGCCAGCCGTCCCTGGGCCGGCCGCATCTCCGACCACATGGGCGCCAAGGTTTCCGTGCTCTGGGGCATGGCCTGCTGCACGGTGAGCGGCGCGTTTCTGGTGGCTGCGGCTGCTTTGTCCGATGTGCACTGGCTGAGCTTTGCGGTTCTCATCGTCAGCCGCCTGGTGCTGGGCGTGGGCGAGAGCCTGGGTTCAACGGGATCCACGCTCTGGGGCATCACGGCGGCCGGGCACGAGCACACCGCCAAGGTCATCGGCATGAACGGCATCAGCACTTACGGCGGCATGGCGCTGGCCGCGCCGCTGGGCGTGATTCTCGATGCTCAATGGGGCTTGGGCTCGATCGGCATTCTGACCATCCTGATTGGCGCCGTCAGCTTTGCGTTCGCCTGGCGCAAGGACCCCATCCCCGTTGAGCCCGGCGAGCATCTTCCTTTTACGCATGTCGTGGGCCGCGTGGCCCCGCACGGCATGGGACTGGCGTTGGGCGGCGTCAGCTACAGCGTGCTGGCCACCTTCGTCACGCTGTTCTACCATCAGCGGCACTGGAACGGCGCGGCGCTTTGCCTGACCGCATTCGGCGTCGGCTTCATCGCCGTACGCATCTTCTGCATCAAGACCATCAACCGTTACGGCGGATTCCCGGTGGCCATCGTCTCGCTTGCCACCGATGCGGCCGGAATGGTTCTGCTCTGGCAGGCCGCAGCGCCGTGGATGGCCATGGCCGGCGCAGCCGTCGCCGGCGTCGGTTTTTCCCTGGTCTTTCCGTCCATCGGCGTCGAGGCCGTCAAGCGCGTGCCGGAGTTCAATCGCGGCACCGCGCTCGGCGTCTACACCGCGTTCTCCGACGTGTCCTTCTTCCTCGTCGGTCCCATCGCCGGCGCCGTCATCGGCTGGTTTGGCTATTCGAGCATCTTCCTCTTCGCGCTCGTGAGCGTGCTCATCGCGCTCGGTATCGTGATCGTGCTCAAAGAAGTGCAGAAGGATTGAACGCGGCTCTAAGAATCTGTTAAAAAACTGCTTATGGAAGCGGCCAGGTTTTTGATGCTGGGGAAAAAGCCGGGAGTCTTACGCCCGCTCAAGCGGGCCGGCACTGCGGGTTCCGCGCTCTCTCCCCAGGCTCGCCAGTCTGTTACGAAACAGATTTCCGAAGTTGGAGCCGGGAGGGCATTCTTGTCTTTGAGCGCGCTTCCGGTTCTTCGGCAAGCTGAGTTTCTTGCCTTTGTGGGTCGGGTTTCGAGCATTACGGCCAGTTTTGCGCCGCCCAGCACGTTGATCATGCGTTTCAGGTTGTAGGCCATGGTTGCGAGGCCGATCTCGATCCTGGCTCCGGCTAATCCGCGCAGCAGGAAGCGGGGATGGCCGAAGATGCGGTACTTCAGGGTTGCGAAGGGATGCTCGACCGTACATCGTCTGAGTCGCATGACGGCCGCAGTGGCGCGCTCGTGCATGCGCGCCGGCGCGGCCTCATGCAGGTGCAGGTAAACAGATCGTTGCGCGGCCGTGGTGCAGCGGCTCTTCAAGGCGCAGGCGCTGCAGCTTTCTCGCGGCGCGGCGTAGAGTACGCGAGGCTTGTCTGTTTGTACGCCCCTGCGCGTGAGCGTCTGTTCGCCAGGGCAGCGCAGCGTGTCGCTGGCCGCATCGTAGCTGAACCGGGTGCGATCGAACAGCGTCCCGTCGCCGCGATTGTTGAATCCGCGCAGGGCCGGCACATGAGCCGCGATGCCGCGCGCCTCGCAGGCCGCGGCCTGCGCCCCGTTGGAATAGCCGGTGTCGGCCGCCACGTTCGGCAAGGGTGGATCGCCCAGCGCCTTCTGCGCCGCTCGGGCCATCGGCTCCAGACTGCGGTTGTCGCTCTTCTCCACCGTCACCTCATGGGTCACGATCAGCGCGTGTTCGGCATCAACGGCGGTCTGCACGTTGTAGGCCGGATGCGAGCCATGGCCCTGGCCCATGCGCATAAAGCCGGCCTCCGGCTCGGCATCTTTCTTCAGCTTCTTGAGCGCCGCCGCGACCGCGCTGGAATCGATCACCGGCTCGTCTTCGGCGTCCCCGGCCTCGACCGCATCCAGATACCGCTTCACCGCCTCCCGCTCGGCCACGCTGCGCGCGCTCGCCACCGCCTGGAACTTCGACCCGTCGATGGCCACCCACGCGCCCCGCACCAAGCCTACCGAACGCGCAAAACCCACCAACTCCGCCCCCGCCTCGGTCACCGCCTCACGGTGCAGCCTGCGAAACTCGGCGATCGACTTGTAATCCGGCGCCAGCCGACCCAGAAGCCAAATCACTTCCACGTTGCGACGGCACTCGGCCTCCAGCCGCCGCGACGAACGGACTTGCTGCAAGTATCCGTACAGGCACAGCTTCAGCAGATCGCGAGGATCGTAGCCCGGACGGCCCGTCTCGGCCGCTTCCGAGCGCACGAAACCCAGCTTGTGGAAGTCAAGACGCCCCACGAAGGCCTCGATCACGCGACACACATGATCGGCTGGAACCAGATCATCCAATGCCACCGGAAACAGTGCCTGCTGATTCCGCGCTTCACCCTGGATATAACCGATACATGCATCTTGCCTTGCTCTTACTCGCCGCTGCCGAGTTTCGTAACAGACTGTAAAGCGCGGGGCTAACAAACGCTGCGCCTACGGCGCGCTCGGCGGGACATTACTTATTTCGCATTCAAAAAACGCCGCCAGCCCGCTGACTCCGCTGTTTATTACGCGTGGATGCGATTGAGGGCCGCGGCAAACTCAGGCAGGACAATGGTCTGGTCGCGGTCGGGGCCGGTGGAGATCATGCCGATCTTCGCCCCGCTCTCGCGTTCCTGGAAGGCGAGATAGTCGCGCGCGGCCTGGGGCAGCTTGTCGTAGCCGGTAATGCCCTCGGTCGACTGGCGCCAGCCCTTGAGCGTGGTGTAGACGGGCTTGATGGCCTCGAGGCCGCGCACATCGGCGGGAATCTCGTCCGTGACCTTGCCGTCGATCTCGTAGCCGACGCAGACGGGAATCTCCTGTAGCTCGTCGAGGACGTCGAGCTTGGTGACGACCAGCCATTCGGCGCTATTGACATGATTCGAGTAGCGCAGGAGCGGCACATCGAGCCAGCCGCAGCGGCGGGGACGGCCGGTGACGGCGCCGTACTCGTTGCCGCGGGCGCGGAGCTGGTCGCCGGCGGCGTCATGAATCTCAGTGGGAAAGGGTCCGCCGCCCACGCGGGTAACGTAGGCTTTGGTCACGGAAATTACCGTGCCGATGGCCGTGGGGCCCACGCCGGTTCCGGTGGCCGCGCCGCCGGCCGTGGCCGAAGACGAGGTCACATAGGGATAGGTTCCGTGGTCGATGTCGAGCATGGTGCCTTGCGCGCCTTCGAACATCACGCTTCCACCCTCGGCGAGGATCTTGTGGAGCAGGCCGCCGGTATCGGCGACCAGAGGCCGGATGCGCTCTGCCGCCGCGGTGTACTCGTCGTACATTTTGGCGGGATCGAGGGGCTGGGTGCTGAAAAGCGCGTGCGCGATAGCGTTCTTCTCTTCGCAGGCTGCCTCGATGTGCGTCCTGAGCAGCGACGTATTCAGCAGGTCCACGATGCGCAGGCCGCTGCGCGCCATCTTG
>PLSB01000224.1 GCA_003165005.1 Acidobacteriaceae bacterium | reverse complement strand
GGCAAAGAAGGCAGCAAAGAAGGCTGGCAAGTGAGCTAGACCATTTTCACTGATGGTGTAAGGAAACTCCGTGCCCAATCCTTTTCACGTTCTTTGTGAAAAGGGTGGGAATCCACGAAACCCACCCTATAGGAACAGTGAAAATGCTTTAGTGGTTGAGATGGAGGTCAACTCAATGTTCTTGCGTGAATTCACGTTCTGTGCCGCCGGCGTTGCATTGCTGGCGGCTTGCGTGCCCGCGACGCGGGCTCAAACAGCTCCCCCACCGGCCGCCTACACCGTTACCGCAACCAGCTCCTTGTTTGGCCCGCCCCAGATCGTGAAGACCTACCGGCTGGGATCGAAGGTGCTGGTAGACCAGTTCAGCGAGGCGAATGCGGCCGACCCCAATGCCCCGCACTCCCGAAGCCTCTTTGATCTGGCAACGCACAAGAACCTCTCCTGGTCCTGGCCAGACAGCTCTGGCGGCTGCGGAGCAGGCACCTTCTCCGGCGACTGGGGCGATCCTTTTGCCGGCGCGGCCGATCTGCTCGGCACGAGTTCCAAACAGGTGGGAACGGAGAGTCTTCACGGCTTCACGACCAGGATTCTGGAAGGCTCCACGGGCAATACCGAGATCCGGGCCTGGGTGGATACCAAGTACGGCATGGTGGTGAAGGCGCAGTTGAGCCAGGCGGGAAGCCCGCTGAAGACGGTCATGGAGGTGACGGAGGTGAGCCTGACTGCGCCGCCGGCTTCGGTCTTCGCCATTCCGGCAGTCTGCGCCGCTGCCGCCGCCGCTCCCACCGAGGAGGAGAAGCTGGCCGCATTGACGGGCAGCGACCCGAAGGATTTTGTGGATGCCACCCACGGACCGGGCTCGCAGAGCGCCTGCACCGTGCTCTACCGGGTTGTAAAAGCCGGCAGCTTGGAGCCCCTCGCCAGCGATTTCCAGGTCGCCGTGGATCTGACTTCGGCCACCGAGCCCACTGCCAGCCATACGGTGGGCATCAGCCAGTCAGGCCGCGCAACCTTCTCCGGCGGCGGCTTGCACGAGATCGCTTCCCCAACCCACAACGGAGTCTTTCGCATCGACCACGCGCCCGCGCAATTCGACCTGGAAACGGCCTTTGGAAATGCCGGAGATACACAGGCGATCATCTACCTGCAGTGCTTTGCGCCGCAGACGGTTCTGCTCTATGTGGTCAAGAACCCGGCCAATATCTCCGACGGGGGCGAATGGCTTTGGGTCAAGTCCGGCAAGTACGCTGCGCCCTAGAATGCCCCACCCCGTTTGCGGGCGGGATCAGCGGCGGCGCGCGGCGCGCAAGATGGCATCGACCACCTGATCGGGCGTGAGCGTATCCACCGCAATCGATACATGCGCCGTGCGGTAAAGCGGCAAGCGGCGCAGGTAGCGGCCGGCCAGGTTGGCCTGGTCGGCGAGGATGGGCCGCAAATGCTCGGTGCCGCGGCAGCGCTCAAGAGTAGTGGCCAGCTCCACTTCAAGATGGATCAGCAGCGTCTCCGGCGCGTGGAGCAGCAGCGAGCGCGTGGCTTCGCTTTCAATGGCCCCGCCGCCCAGCGCCAGCACCAGCGTTTCTTCGCTGGCAAGGCGCGCAATCGTCGCGCCCTCCCGCTCGCGGAACGCGGCTTCGCCCTCGCGCGCGAAGATCTCTGGAATGGCGCAGCCGGCCTCGGCGGCGATCGCGTCGTCCGCGTCCACAAACTTCCAGCCCAGCCGCTCAGCCAGGAGCGGACCCACGGTGCTCTTGCCCGAACCCATGAAGCCGGTGAGCACGATGCGCCGCGGCTGCACGCCCGGCCGGGGTCTGCCTTGGGGGGTTGCGCTTGCTGAACTCGCCGTCATTCGTTCCAGTATAGGAGAGCAGTTTACAGTTCGTAGTTCGCAGTTCACAGTTCTCAGCTTCCGTTCGGAATCGCTGACGGCTGCAAGCCGCTTCCTGTTCCCTGTTCCCTGTTCCCTGTTCCCTGCTTTTGTCACGCCAGCACCATCACGATGGCTCCGGCGGTGATGAGCGCGCCGCCCACGACGGCGGCGGCATTGAGTTTCTCGCCCAGCAGCAGCCACGCAAAGATCATCACCAGCGGAACGCTGAGCTTGTCGAGCGGCGCCACGCGCGAGGCCGGGCCAAGTTGCAGGGCGCGGAAGTAGCAGAGCCACGACAGGCCCGTAGCAATCCCCGAGAGCGCGAGAAACAGCACGGTGCGGCGGTCGAGCGAGCGCAACTCGCCGTGCTTGCCCAAGGCGAACGCGATGCCCCAGGCAAAGACGACCACCACCGTGGTGCGCAGCGCCATGGCCAGGTTTGAGTCAACGTGCGCCACGCCCACCTTGGCCAGAAGCGCCGTGGCGGCGGCAAATACGGCAGAAAGCAGCGCCCATCCAATCCAGCTCGTGGTCCAATTCATGGCTCCTAGCATACGCCTGCGCCTGGAGAGAAAATGGGCACGCGAATCGCGCGCGATAAAATGGCCTCATGCGCTCACTCACAGCCGCCACGGTTGCGCTCGTTCTGCTGCTCGCAGGCGGCTGCGGCTATCACACGCTGGGCGCGGCCACGCATCTGCCTCCCGATGTGAAGACGCTCGCCGTGCCGGTCTTCGCCACCCGCACCGAGGCCAGCGGCGTCGAGACGGCAATGACCGAAGCCGTGGTTCGCGAGTTGATGACGCGCACGCGCTTCCGCGTGACGACGGACTCAGGCGCCGATGCCGATGCGGTGCTGCACGGCGCCATCCTCAAGCAGACCGTTACCCCGCTCACCTACAACGCGGCCACGCAGCAATCGTCGAGCTTCGTCATTACCATCGTGGCCTCCGTCACACTCACCGCGCACGACGGCCGCGTGCTTTACGAGAACAAGAATTACGTCTACCGCGAGCAGTACCAGTCCACCACCGACCTGCCCACCTTCATCCAGGAAGATCCGGCGGCCATCCAGCGGCTTTCCCGAGAGTTTGCGCGTCAGCTTGTGGCCGATATCCTTGAAGGGCTCTGAAATCCCGTCCGCATCGCAGCGATAGCAAGGCGAAGAAAACCTCAAAAATTGGCCAATTTCTTAATTCCTGCCCGGTTTTCCGCGCTGGTGTGTTGGCCCGCCGGGCGGTATTCTGGAGCCGCATGACAAAAGGCCGCACTGCCGGGAGACCGCGACTGTGAGCGGCGCGCGTTGGGGCGCGGGATTTGCCGCGGCCGGCCGCTTTGTGGCCGAGATTGAGGCCGCGCAGGCGGGCACGGGCAAGCTGCGGCCCGGCTATGTGTTTGCCGGCGACGAGGTTTTTCTCCTCGACCGCTGCCGCGCGGCCGTGCTGAAGGCCTTCGTTCCCAACGAACTCCGAGACTTCTGCCTCTCCGATCTTGACCTGGCTTCGACATCGATCTTCGAGGTGCTGGATCGCGCGCAGACGCCCTCGCTGATGGCGCCGTTTCAAGTGATTTTTGTGCGCAATGTGCGCCAGCTTTATACGCGCGGCGCTAAAAAAGATGAATTTGCCGCGCTCGACCGCTATTTTCGATCGCCGAATCCGCAGGCGCTGCTGCTTTTCATTGCGGATTTCCTGCGCATCCCCTCCGACGCTCGCCGCATGGAGCTCGACGACAAGAACCGCTACGAGCGGCTGACAGAAACCCTGGGCGAACACTGTGGCATGGTGGAGCTGGCGCGGGTGAGCGAGGAAGACGCCATGCGCTGGGCAGTTGCCACGGCGCAGCAGGCCGGGAGCCGCCTGGAACCGGACGCGGCGCGCGAGCTGGCAGACGCGTTGGGCGCCGACATGATGCTGGTGGCATCGGAGCTTGAAAAACTTCTCCTCTACACGAGCGGTCGCGGGCGTATTACACTCGGCGACGTGGAGACCATGGTGCTGGCCGCCAAGCAACGATCGCTTTACGAACTTACCGACGCCATCAGCGCCCACGATCGCGCGCGCGCGCTGGCTTTGCTGCATGGACTGCTCAACAGCTCCGAAGCTGGCGAGGACGCGGCCATCGGCCATCTCTACATGCTGGCCCGCACCTTCCGCCAAATGCTGGTCATCCTTGAGCGCAACGTCAGGGATACTCGCGCCCTCTACCAGGTTTTGTGGCAGGGTTTCCGTATTCCGCCTTTTGCTGCCGATGACGTGATCCGCCAGGCGCGCCATTACAAGTCGCGCCGCGAACTTACACGGGCCATCCGCCTGATCAGTCGTGCGGATGCCGCACTGCGAACCAATCCGGTCAGCAAGCGGCTGGTTCTGGAGAATCTCATCCTCGACCTCGCCGCCGAACCCACGCAGACCGCGCCGTCCTGGCAGCAGGAAGCACTGCTCGATTAGCGCCTCACATCGCAAAAGAAAACCGCAGAATTTCCACCTTACGCGTAACATAGTGCTTGACCATTCTTCGCCTATAGGCGAAGAATGGGAAGCATGAACACGGTTCTGCATTATGTAGCGGCGAACGGACGAGACATTTTTGCGGAATGGGTTGCAGGGCTGAAAGACATGAAAGCGAAAGCCGCTATCGACCTCCGCATTGGTCGAATGGAAGAAGGCAACTTCGGAGATAGCAAGCCGGTCCGTGAGGGCGTGTCAGAGATGAGAATCGACATTGGTCCAGGGTACAGGATTTATTACGCCCGCTCCGGAGCCAGGATCATCCTGCTCCTTTGCGGCGGAGACAAGCGGAAACAGGGCGCAGATATAGCCCGCGCCTGCAAGTACTGGACAGACTACAAAGGAGGTAAATAGATGAAAACAGCAAAGGCCAAACCGGCAAAGAAAACCGCAAAACAGCGGGCAGTTTCCAACGATGATGCCATGGCGAAGAGATTCAAGGCCGATCCGGAATACGGAATCTATTACCTCAATCATGTCCTGGCCGAAGGAACTCAGCCGGATATCCTTCGCGCCCTGAGATGGCTTACCCAGGCATTCGACGGACTGCCCAAGACGGCGGCGAAGGCGAAGCTGAACCCCACGAGCGTCTATCGCTCCCTTTCCGTGAATGGCAACCCCGGGCTGGATACTCTGCTGGCGCTGCTCAAAGCCCTGGGTCTTCAGTTCTCGGTAAAAAAGGAAAGCTCACGGGAGGCTGCATAGGACGGATGGTCTGCTGATGCGCAATCGGCATAGGGGGGAGAG
>PLSB01000313.1 GCA_003165005.1 Acidobacteriaceae bacterium | reverse complement strand
CGCGGCCCAAGATCGCCGATTATCCTTTCACTACGCTCGAGCCCAATCTCGGCGTGGTCACGGTGGGCGAGGAGCCCGAGCAGCAATCCTTCGTTATCGCCGACATGCCGGGATTGATCGAAGGCGCGCATCTGGGCGCGGGACTGGGCGTCGAGTTCCTGCGCCACATCGAGCGCACGCGCGTGCTCGCGCATCTGGTCGATGTGTCGGATGCGTCGGGACGGCCCGATCCCGTGGAGGACTTTCGCGTGATCGCGAACGAACTCGCGAACTTCAGCGCCGGCGAGGAGCACCCGCTGGCCGAAAAGCCCACGATCGTCGTCGCTACCAAGATCGACGCGGTGAACCCGGCGAAGCTCAAGAAGCTGGCCGCCTATGCCAAGCGCCGCAAGCTCGAGTTTTACGCGGTGTCGGCGGTTACGGGCGCGGGGATTGACGAGCTGAAGTGGGCGCTGGCGCGGCGGGTGCGGCCGGGAAAAAGCTAGCTGTCAGCTATCGTGAGCAGTAAACAGCGCGCAGAGAACAGCGATCATTGGATAGTGGTTACCCGATCCGGCGGCTGCGCGCCGGAAGGCTACAATGAGATAGCCGCGCGGTAGAAGCCATGCCGACGCGCCTACCTTCCGTGAAAAGCAAGGCATCGATCGAGCAGCAAACTGTGCGCGCTCTTTGCTCGCGAAATCCGCATATTGCCGGAGCGCTGGACTTCCTATTCGCAAACGCAGCAGACAGTCTGTCATTTCAGGAGCTGCGGGTTCAGCCCGCGGTGGGGACACATCGCAACCCGGTCAGCGAGGAAGCTTTTCGGCTGCCGAAGGAACGATTCGGCAGTTCCCAGGACATTGCGCTGATTCCCTTCATGCGCGCGGTTGTGGACGAGACGCTTGGCGCGTACTCTGCCACGAGCCCGCATCTTCTGGAATACGTGGGGAAGACGCCGATTTCCCCTTATGGAAGCCTGGGTTTGAGCGTCAACCGCTGGGGTCTAGTGGATTGGGATTACATACGCGATCTGGATTGGCGCATCTTTCTGCCTCCTGAGATCGGCCACCGGGCGGGCTTCAAGTCGCTGCTGGAGCAGAACCTGACGGAAGAGCTCCAGAAATACAGTCTCTATCCGGTCATGTTCGGCAAGGATGCGTGGGGAGAGCCCCAGGTGCAACTGCGCGACATCGGGACCGGGGACATTCACGGGTTTCACTTCTTTCTCACGGCGATGAAGCCCGGGTTTGTGCGGGGCAGTCTTCATGAGGATGGCGGCTACTCACCCCACCTCTCGTACTTTCCTGAGTGGTCGCTCAATGAACACCTGGAGTCGGCAAATCTGCTTTGGTCCGACGTCATCGCGCAACTGCGCGAAGATTACATCCAGATGTTCAACCAGCTGAGCTTCAATATCTTCGCCGAGAACGAAGGCGAAGACCGTCTGTTGAAGACACGCGGCTGGTACCTGCACAAGGCATTCAAGTGGTATGCCACGCTGGCGCGGCTGCGCGGGCTGGATTCGCTTGAGGAAGATCTTCTCTATCAGTACGAGCACTTTCGAGGCGCAGAGGCGGAGCTTTCCTATTTGGCGAGATATCGCTACTATGCCCGCTTGACTCCCATCCGGACACGCCTGGATGACGTGGATCGCGATCTGGCCCGCGCCGCAAGCGTCGCCTACGCGCGGGCGAGGAACTCCAAGGATCCCTTGATCGGGCAAAAAGTCAGCGTAGACAGCGTCGAGCTCATCCTTCTGGAGATGCTTCCCGAGAGTTTTGCGGGTGCGGCCCGGAGGCTGCTCCTGGAGGCTGAGTCCTCATTGCCCGGCGAGTTGAAGCGCGCCCCCGCACCCGGAACAATTCGCTTCGCGGACAATCTTGCCGCGCCCCGCGGCGTGCATATCGACGGTCAGGGACAAGTGGCCTTGATACCAGGCGAATGGTCCATGGTCTTTTGCGATTCGTATATCGGACGAGTGGCGAAAAGTGCCGCGGAAGAGAAGCGGACCATTGCGGTGGAGGAGATCCGCCAGGCTCTCGCGGCGCTGCTTGCATCTCAACTCTCGCAGGCGTCGCAAGTCCCCGATGATTCCAGCGGCTTTGCCCTTTGCTGAGCCGCTCGCCATCGCTTCACTTCCCAGCCCCGCCAAGACAGAGGTCAGAAACACCCTTTTACAAAACTGACTTTCATTACAGGCAGCTACGGCTCAACCTTGGTGTCGGCGCAGGCGGGTTTGTCGCCGCCGTCGCAGGCTTTGCGGCAGAGCGCGATCGCCTGCGCGGCGCGGCCGCCCCGGCCTTTTCATGAGCCTGCAGGCCCATGCTCCCCCTGCAAAGACCTATATCCAACTACAGTACTGGCATGACCGCACGGTTCCGCGCCCGGAAATGCCGCCTCTTGGCGCGTTTGCAAGCCGCATCGAAATCGATTTATCTTGAATCATCCACGTGTTTTGGGAGATCGCCGCAACCGGCCTCGGCAAGCGGGCGCGAAAAGGCATTTTCAGCAAGCGATTCGCCTCCGATCGGGCCGTGAATCCGCGGCATCCGTTTCCTCGATCGACGCGCGGAGCAGTGAGGAGTTGCGATGGCGCAAAATATCGATCTCTACGATGCAATCTTGAACGGCAACGCCAAGATGGCGCACGCCGCCACGGAAGCGGCCCTAGCCGCGGGCGCCGATCCCATGGGCCTCATTCAGGAGTCCATGGTTCCGGCGATGGATGAGGTCGGGCGCCTCTTCGAGTGCGAAGAGTATTTCGTTCCCGAGCTGCTGCTCGCCGGCCGCGCCATGAAGAGCGCGATGGAGCTGCTGAAGCCGCTGCTCTCGGCCGCGGGCCAGAGGATGGCGGTCCGCATCGTCATCGGCACCGTCAAGGGCGACCTGCACGACATCGGCAAGAACATTGTCGCCTCCATGCTCGAGGGCAGCGGATTTGAAGTCATCGATCTCGGCACGGACGTTTCGCCGGAAAACTTTGTCGCCGCCGTGGAAGAGCGCAAGCCGCAGGTGGTTTGCCTGTCGGCTCTGCTCACCGTCACCATGCCGGCCATGAAGCTGACCATCGACGCGCTTAAGACCGCGGGGCTGCGCACCCAGGTCAAAGTGCTGGTGGGCGGCGCGCCGGTCAACTCACAATACGCCAAGGAAATCGGCGCCGACGGCTACAGCGAAAATGCCAGCGGCGCGGTTGGCCTGGTCAAGAACCTGGTGGCCGAGGCCTGATGATGATCGTTGAGACCGCTCGCAAGTTCACTTCTCTTGCAATTCCGAACCAGGACCAGTTCCTCTACGGCGCGTGTCCGCATCCGCTCAACTGCGGCCTGGGCCTGACGCTCGGCGCCGGCCAGGTCTTTCCCGAAGTCAATTTCACGCTGCCGCCGATGTCCATCACCCGCGAAACGTGGGCCGAGGTGAAGGCGCACTACGAAGAGATGGCCGCGCAGATTCTGCGCCGCGCCGTGTCGCTCGCCGTGCCCGGCATCGTACTCGAGTTCGAGCTGCTGCCTGCGATGACCGACGAGCCGGAGTGGGGCGCGGAGATCACCGCCATCCTCAAGCGCCATCTGAGCGCCGCGCACGAGAAGCACAAGCTACTCTGCGCTCTGCGCGTCACTCCCACGGACATTCGCGACCAGCAGAAGCCGCCGCTCTTGCGCACCGGCGAGCCCTGGCAGCGGCTGCGCCGCTCCTTCGAACTGTGCGCCGAGGCCGGCGCAGACATTCTCTCCATCGAGTCGGTCGGCAGCAAGGAGGTCCACGACCAGGCGCTGATGTTCGGCGATTTTCCCGGCATCGTCTTCGCGCTGGGCGTGCTGGCGCCGCGCGACATGACCTGGCTGTGGAGCGAGATCGTCTCCATCTGCGCGGCGCACCCCGGCGTCATTGCCGGCGGCGACTCTGCCTGCGGATTCGCCAACACCGCCATGCAGCTCGCGCACCAAAGGATGCTGCCCGAAGTTCTGGCCGCCGTGGTCCGCGCCATGAGTTGCGTGCGCAGTCTGGCCGCATTCGAGCAGGGCGCGCTGGGCCCATCGAAGGATTGCGCCTACGAAGGCCCGGTGATGAAGGCCATCACGGGCATGCCCATCTCCATGGAAGGCAAATCGGCGGCCTGCGCGCACTTCAGTCCGCTGGGCAACATTGCCGCCGCCATGTGCGACCTGTGGAGCAACGAGTCGGTGCAGAATGTGCGCCTGCTCTCCGGTAACGCGCCCGAAGTATTCACGGAGATCCTGGCCTACGATTGCCGTTTAATGAATGCCGCAACGGCCGCGGGTGGAGCGCTCGCCTTGCGCGACTGGATGACCGCCTCCGACGAGTGGCTGAGCCCACAGGCCGCCGTGCTTTCGCCCGCGGCCACTCTGCGCATTGCTTCGGCCATCGTGGCCGAAGAGACGCCCTATCGGCAGACCGTCGCCGCGGGCCGCGTCGCCGTCGACATTCTCAAGGAAGGTGTCGTCGCGGGCAAGCTCCGGCTCTCGCGCAAGGAGCAGCAGTGGCTCGAGCGCATCGAGGCCTCGCTCGACGAACTCCCCGCCGAAGAGTCCGCACTCATCGCCGTGCTCGAAGAGCAGTACGGCGGCTTGTACGACAAGGCGAGCTATGGTCTATAGTGATTGCGCAACGCTGTCCGTTCTCGCACGATCAAGCTGAAAGCTGATAGCTGATAGCTGAAAGCCGTTTCCATGCGCGTCAAACTCATTCACTGCCAGGTCTTCACGCGCGAAATCGAGGACGTTGCCGCGCGCTCGGCGCGTGCGGTCGACGTGGAGTCGATTGCCATGGGGCTGCACTCGCTTGGCGTGGAGATGCGCCCGCACCTCCAAGACCGCATCGATGCGGCCGATGCGATGGGCTACGACGCCATCCTGCTGGGCTACGCATTGTGCGGCCGCGGCACCGAGGGCCTGCGCGCCGGCCGCACGCAGATCGTTCTTCCCCGCGCTCACGACTGCATCGGCGTGCTGATGGGCAGCCGTCATCGCTACGCCGCTTACTTTGAGATCCATCCTGGCGTTTACTACCGCTCGCCCGGCTGGGTCGAATTTCAAACTCCCGATCTCAAGCTGCAACCTGCCTTCGCCTCCGAAAAGAATCCCATGGGCGAGCAGACCACGCTCAGCGAATTCATTGCCAAGTACGGCGAAGACGACGGCCGCTTCCTCTACGAGCAGTTCTCCTCGTACCGCCGGCACTACTCCGGGCTTACGTACATCTCGACCGGCGTCGCCTCCGACGAAGCCTGCCGCACGCGCACGCGCGCCGAGGCGGAGAAGCAGGGCTGGGCCTTCGAAGAGGTTCGGGGCTCGCTCACGTTGCTCGAGCGCCTCGTAAACGGACCGTGGGACGCAGCCGATTTTCTTGTCGTTCCGCCCGGCGCAGCCATCCGCGCCACGCTCGACGACGGAATTGTGGAAGCTCAATGAGTTCCGATCAATTCTCATCGACGGCTTCGTCGGCGCCTTCATCTTCGGACCGCGTGCGCATTCGTCTGGAGCCGCTGGCGGTCGAACTCGAACTCCCGCGCGGCGGCTCGCTGGTTGCAGGCCTGGCCGCGCACGGATTCGAGTTTCCCTGCGGCGGCGTGGGCGAGTGCGGCGGCTGCCAGGTTCGCGTGCTCTCGGGCTCGCTTGCGGTCACCGAGGCTGACGCCGCAACGTTGACTGCCGAGCGGCTCGCGCAGGGATGGCGGCTCGCCTGCCGGGCGCGCGCCGGCGAGCCGCTGGTGCTTGAGTGCGGCCAGTGGCACATGGAGATCCTGAGCGACACCGCGCCGTGCCCCATCCTTTCCGTATCCGCCACAGCGGATGCGGAAAGGGTGGGAGAGACCAAAGTTAAGAGACACAACCTCGGCGTGGTGATCGATCTCGGCACTACCACCATCGCCGCGCAGCTGATCGATGCCGCTACGGGCGACGTGCTCGGCGTCGAAACCGCGCTCAACCCACAGGCCGCATTCGGTTCCGACGTGATGAGCCGCGTCCGCGCCGCGCTTGAGGGCAAGGACCTGACTGCGCCCATCCGCGCCGCGCTTGGTGAGATCGTCGCGCGGCTGGCACGCGAGCGCGCGCCGCAAGTTGCCGAGGTCCTGCTCGTTGGCAACACGGTGATGCATCATCTCTTCTGCGGTCTCGATGTCGAACCGCTCTCGCACGTGCCCTTCGCGCCGCCGCATCTTGGCGAGCAGCGATTCACCGCGCGCGATCTCGGCTGGAAGCTCAAAGCCGACTGCACTGTCCGCTTCGCCCGGTGCATCGGCGGCTTTGTCGGCTCCGATATTCTCGCCGGCATCGTGGCCGTGGGGATCGCGCGCGGCGACGATCTGATCGCGCTCGTCGATCTCGGTACCAACGGCGAGATCGCGATCGGCAATCGTCACGGCATCGTCTGCGCTTCCACGGCCGCGGGTCCCGCGTTCGAGGCCGGATCGATTCAGATGGGCATGCGCGCGGTCACGGGCGCCATCGCTTACGTTGCGCTCGGCGAGGACGCGCTCAGCGGGAGTGCGTTGCGCCCCACCGTGATTGGCGACGTTCGGCCGCGCGGCATCTGCGGCAGCGGCCTGGTGGACGCTGTCGCAGCGGGCCTGCGCAGCGGAGCCATTCTCGCGAATGGCCGCGTGGCCGACGGTTCAAAGATCTTTCCCGTTGCGCCGCCTGTGGTTCTCTACCAATCCGACATTCGCGAGCTGCAACTAGCCAAGGGGGCCATCGCCGGGGGTTTCCGGCTGCTGCTCAAACGCCTCAATGCCGATGTGAGCGCGCTGGGCGCCATCCATCTCGCCGGTGCCTTCGGCAATTACATACAGATCGAGAGCGCCCTGCGCATCGGCCTTCTGGAAGCGCCACACGCGATCATCCATGCCGCAGGGAATACCGCGCTGCGCGGCGCAAAGCTTCTGCACCTTGGCGGAGAACCGGCGCTGCCGCTCATCGAGCACGTGAACCTCGCCGCCGATGCCGCATTTCAGGACGAGTTCGCGGCGTGCATGAGCTTTCCTGAACCTGAGTAGCGCCGGCCTCCCGGCCGGCTGTCGTGCGGGTCTCCAGACCCGCACCTCTCATTTTACGCCACTACGCACTCCCGTGCGCCCACCCCGCTTCTCCTGCTATCGTAGTCCTTTGCTTCGCAAGGAGAACCCATCGCACTTATGCCTCACCCGGTCATCAGATTCGGCACCGACGGATGGCGCGGCGTGATCGCCGACGACTTTACTTTTGCGAACGTGCGCATCGCAGCCGAAGCCATCACCGCCTACATTCACGCTCAGGAAGATCCGAAAAAGGGAATCTGCATTGCCTACGACACGCGCTTCGGCTCGAAGGCATTTGCGCGCACCTGCGCCGAAGTTGTCGCGGCCACCGGGATTCGCGTGGAACTGGCCCACGCCGTGACGCCGACACCTGCCTTGAGTTTTGCGGTGCGCGAGCGCGGCGCCGCCGGCGGCATCATG
>PLSB01000211.1 GCA_003165005.1 Acidobacteriaceae bacterium | reverse complement strand
TTCATGAGCGGCATGGCCGGCAACGTGAGCGCCTTCTCCACGGTGTGGACCTACGACATCTATAAGCCGCTGATCCACAAGACCGGCATCGACAGTCACTATGTTCTCGTGGGACGGCTTTCGATCGTCATTGGCGTGATTGTGTCCATCGGCGCCGCGTACCTGGTGCAGCAGTTCCACGGCATCATGGATTACGTGCAGGCGCTGTTCTCGATCTTTGTCGCGCCGCTTCTCGCCACCATCCTTTTCGGCATGTTCTGGAAGCGCGCCACGCGGCTGGCCGGCTTCCTAGGCCTGCTCACGGGCATCCTCTTCTCGGCCGGCCTGTTCATTTGGGTCAAGTTCAATCCCGCGGCCCTCGCGATCGTTGCGCTTTCGCCCGACGCCAAGCCGATGGCCGAGAACGTATTCCGCGCCTTGTGGGCGTTTCTGTTCACCACCATTGTGATCCTGGTGACGAGTGCGCTGACCAAGCCGCGGCTGGTGGCAGAGCTGGACGGCCTGGTTTACGGCGCCACTAAACTACCGGCCGAAGAACCGGCTCCGTGGTACAAGCGGGAGTGGACCTGGGCGATCGTCGCGGTGGTGATCTTTGCCGCGCTCAACATCGCTTTCTGGTAAGCGATCGATTTTGTCGCGGCGCGGAAGGCACGCGCGAACGCAGTAAGGGAAGGGAAAAAGTTTATGCGTGGTTCGGGAATTCCAATCTGGTTTTTCATTGGCGTGCTGCTCACCGTCTACGGCGCCATGATTTTTGGCTACGGCGTCGTGGAGTGGACCACGGCGAATTATCCGGCGGGCGTGCAGCTGACCCAGTTGCACACCCCGGTGTGGTGGGGCGGGTTGCTTGCCGCTCTGGGCGTGTTCTACGTCGTCAAGTTTCGTCCCGGCCCCACGGGCAAGTAAGCGCTTTGGGAGAGCATTGAGTCTTACGCAGGAACAACGATTCAAGGAGCAGGAACATGGCAGCGCAACGCAAAATGACGTTCGGAATCATCGTAGGAAATCGGGGCTTCTTCCCGGATCACCTGGCCAAGAGCGGCCGTGAAGAGATCATCGCAGTTCTTGAGGCTGCGGGCGCGCGGCCCATCGTGCTCAGCCCGGAAGAGTCGCACTACGGCGCGGTGGAAACCTACACCGAAGCGCAAAAATGCGCCGAACTCTTCAAGAAACATGCCGACGAAATCGACGGCATCATCGTCACGCTGCCCAACTTCGGCGAGGAGCGCGGCATCGTCGACGCCATCCGCCTCTCCGGGCTCAAAGTGCCGGTGCTGGTGCAGGCCACGCCCGACCGCTCCGACAACATGACCATCGCTGTGCGGCGCGACAGCTTCTGCGGAAAGATGAGCTGTTGCAACAACATGATGCAGTACGGCATCCCCTACTCGCTCACTACGCTGCACACTGAAACCCTCGCATCGCCCGAATTCAAAGCCGATCTCGAGTGGTTTTCGCAGGTTTGCCGCATCGTCAAGGGCTTGAAGAATCTCCGCATTGGCGCCATCGGCGCGCGGCCCACGGCCTTCAACACGGTACGCTACTCCGAGCGCATCTTCGAAACCAGCGGCATCACCATCGAGACTATTGATTTGTCTGAAATCTTCGGCCGCATCAATCGCACGAATGACAACGACGATGCGGCACAGGCCAAGCTGGCGGCGATCAAGAAGTATGTCACTACCTCCGGTATTCCCGATGCCGCGCTGCTCAAGATGGCCAAGCTGGGCGCGGTCGTCGACGGCTGGATGAAGCAAGCGCACATCGCCATCAGCGCCGTGCAGTGCTGGACCTCGATGGAGGAGTTCTTCGGCGTGGTGCCGTGCACCATCATGAGCATGATGTCGAATGAGCTTATTCCATCTGCCTGCGAAGTCGACGTGCCGGGCACGCTTAGCATGTATATGATGGCGCTGGCCAGCGGCACGCCCAGCGCACTGCTCGACTGGAATAATAATTACGGCAGCGATCCCAACAAGTGCGTCTGCTTCCACTGCTCCAACCTGCCCAAGCACTTCTTCAAGGAAGTGAGGATGGACTTCCAGCAGATCATCGCCGGGACCGTGGGCAAGGAAAATACCTACGGGACTTGTGAAGGAATCATCAAGCCTGGCGCCATGAGCTTTGCGCGCTTCTCTACCGACGATCGCCGCGGCGTGGTGCGCGGCTACACCGGCGCGGGAAGCTTCACCGACGATCCGCTCGAAACCTTTGGCGGCGCGGGCGTGGCGGAGATTCCCCAGTTGCAGAAACTGCTCAAATACATCTGCCGCGAGGGATTCGAGCACCACGTGGCCGCGAACTTCAGCGATGTGTCAAAGGCCGTGCACGAAGCCGCGCGCTACCTGGGATGGGAGAGCCACCACCATCCAGCGCTCGAAGACTGAGCTCGGCGTTGTCCCGCGAATCTATCAACAGAAAAGGCCCCGCCAGGGGCCTTTTCGCCCGCTTGCACAACGAAACTTCGGGCGAACTCGCGAACTTGCGATGTCGCGAAGCGACGCCAACTTGCGAAGAATTGATCCACTCGTTTCATCCTCCGCGGGTCTCGAGCACTGCAGGGTGCAGGGTGCCCCATCCTTTCCACGTCTTTTGCGGAAAGGGTGGGAATGCACGGTCTCACGCAATCGGGCCGGATCAATAACTCGTTAACTCGCCTCCACCGGTTCGACGGTCAGCCGCGCGGTCAGCACCACGATTGCCGACCAGAGAACGTCTGCGCCGAGCAGGTGCACGATCTGCAGCCAGACGGGCGCGAGAAACGCCACGTCGAGAATGCCCACCACGTATTGCAGGGCCAACAAAATCAGCACCAGCGCGGAGAGCGCTCGGTTGTCCCAGTGCGAGCCCCCATGCGAACATTGTCGCGCGGCGCCGACCAGCAGCCAGATGAGAAAAACGCTGGCCAGAAACGCGACCGTGGGATGCGTCCAGCGCCAGCGCACCAGCCATTCGCTCGTGGAAGAGAAATCCTGCGTGAGCGCGGCGCCGAGCGAGCGCGGCGGGAACAATGTGTCGCCCAGCGCGGCCAGCGATCCGGTGACGCCCACCACGAGCACAATCACTAAAGACGTGATTCCTACAAACGGCGCGGCGATGCGCACCTTGCCGCGCAGATAGCCGGCATTGCGGCCAAGAAAGTGCGCCGTGAGCGCAAGCGCAGCCAGCAGCAGCAGCGTGTTGGTGAGGTGCAGCGCAAGATAAGGCGCGCGCAACGGCGAGCGGCTCTGCGCGGTCAGCCCCAGTTTGACCAGGAAGGCGCCCAGCGCCGCTTCGATCAAGGTGAAAGCGACCGCGGCCACGGCAGCCGCGCGCGCCAGGTGCCCGCGCACCGTACCGGCGAAGGTCCACATCAGCAATGCAACGACCGAGAAAAACGAAATGCCGCTGCTGATGCGATGCGTAAACTCAATCATCGTGTCCGTGCGCGCCGAGTGCTGGAGGACCGTGCCGTTGCACAGCGGCCAGTGATTGCCGCAGCCAGCGCCGGAGCCGGTGGCGCGCACCAGTCCGCCCCAAAGAATGACGGCAATAAAGTACGCCAGCACGCCCCAGGCAAAGCGCCGCAGCGCGGGCGAAGGGTGGCGATGAACATAGGCAGGAACGGCAGTCGCAGACATAAGATTGCTCCCAAGCGAACTCATCAGTGTAGAACAACGGCGCGTCACGAGGATCGGAGGGAAGCCTGCGCGGGCGTGGACGCCCGCACGACAGCCGGCCTGGAGGCCGGCGCTACATTTGAGTTGGTTCACGCCTCCATCAGCCGCACCACGTGGTTCACGATGATCAGGTCTTCGAGCGGCGGAAGCACGCGCACCGTCACCGGCGAGTTTTCTTGGGAGATCACCGCCGCGCCGCGCACATTGTTGCGTGCGGGGTCGAGCACGATGCCCAGCGCGCCCAATCCCGCGCAGATTTCGGCGCGCGAGGCGATGTCGTTTTCGCCGATGCCGCCGGTGAAGACCATCATGTCCAGCCCGTTCAACTCAGCCACAAAGCTGCCTATCCAGCGGGCGATGGTCCAGTTGAACTTGTCCA
>PLSB01000073.1 GCA_003165005.1 Acidobacteriaceae bacterium | reverse complement strand
TGGGTCCGGTCTTTGCCGACTTCGAGGGCCGGGGACTGCTCGACTTGTGGGTAACTGACGGCCACTACAACCGCTTTTTGCGAAACGAGGGAAACGGAAACTTTGAAGATGTGGGCGCGTCCAATGGCATCTCCCAGGCCAACGCGCAATACGTGAGCTGGGGAACCGGCGTTTACGACTTTGATAATGACGGAAACCTCGACATCCTCATCTTTCACGGCGGATTGATTCACCTTATTACGCAGGAGCACACGTTGTTCCGCGGGCTGGGCAAAGGGAAATTTGAAGACGTCTCGCTCCAGGCCGGTCCCGTTCTGAGCCAGCGCACGGTGGCCCGCGGCGCCTGCTTTGCCGACTACATGAACGACGGCAAAGTGGGGGCGTTCGTTGTCAACCTCGGCGCTCGCGGCACGCTGCTGCGCAACGCGACAACCAGCACCGGCCATTGGATCGACGTCAAGCTCGTAGGCGCCATGCGGGCCGGCGATCGTGGCGTGGCTCCCAATTCCGTTTCTAGCCCCGGCGCAAAGAGCAACCGCGACGGGATTGGCGCGCGCGTCGAAGTCTTTGCGGGCGGCAGGCATTCGCTCCAGGAGCGTGTGGCTGCATCGGGCTACCTTTCGCAGAACGATGGACGGCTGCACTTCGGCCTGGGCGCGGCAACTCAAGTGGACAAGATCGTGGTGCGCTGGCCGAGCGGGCGCGAGCAGACGCTCGAAAACCAGAATGTTGACCGCGTGCTCACCATCGAGGAGCCGAAATGAGGCGCCGCCTGCAAGGTTGTCTCACGGCCGCGCTGCTTCTGGCAGCGGCGATCTTTACCGCTGCGCCGTGGACGGGGAAGACAGTTCAGGCGGCCGCGAACCCAAGGACCGACGAGCCCTTGGTCTACGCGTCTCCCGTCGAGACATTGTTTTCCTCGGACGGCGCGCGGCTTTACGTGCTCTGCCAGCAGAGCGGTGAAGTGCGCGTGCTGGACGCGGCAACATACAAAACCATCGGCACGGTTGCCGTGGGCCGCGTGCCGCGCGGCTTTGCGCTCTCGCCAGACGGCTCGCGGCTCTTCGTGGCCAACTCATGGGACGACACGGTGTCGGTCGTCGACACGCGATCGCTCCAGGTGACCGCGACGTGGCCGGTGGGCGCCGAGCCTTCGAGCGTAGCCCAGGATCCCGCCGGCAACTTTTTGTTCGTGGCCAATCGCATCTCCAACGACGTGGCCGTGCTCGACGCCCGCACCGGCGCGGAGGAGAAACGTCTCGCCGCCGGGCGCGGCGCGAGTTATATGACGCTTTCTCCCGATGGCCGCCGCCTTTACGTCACGCATGTCTACCCGATTCTACCCGCGCTCGGCAGCGAGTTGGGAAACCGCATGCCGCCGGAGTCGGAGATCGCGGTGATCGATACGGCGCGCGCCGTGGTCGTCGATCGCATTCCTCTCCACAGCATCGCCGGCGTATTTCATGTGGCCATCTCTGCCGACGGACGGCTGGGCGCGGCGGCCGAAATGCATCCCAAGAACCTGGTGCCGCTGGCGCATCTTGAGCACGGCTGGGCCTTCACGGACACGCTGACTCTTTTTGGCACTGACATTGGTCCAAAACCAGTAGAAATACCCCTCGACGAATTGGAGCGTTACGCCGCGCGGCCCTTCGGCGTGGCCATCACGCCGGACAAGTCGCGCCTCTACGTGACCAGCGAAGGCTCCGAGATCGTGACCGCGATCGATGTGCGGCGTTTGCTCGCAACCGTGCGCGCGCGGCGCAAATCGTCTGTTGAGGATCTCTCGGCCAGCGCGAATTACGTTATTGCGCGCATCGCCGTCGGTCACGATCCCCGCGGCGCAACGCTCTCGCCTGACGGCCGCAGGTTGTTTGTCGCCAACCGCCTCGACGATACGATCAGCGTCATCGACACGCGCACAAATCGCCTGGCGGCAACCATTCCTTTGGATGGACCGAAGGATCTCTCCGTCCTCCGCTACGGCGAGCAGACGTTTTATACCGCGCGCTATTCGTTTCAAGGCCAGATCGGATGCGCCAACTGCCACATCGATTCCACCTTCGACGGCCTGACCTGGGATCTGGAGCCGGATGGGTTCGGAGTCGACATCGTGGAGAACAAATTGCTCGAGGGCATCAAGGATGTCGGCCCCTACAAGTGGAACGGTGCCAACCCCAACATACCCACCGAGTGCGGCCCACGCACCGAGAAATATTTCTGGCGTTCGGAGAGCTTTGACGATCTGACGCTGACCGATCTGGTCGTCTACATCCGCAGCCTGCAGCCGCGGCCCAATCGCTGGCGCTCGCCCGGCAACGAGCTGACCGCGGCCGAGGAGCGCGGCAAGGCGATCTTCGAGCGCGCCCAGGACAACTTCGGCAAGCCCATTCCGGAAGCCAACCGCTGCTCGTATTGCCACAGTGGCGCTCAGGGCACCAATCAAAAAATCCTTGATGTGGGCACGAAAAAGCCCACCGACAGGTCCGCGCTCTTGAAGACGCCGCAACTGACCAATGTCGCGCTCATGGCGCCCTACATGCACGACGGTTCCGCGCCCTCGCTCGAAGAAATTTGGACTGTCTTTAACCCGCAAGACAAGCATGGCCGCACCAACGACCTGACCAAGAATCAACTCAACGACCTGATCGAATATCTGAGGACGCGATGAAGAATTCAGCGCAAAACGGGCGGCTCGCAGTAGCGCTGGCGATGGTTGCGGCAGCAATCGCGATGCTTGTGCCGATGGCCGCAAGCGCGCAAAAGCAGCCTGCTGCACCGGTGACGGCCCGAGCGGCCAAGGTCCCTGCGGCGAAGATTTCCGCCGCTGCGCAGACTCTTCCGCGCTTCCGCTTTGAGAACTTTACCACCGACAACGGCCTGCCCGACAACCACGTCTTCGCGGTGCTGGTGGATGGCGATCGCATCTGGGCGGGCACCGAAAACGGACTGGGGCTCTACGAGAACGGCAAGTGGAAGACCTACACCACGAAAGACGGCCTGGCCCATCGCGCCGTGCTTTCTCTGGCGCTCGACAAGCGCACCGGCGACGTGTGGGCCGGCACCATGGGAGGCCTGAGCCGCATCTCCGGCGGGCGCATCGACACTTACACGCAACTGAATTCGGGCTTGAGCAACGACGTGGTCTACGGCGTTTCAGTGGAGGGCGAGAACGTATGGGTGGCGACGGCCGCTGGCGCAAACCGCCTCGACCTTCGTACCGGCCAGTGGCAGCTCTACAACGAACGCAATACGCCCATGGTCGAAATATGGGTCTACGGTGTCTCGGCCGCGCCAGACAAAGTCTACTTCGCCGTCTGGGGCAGCGGTTTACTCGAGTACAACCAGAAGACCGGGCGCTGGGACAAGTACGAGGATCCCGACGGCGAAACCGAGTTGGTGCTTTTCAAAGACCAGGGGCTGATTCACGAAATCGTTTCTTCGGTCAGCTACGTCGATAACATCGTCTGGGCATCGACCTACTTCGGCGACAGCCGCTACGACGGCCGTTACTGGCACAACTTCCTGGCCAAGGACAGCGGGCTGCCCTCGAACTTCACCAATTTCGTGAAGGGCGTCGACGCGAATCATGCATGGTTCTGCACCGACAAAGGCCTGGCCTATTACGACGGCGCGAATTGGGCGGTCTATCGCCCCTCGCTAACCACCGGCAAACCGGAGATGACGGTGCGCGACGCGCAGGGGCACGTCGCCCAAGTGCCCGTCACCACTGCTCCGGCGCACAACTACATTCTCGGCATCGATTTTCAGGGTCGTGACATCTGGGTCGCCACGGCCAAGGGATTGAGTCACGGAATTCGTCAACCGTAAAACATTCTAAGTAGTTTTTTGAAGGAGTCAGTCGATGAACGCATTTGCTGAAATTCTTGAAACCATCGCCAACGCGCCGATAAAAAAGCGCGCGGTCACCAACCACGGGGTTCTGAACGAGGCCTACGCCTACGCCAAGCCCAGCTCGTTCTCGCGCGGCATGAGAATCGATCTCAACGGCCTCACGATTCTCCTGATCTCCGGCACGGCCTCCATCGACGAGAACGGCCAGAGCGTGCACATCGGCGATTTTCGCGCGCAGATGCGGCGCACGTTTGAGAACATCACCGGACTGCTGGCCGCCGAGGGCTGCACCTGGCACGACATTGTGCGCACCACTTGCTACCTGCGCGACATCGAGCGCGATTACGACGCGTTCAACGAAGAGCGCACCGCGTTCTACAAGGAACAGGGGCTCGATCCGCTGCCCGCATCCACCGGCATCCAGGCCATTCTTTGCCGCCCCGAGCTGCTCATCGAGATCGAGGCCATTGCCATGTTTCGCACGGAGAAGAGCAGTTCGTAGTCGCTGCGAAGGAAGTTGCGTCGCGAAAGGCCACGACTTCAGTCGTGCCGAAGAACGGGGTCTTACGAATTGGGGCTTTAGCCCTGCCGTCCTTCGCTTTCGCGGCCGCGGAGAGAAGCGTAATGAGCAAAGGTTGGATGTTTTCGGCGGCGTGTTTGTGGGTGATGAGCGGCGTCCCCGCTCTCGTGAGCCAAAGTGCGGAGCAAAAACCTGTCCAGAGCGCGCATGTGTGCGCGTGCGGCGCGCACCCGCCGGCGCCGCCGCGCGATCGCGCGGTCGCGCCCTATGCCGGCGAGCCGGAGGACCTGAGCCCCTTCGCCAAGTTTGCCACGCCCTACGACCTCAATTACATCCATCCCAACATTTATGTAGGCGCGGCGCGGGACGTTCCCGAACCGACGAACCTGAGCGAGGTGCGCATCGGATTCATGGGACCGATCGCCAACGGACCCGAGCAAACCTTCGGCCAGCGCATGCTGCATGGCGCGCAGCTTGCCGTTGAGGAAGCCAACGCGCGCGGCGGTTACGGAGGCAAGCCGTTTCGCCTGATGCTTCACAACGACTACAACAACTGGCAGGCGGGTGCGGCGTACAGCGAAGAACGGCCCACCGATCCCGCCATCTGGGGAGCGGCCTCCTACGAAGCCGTCGCGATGATCTACGACGAACAGGACTGGGCGATCTTTGGCTCCATCAGCTCCGAGTCCACGCACGTCATCCTGCGCCTGGCGCTCAAGGCGGAAATTCCTGTCGTCAATTCGGCTTCCACGGACCCCACAATTCCGGAAACTTATATTCCGTGGTACTTCACCGATCTGCAGGACGATCGCGTGCAATGCTACACACTCGCTCGGCGCATTTATACCGAGCTGGGCCTGAAGCGCGTGGCCATTCTGCGCGTAAACAACCGCTACGGCCGGCTGGGCGTGCCGAAATTCCGCGACGCCGCGCGCCGTCTCGGCCATCCTGTGGTCATCGAGCAAAAGTTTATTGCCGGCGACACGGACTTCACGCGCGAACTGGGGATCATTCGCGACTCGCGCGCCGACGCCATTGTGCTGTGGACCGACGAGATTCCCGCCGCGCAGATATTGAAGCAGATGCGCGCCATGGGCATGAAGCAGCGTGTCTTCGGCTCCTATCGCACGCTGGGGCAGGATCTGCTTGCCGAAGCCGGTCCCGCGGCGGAGGGATTCGAGGCCGTCTTCCCTTACGATCCCACGCGCAACGACCCGCGCTGGCTCGATTTCAATCGCCGCTTCCAGGCGCGCTTCTACGAGCCGCCGGAGCAGTTTGCCGCGCTCGCCTACGACGGGATGAACGCGCTGCTCGACGCCATCTGCGCGGCGGGGCTGAACCGCGCGCGCATTCACGATGCGCTGGCCGATCTCGAACAATACGACGGCGTCACCGGGCACATGATCTTCGATCCCAACCAGAAGAATGTGGCGCCCATGTTTCTCGGCACGGTGCACGATGGAGCCATCACCTACCGGCCGGCCAGTATGAACAAGACTCACGCGGCGGCTCAGGCGCCCGCAACCGCAGCCGCCGCGCCACCGGCGCCTTACGCGCGGGTGGGCGAAGACGGCGTGGAGTACGTTGGCCCGCACGCCGCGAATCTTCCGCCGGGGCCGGTACACGTGATCGTCTTTGGCCGGGGAGCGGCGCAAATCGCGCAGAGCCCCGAGGTCCTCTCGGTGTTGCGCGCGGCATCTCCGCAAGGCCTCAAGTTGTCGCTGCTGCCCGTGGAGAGCGGGCAAAGCTGGGGCGCGGCTTCAACCCAGCTGGTTCACGCGCTGATGGACGGGCACGCTTTGGCCATCCTGGCTCTCGATCGCGACGCCGCGCATCTGGCCGAGCAACTGGCGCTGAAATGCTTCGTTCCCGTGGTCGCGCTGAGCAACGACCAGTCGCTCACTTCGGCCAACATTCCGTGGATCTTCCGGCTGCCCGCCGCAACCACGCCTGCCGCGGCGCTCGGCGTGATTCAGCAAGCGGGCGCGCGCGAAGGCCCCAATCCGGAGCGCGTCCGCGATCTCCTCGCCTCGGGAGACAACATCGCCGGAATGGCCTTCCTGCCCACGGGAGAGCCCCGCAGGCAGTGAAACAGATAAACACTAAGAGCTTATCCGCAATTCATCTCTTGGAGTAGCGCCGGTCTCCAGACCGGCTGTACTGGCGGCGTCCACGCCGCCAGCAGCGAGGTGCGGGTCAGCAGACCCGCACGGCAGCCGGCCTGGAGACCGGCGGTACCTATTTCCGGATAAGTCCTAAGAATGGCAATGCCGCGGAAACCATCTGAAAGCCGGATGTGTTCCATATTCCTTTCGGCCATGTGATCCTATACTCAGAGTGCGGTTCTCCTGGCAGCCTGTGGCGAAAATCCTGCTTTGAAAGGGCACGACTTTAGTTGTGCCGTAAACGCCGCAAAATTTGTGCGGGGCTTTAGCCCCTGAGGGAGGCTTTCACCAAATGACGGTGTCAGCCACAGGCTCTTAACCGATTGCACCGCAAAAACTTGGAAAGGATCGCATCCTGGCCTGGAAAACACCTCTTCGGAAATCATCGACTCGACACTTTGGATACCATGAACAATATGAATCAGCAACAGGGTGCCCCATCCTTTCCGCGCTCTTTGCGGAAAGGGTGGGAAAGTTCGCCGACTGCCCCCGATCCCGGCAACTCCGGTGCGCAGTTGGTGCCGAGCCTGGGCCTGTTCAGCGCCACCACCATCGTCGTCGGCTCCATGATCGGCAGCGGCATCTTCATTGTCGATTGCGACATCGCGCGCCTCACCGATTCTCCGGCGCTTTACCTGGGCGCGTGGATCGTCACCGCGGTCATGACCATGATCTGCGCCCTGAGCTACGGCGAGCTCGCCGCCATGATGCCCAAAGCCGGCGGCCAATACGTCTACCTGCGCGAGTCGCTCGGCCCCTTGTGGGGATTTCTCTACGGCTGGACGCTCTTCCTCGTCATCGAGACCGGGACCATCGCCGCAGTGTGCGTGGCCTTCGGCAAATTCCTCGGCGTCTTCTTCCCCTCGGTTTCAAGCACGCACTGGCTGTGGCACATCGCGCACGTTCCGCCCATTCCCGTCGGCCCCATGCTGCTCGGCAACATGGACATTGGCTTGAGCACCGCAAATCTCGCCGGCATCCTCGTGGTGCTGTTCGTCGCGGCCGTGAATATCTGCGGCGTGCGCTTCGGCGCGCTTCTGCAGAATGTTTTCACCGTGGCCAAAGCGCTCTCGCTCGCCGCTCTCGTGATTCTGGGATTCACCGTGGGCCGCAACGCCGCGGCCCTCGCGGCCAACTTCGGCAGCCACTGGAGCCAGTTCTGGCGCAATGCCGGCTGGTCGTCGCTCCATCCCGTGCAGGTGGGCGCGCAGGGGCCCATCGTCATGGTGGGCGCTCTCGCGATTCTTGCCGTGGTGCAGGTCGGCTCGCTCTTCTCCGCCGATGCGTGGAACAACGTCACCTTCACGGCCGGCGAAATCAAAAACCCCCGGCGCAATGTGCCGCTCTCGCTGGCCATGGGTGTCGGCTTCGTTCTGGTTGTGTATTTCCTGGCCAGCGCGGCGTACATTCTGGTGCTTCCCCTGCATGGCGACCCGCACGGCGCCACGGTCTTTGCGCGCGGCGTCCAATTTGCTTCCGAGGACCGCATCGGAGCTGCGGTGTTGCAGCAGATCTTTCCGCACCTCGGCGGCTACCTGATGGCCGCGGCGATTCTCATCTCCACCTTCGGCTGCGCCAACGGCATCACGCTCTCGGGCGCGCGCGCCTACTACGCCATGGCTCAGGACGGTCTCTTCTTCCGCTTCGTCGGCAAATTGCACCCCCGCTATGAAACCCCGGCCGCCGGGCTGATAGTCCAGGCCATCTGGACCACGCTTCTCTGCGTCTCCGGCTCCTACGGCCAGTTGCTCGATTACATTATCTTTGCGGTGCTGGTCTTTTATATCCTGACCATCCTCGGCCTCTTCGTCCTGCGCTTCAAGCAGCCCGATGCGCCGCGCCCCTACAAAGCCTTCGGCTACCCCGTGCTTCCCGCTCTCTACATCGTGATGGCGACAGGCATCTGCGCCGCGCTCCTGCGCTACAAGCCGCAGTACACCTGGCCCGGCCTGATCCTGGTCCTGCTGGGCATTCCCGTGTACCTCTATTGGTCGAAGAGAGGAACCAAGGGGAGGACGGCCGACGCCCCGCGGGGTTAGTGGAAGTAGTGGGTCCGTTTGAAGTCCTCGTGAAAGGGCACGACTTCAGTCGTGCCGCAAAGGCCGCAATGTTGATGCGGGCTTTAGCCCCTGAGGGATGGCTTCCGTCAAACCGATCCACCACATTGGTGTGTGATTCTGGGTCGAAGTGGTATATACTATTGATATAGACCATTGGAGGACGCACAATGCCCAGGTCCGCAGCCGATCCAAAGTCCGCCGAAGCCAAGCTGTTCTGGAACGGCCGCAGCCAGGCCGTGCGCCTGCCCAAGGAGTTCCGCTTTGAGGGCAACAGCGTCCGTGTACGGCGCGTGGGCGCGGGAGTGCTGCTGGAACCTGTTTCAAGAAAGCGCAAGGAAACTGTCGAGGAGTGGTTCGCGCGGATCGATGCGCTTAAGGGCGATCCGCTCCTTCCCGAAGGCCGCAAAGGCGCCGATCTTGTCGCGGCGATGCAGGCCTCGCCTTACAAGGAAATCGGCCTTGAGCCAAAGCGCGGGCGCATGCCGGTGCGCGAAGTCCGATTCTAATGTCCTGGCTGCTCGACACCAATATTCTGTCGGAATTACGCCGGCCGCGGCCGGAACCAAGAGTGGTCGCCTTCGTCACGGGATGCCCGCTCCCTCAGCTTTACATCAGCGTGGTGACGCTTGCCGAGATTCGATTCGGTATCGAATTGATTGGCGAACCGGGCCGGCGGGCGGCACTCAATGACTGGCTGACGCATCGCGTGCGGCCGATGTTCGAGGGCCGCATGCTTCCGTTGAGCGAAGAAGTCATGCTGAAATGGCGGCTGCTGGTTGAGGAAGGCCGCAAAGCGGGCCACACGTATTCGCAGCCGGACCTGATGATTGCGGCCACGGCTCTTCACAACGGGCTCACCGTTGTCACGCGCGACCGCAGCGAATACGACATGGCGCAAGTGCCGGTGCTCGATCCGTGGGATGGGCAATAGGCGGCGCTGATGCATTGGGCCAAGATGGCGAGGTGGACTTTATGAGCGAAATCGACGAATCGAAATTTCCCTACGGTTATGTGCCGGAACACCTGAAGGAGAGGGTGAAAAACTGGCGCAGCCTCTCGGTGGGCGAACGAATGGAACTCATCGACCAGCTAAGCCTCGCTGCGTGGGCAAAAATCGGTGTCGTCTACGATCCGACGAAGCCGACGGATAAGACGATTCGGCGGGTGGAGTGCAAGCGGGGTTGACTGGGCGATCTTCTAATAAATCTTAGGTCTCGGGTGCGATGTCCAGATACCGGCGCTCTGCGGGTCCGTCATTTGCCCCCCATGAAAGGACGCGGTAAACTTACCGCCTGATCAACTTGGTAGCTGAAAGCAAGTTGGACCTTGGCAGGAGCGAAGGGATGAAAATCTTTATCAGTTGGCATGGTGATCGAAGCGAAGCTCTGGCGATAGCGTTGAAGGAGTGGCTTCCCCTCGTCCTGTACTATGCTGAGCCGTGGCTGTCGAAGTCCGACATAGGTGCTGGCGAACGCTGGAGCGACGAGATCGCAAAGGGACTCGAAGACTGCAATTTCGGCATAAGCTGCGTCACGCGCGAGAATCAGGATGCCCCTTGGATACTCTTTGAGGCGGGAGCGATCGCGAAGTCGGTAAAAGAGGGAAAGGTTATGCCTCTACTGCTCGACCTCGACAAAAAGGAAGTATCCGGACCGCTCGCGCAATTTCAAGCAAAGAAGGTGGAGGAAGGCGAGATCAGGGAGCTTGTTTCGAGCTTGAACAAGTCCGCTACGAACCCTGTCGAGGCCGGAAAACTTGAGAAGCTGTTTGCGATGGCCTGGCCTGACCTTGAGGTCAGGATCGCTGCAATTCCTAAGACTAAGGCCGCACCGAAGCCGTCTCGACCTGAGGGGGAAATCCTTGAAGAGCTTGTCTCAGGGTTTAGAAACTTAGAGATGCGCTTTATGGTCATGAAGGACATGGACGCTAAGAATCGGGATCTGGAAATGCATCGCATGGAGCTGGAGACGCGGCTTATGGTGATGCATGAGGAGGAAGCCGACTGGAGGAGGCGCAATGCTTATAAACCTCGCGGAAAGGAGTTGATGAAAATGATCCGCCGCATTGCAAGTGGCCCCGGAGATCCCATGCAGATCCTATTCGCGGCCAGCTTCCTGCGGGACGATGCCCCTTGGTTCTACGAACTTGCCCTTGATACATATCGTGCTATCAGGTCCGGTAATCGCGCCGAAGCAAGAATCTCCCACAAACGGCTTATGGAGGCATTCAAGATGCTCCAATCCACGCCGCTTCTCGATGAGATTGGTCCGGAGGTAAAGGTGCTCTCCATGGTATTTGAAGAATGCCAGTCGGCAATCGAGGATATGGACAACGCCGCGGTCGAGAAGGCTAGCCGTTCATTCGAGGAAGAACTTCGGGAAACCTCCGGACTCAAGGCTGTCTCAGACGCATCGGTCAAGAATCCCACAGAGTAACCCACAGGCCGCAGTGCTTCAGGTCCCGATTTTGAGCCCCGGGAAATATCACCAGACGCGCGGTCCCTACTGCAGCAGCGTCCCCTGCTCGCCTTCGTGATTGCCGTTGCCGTGTAGCTCTTTGGGAGGGATGATTGCCCGTTACGGCCTTTTCCCTGGATTCTCGCTCTGAACAGGACGGTCTCGCACTGCTTTTTCCGCCGCGCGAAGCACTTTCACGTCGAGAAGATCCTGTTCCCGTCCGCTGGCGAGCTTGTTGCGAATCAGATCTTCGCGGGAGATGATCTGCGACGGGACAACTCCTTCGATTGTGCCTTCCACTCGATTGGACCAGGCTTCATCGAAGCTAACGCCGTCGATTTTCGGGAGGATATCGACACGATTGGGAGGCTGGCCGAAGTGAAACATTGTTCCGTCGGTGAAGTCCGCAGGACCCATTCCGGAGCGTGTCAACGAGTTTGAGACAGGTGGCGTCAGAGTTTAGTGTAGATTTCCCTCTGTCGCGATGGCTGGGATGGGTGGGTTGATCCAGGCCGCGGTTGGCTGGGGCGGGTGTATTGGTCGGGCGTGTGTGAAGCGTTCGGGGTTACGGGCATAGGCAGCATTGAGCACCTGTTGCCGTTGCGCTATTACTTCCCCAGCGATTCCGTAGTGCAGCATTTCCGGGGTCAGCAGGGCGATCCCGCTGTGATGATGTTCGTGGTTGTACCAGGCAAAGAACGTCTGGCCAAAGGCACGAGAGTCCTCGATGGAGCCGAAGCGCTCAGGGAACTCGGGCCTGTACTTGAGGGT
>PLSB01000229.1 GCA_003165005.1 Acidobacteriaceae bacterium | reverse complement strand
ATCTACCGCCTGGCCGACGATCTGACCTTCGAGATCGACGATCTGCTGCCTATCGTCGACGCCGCGCAACTGCTGGGCTTTCTTAAAGTCGAAGAAGGCGACGCCGCGATCACGCCCAGCGGCGAGGAGTTTGCCAACTCCGAGATTCTTCGCCAGAAAGAGCTCTTCCGCAACGCCGCCATCGAGAACGTGCTGCTGCTGCGCCAGATTCGCCGCGCCCTCGACTCCAAAAGCGATCACACCGTGCCCCAGGACTTCTTCCTCGATATGCTCGACGAGCAATTCAGCGAAGAAGAGAGCCAGCATCAGATGGAAACCGCCGTCACATGGGGCCGCTATGCGGAGCTGTTCGACTTCGATGCCGCGCGCCGCCGCTTTGTGCTGCCCGACGCCCCCGAGGAGGAGATTGCCCCGAGCGAGGAGAAGAAGTGAACCTCCAGCGCCCCCTCGCACGCACGCTCGTCACCGCTCGCACCACGCCTTTCTTCATCGATCTGGGCATAGCGGCCTGCGCTCTCGCGGTCTTCTTCGCCGTGGTCAGCACCGGCGTCTATTGGTTCCAGAAACCCATCCCAGTGGTGCCGATTTCCAGCTCCATCGGCGCTCTGCCGGTCTACGCCTTCTACTCCATCGTGCGCATCGGGATTGCTTACCTGCTTAGCCTCATCTTTGCCATCGCCTACGGATATATCGCCGCATACCATCCACGAATCGAACCCTGGATGGTCGCCGTTCTCGACATCCTGCAATCCATCCCCGTGCTTAGCTTCCTGCCTCCAGTCGTCCTCTTCATGGTCGTCCTGGTTCCCGGCCACCAGTTGGGAATCGAGATGGCGGTCATCTTGCTCATCTTCACAGGGCAAGTATGGAATCTGGCCTTCAGCTTCTACTCTTCGCTCAAAACCATTCCGCGCGAGATGCTGGAGGCGTCGCGCATCTACCGCTTTTCCGGCTGGCAGCGCTTCTGGCAACTGGAGATGCCGTTTTCCGCCATCGGCCTGGTGTGGAATTCGATCGTTTCCGTTGCCGGGGGCTGGTTCGCTCTCATTGCCTGCGAAATCTCCCCTTTTGCCAATTACACCTACCAGCTTCCAGGTCTTGGCAGCTATCTGCAGGTCGCCACCAACGCCGGCGATTACAAGGCGCTGATGTTCGGCATCGGCGCCGTCATCCTTATCGTCGTCGCCACGGACCAGCTTATCTGGCGTCCCTTGATTGCCTGGAGCGACAAGTTCAAATTCGAGCAGGTGGAAGCCACCGATCAGGTCACTTCGCCGATCCTCGAACTGCTTCGCCGCTCCCGGCTGCTGGAAACGCTTCCCGGCCGCATCTGGAATCGCATCGAGGAGCCGGTCTACCGGCAAATGGCCAAGAGCAAGGAGTGCCGCGTGGTGCGGCCGCTCGACGATGCCGGCCCCCGCAAAGCCTCTCCGGTCCTGTGGGCAGTGGCTTTGGCGGGCGCAGGGGCCGTTTGCTGGGCCGCCGCGCAGGCCATTCTTCTGCTCCGGACCGTGACCTGGGCCGATCTGCACCTGCTGCTCGAAGGCGCTGCCGCAACCTTTCTGCGCGTGAATGCTTCGCTGCTCCTCTCCGCCGCGTGGACGATTCCTGTCGGTGTGGCCATTGGACTCAATCCGCGGCTCTCCCGCATCGTTCAGCCCATCGCCCAGGTGCTGGCCTCCATCCCCGCCACGGCATTCTTCCCCATCATTCTCATCGGGCTGGTCAAGATCGGCGGGGGACTCGGCATCGGTTCCATTGCGCTGATGCTGCTCGGCACGCAATGGTACATCCTGTTCAACGTGATTGCCGGCGCCATGTCGATTCCTTCGGACCTGCGCGAGGTTGCATCGCTTTACCGCTTCACGCGCTGGCAGCGCTGGACCAAGCTGATCCTGCCCGGCATCTTTCCCTACCTCATCACCGGAATGGTCACGGCCTCAGGCGGTGCATGGAACGCTTCGGTGTACGCGGAGTATTCCCACCTGAAAGACAGCACGCTCTCCACCATAGGCCTCGGCGCGCAGATCGATGCCGCCACCGACAGCGGCCGGTTCGCAATGCTGCTCCTGGCGACGATCTTCATCTCGCTCATGGTCGTCACTATGAACCGCCTGGTCTGGCGCCGGCTTTACCATCTGGCGGAGACCCGCTTTAAACTCGATGGCTAGAATCAAGCGGTGCTAGCGGAGTTAGCGGGGTTAACGGAGCTAGTGTGGTCCTCTGGGAATTTCACCGCCTACGTTTTGTATCAGGGCACGACTAAAGTCGTGCCGTTAACGGCGCAAAATGAACGCGGGCTTTATTGATGGCTGCATAAGCAATGTTCCGAGAAGCGCGCCGGAGACCGGCGCTACTTATCTACGGTTAGGCCTTTATTGCCGGCTCGGTTCCCGGTCGATTAACGGCACCCAGAAGCGAAACCGCGCGCCGCCGCCGGGAACATTGGTTGCCTCGATGCCTCCGCCGTGTACGTTCACGATGGCGCGGATAATGGCCAGGCCCATGCCCGATCCCTTGCGCTGGCCTGAAGTGCGCTTGCCCCGGTAAAACTTCTCGAAGATTAGCGGCAGATCGAGCGGGTCGATGCCGGGGCCGTTGTCCTCCACGCAGAACTCCAGCCGATCGTCGGTGCGCGTACTGCTCAGCTTCACGCGGCTGCCCGGAGGCGTATAGGCGGCCACGTTTTCCAGCAGATGGCGCAGAACCCTGCCCAGCAAGTGCGGATCGATCCATACCGACCCTCCTGAGGCCGATTCACCGCTACCGGGGCTGTTTTCGTCCTCCACCACGATGCTGACCTTATGCGAGGCCAAAATCTTGCGCGATTCTTCCACGGCTTGGTCGAGGAGCGAGTGAGGGTCTTGCGGAGACATCTTCACCTTCACCACGTTGGCGTCGATCTCGGCCATCTCCACGGCTTCCCCGATCAGCAGGTCGAGCCGCGCGGACTCTTCGTCGATAATCCGCGCCATGTCGGCGCGCGCCGCTTCGTCCAGGCCCTCGCCTTCGACCAAAGTCGTCGACGCGGCGCGAATTGAGGTGAGCGGCGTCCTCAACTCGTGGGTGAGGGAATCGATCAGCGCCGTGCGCAGCCGTTCGCCTTCGCGGGCCGCTTCCACGCGGGCCGTGTTCTCGATGGCGATGGAGCGCGCCACGGCAATCGAAACCTGCGCGCTGATGGCCGCGGAAACCTCGCGCGAAAGTTTGTCGGGCCGCCACGCCAATGCGCCCACGGGCCGCATTCCGAGCAGAAGCGGCGTGGCGTGGTAACCGGCGAGCGGCACAAGCGTAGGGCTCAGGCCTTCGGTCAAAGCCTCCATGTGCGCACGCACGCCGGTGGGCGCATCCCCGGTCGAGGAGTAGAAGCGGTCGTAGTCGCTCTCGTAAAGAATGACGCCTTCAAGCGCGAAGATGCGGTCGATCAGTCCGGGCAGGTTGCGAATCAATTGGTCGGCGTCCTCGAAGAGCATCATCTCCTGGCTGAGAGAGTAAAGCCGTCCCACGTCCGTCTGGCGCTGCTCGGCCTCGAGGGCCTGCCGCCGCGCCCGCTCCGCCAGCCGGCTGACAACCACGGAACCGATCGCGAAGGAGAACATCGCCACCCAGGCCTGAGCGCCCACCAACTGAAGGGTATGCACGGGAGGGAGAAACCAATAGTCGAAGGAGAGCGCGCACAGGGCCGCCATGTAGAGCGAAAGAACGATTCCCGCCTGGCTGGCCGACCACACCACCAGGACCAGAAACACCATTCCCGCGGTGGTCGAGTTGGCCCTCAGCCACACCAGCAGAATCGTGGTGAGCATGGCCGCGGCCGTGGCCAGAAACCAGCGGAGAATCTGCCCGGAGTCAACGCGCAAGCGCATCGCTTTCCTCACCGGAATCATAATAGCCCTTCGCGGTTTGTGAAATGGCCGCCGCAATGATGTAATCTCGGGTGGAAAGAAGAAAGACAATGCCTGGACGAATTCTGGTCATAGACGACGAATCGCAGATTACGCGGGTGCTTCGCGCCGCTCTCTCTGCGCAGGGTTACGATGTACGCACGGCCAACGATCCCGAGGAGGGCCTGCGCGTCTTCCGCGACTGGGCGCCGGACCTGGTGATCACGGACCTGATGATGCCGGGCATGAGTGGGGTGGACGTCTGCCGCATCATTCGCACCCGCGGCGCCACGCCGGTACTGGTGCTTTCGGTGCGCGAGCACGAGCGGTCCAAGGTGGAGGCGCTTGACGCCGGCGCCGACGATTATGTGACCAAGCCTTTCAGCATTCAAGAGTTGCAGGCGCGGGTGCGCGCGCATCTGCGGCGCGCTCCCGAGCGCACCACGGTGGCGCTTGAGGTCGGTGATTTTGTCGTGGACTCCCAGGCGCACACTATCGCCGTGCAGGGCAAACCGATTCATCTCACTCCCAAGGAGTTCGAACTGCTGCTGCACCTGGCGCGCCACGCCGGCAAGGTGATGACGCACCGCGCTCTGCTGACCTCCGTGTGGGGCGCGCAATCGGCCCACCAGCCCGAGTATCTCCGCGTCTTTGTCGGCCAGTTGCGCAAAAAGCTCGAAACCGAGACTGGCCGCCAATATATCCAAACCGAGCCTTGGGTGGGTTACCGGTTCATCCCCGAGGGCTGGATCGGCAACGAAGAATAGGGCTTGACGAGCGGCGCGTATCGCATTGCGGTCCAGGTTCTGCCGTGCGTCCTGATTTCGAAGAACTTACGACCGTTCGGTTCCAATCCTTACGGAATATTTAGGAATTCCTGTCGATACTCAAAGGTGTCAGAACTCAGAATCAGTTTCGGTGCAGCCGATTAGTGAGGCCCGCGCCGCATCCGAGCCGAGGGCCTGTGCCTGCTACAGCGAAACCGATGCGTAACCATCGGAGACTTTTTTAGCCATCGGGCCGGCTCGATGCCGGCCGTCTTAGGGAGATCCTGCATGCAAGACGCAGTCATGCTGTTCTTCACCGCCGTTTTCTTTGCCCTGGCGTTTCTCTACGTCAAGGCATGCGAAAAGTTGAGGTAGCCCATGCACATGGATTGGATCTCGGCAACCGGACTGGTTCTCTCGATTCTTCTCATGGTGTATCTCACCGTCGCACTGCTTTTCCCGGAGAAATTCTGATATGTCCGTAAATGGCTGGCTGCAATTCGCCATCTACTCTGTCATTCTGCTTGCCACTGTTCGCCCCGTCGGCATCTACCTGACGCGTGTACTCGAGGGCGAGCGCACCTGGTTTGACCCGGTGCTTCGACCTTTCGAGCGGATCATCTACAAACTCTGCGGTGTCCGTGCGGACAAAGAGATGAGCTGGCGCGAGTACACCTTCGCCATGCTCGGATTCTCCGCCGCCTCGCTCCTGCTCACCTACGGGCTCGAGCGGTTGCAGGGATTCGCCCAGGGTTGGGCCAATCCGCAGCATCTCGCCGCCGTGGGACCCGATCTCGCCTGGAATACCGCGGCGAGCTTCACGACCAACACCAACTGGCAGTTCTACTCGCCCGAAAGCACAATGAGCTATCTCACGGAGATGGCTGGCCTGGCGACGCACAACTTCTGGTCGGCTGCCGCGGGCATCGTGGTTGCCGTGGCGCTCATCCGCGGCATCAAGCGTACGCAGTCGAGCACCATCGGCAACTTCTGGGTCGATATGACACGGACGTTGCTCTATATCCTCGGGCCCGCCTGCGTCGTTTACGGCCTGCTTCTGGTTTGGCAGGGAGTTCCGCAGAATCTCCATCCCTACACCGTCGCGCATACCGTCGAAGGCAGCGCGCAGACCATCGGCCAGGGGCCGGTCGCCTCGCAGGAAGCCATCA
>PLSB01000107.1 GCA_003165005.1 Acidobacteriaceae bacterium | reverse complement strand
GGATAAGGATGGGTTTTGGGATGCGGTCGCGTGGGACACCGTCAACAAGACCATCTATATTCTCGGAGATCCGGTCAACGGGTATTTCCGTCTCTTCTCCCAAGTTGGGGAAGCAAACAGGTTCACAAGCAAATTGCCGGAAGAGAACACCTCGGTGATGAAGGGGAAGCAAATCTCTGCCGCTCCGGCCGAGAGTGCGTTTGCTTCGAGCAACTCTGCGCTTTTGCTGCACTCGTGGAGTGGCCCCGTAGCGTTTGTCACCGGCGGCCGTAAGCCTGAGTTCATTCTGTACATCCCTGACATACTCGCCCAAGGGTCGACATACTCCGACTGGAATCGGGCCCCCCTTCCCTTGGCTCACGGACTATCGAGCGGAGCGTTTTCCGTCGCGACCAGTCCAAAGGCAGTCGGCTCGGATGGGCGGGCCAATCAGCCGATCATTGTCGTGGGCGGCGATTATGCCCACCCCGATGCGGCATCTGGAAATGCGGCGGTCAGCTACGATACCGGTCTGAACTTCGAGACGCCGGATACCCCACCCCACGGCTACCGCTCTGCCGTGGCGTACGACGCCGCGAGCAAGACCTGGATCACGGTGGGGCCGAACGGGACGGACATTTCGACGGACGACGGGAAGAATTGGCGCGCGCTGCGTCCCGACCCGGCGCTGCATGAAGCGCCCGACGCCGACCGCAATTGGAATGCGCTGTCGCTGCCGTTTGTCGTGGGGCCGCATGGACGGATTGGGAAGCTGAATTCGAAGGCGCTGAGACACTGAGGCCCGAGCGGATTTTCTCCCAATACGGATCAAGCGCTGAGGAGGTAGCGGGCAGCGGGAACGATTAAGCTGTTGGGATGCCTCTCTATCCGCATGCGGTGGAACTTATTCGGGAGAACCTCGAACAGATCTCAAGAGGGTGTAAGGTCAAGCCCATCGCAATCGGAAGACTGACAGAGGAGCAGCTGGAGAGCATCAACCGGCGCCGCCAAGCGAGGAATTCCGATCTGCCATCAGTGATAGCCGAGGTCGTTTTCTTTGGCAGTCACATCTATCAAAGCCGCTGTGTTCGTGATGGGTACGCAATCGACGATGTACTTGATCAGATCGTTAGTGCGATGGATCCGGCCTCAGTTTTGATTGGAAACCTGCCCATGCAGGCGATTGAAAACCCAAACGAGCGAACTGATCGATACGGGAATGTGGTGCATGACAGGGCCGTTTTCGAATGCATGAACCGGTATCCTCGACCGGAGCTTTTCTCGGTTGTGCCAAGAGGTGACCGGAACAGACCGGCCAGAAAGCAGAAGGGCCACCCGTAGGCGGCCCTTCAATGGAAAATGAGCGGCTCGCCCGGCTAACAGGTACCATCCGGCGCACCAGTCGCTCATGTTTAGTGTACACCTGTTGTCAACTATCGTCCGATCCGGCTTCTGCATTAGCAATCCGGAGTTTCAAAACAAATCGGGAATGCTGTGGAAGGCGATGCGCGTGGGTGCGGCTTTCCAGGCGGTGAGCATGGCGGCGGGTGCTAGTGTGCTCATGCCGTACTTGTCGTTGATCTGGTCCATGGTGGCGAGGAGGCGGGTGCGGCTCTGCTCTTCTTCAAGGCCGTCGAAGAGGGCCAGCGTGTGCAGCCGGTCGGGGATGAGGTTGTTCAGTTGCACACCGATGAAATACGGGTGCTGATACTGCGCGCCCTTGGGTTGCGAGTCCCACAGGCGGCGCAGCGCGGCGATGAGCGTCTGATTGTCCTGGCACTCGTGCAACTTGATCTCGCTGCGCCAGCCGCGCGCCGGCACGCCGAAGCGGGAGACGGGCGTGTTCTCGCTGCGCGGCGCCGCGAATCCTATGGCGAGGCCGATGTTGCTGGCCCAAAGACCCTTGGAGCGCAGGCGCATAGCGGCCTTGTGGATCAGCTTATGCGCCACGGCCCAGGCCGCATCCGGCGTGCGCATCTCCGGCGCCAGCACGTGCGAGTGGCTGATGGATTTTTGATGTTCGAGCTCGGCCATCTCGAAGTCTTCGCCGCGCAGCCAGTGCCAAAGCCGCTGGCCCCACACCGATCCCCAGATCTCGCCCGCCTGTTCGCAATCGAGCGCAAGCAGATCGTTCATGGTGTGCAGGCCTTTTTCGTTGAGCCGCTTCTCGGTGCGCGCGCCGATGCCGGGCAGGTCGCGCAGGGTGAGCTGGCCGAGCGCTTCCGGCAGGATATCGAGGGGGAGGGCCACCAGGCCGTCGGGCTTCTCCATATCGCTCGCGATCTTGGCGAGATAGCGATTCGTCGCGAGACCCACCGAACTGCGCAGCATGGGACCGACATGTTCGCGAATTGTCTGCTTCACACGCATGCCAAGATCGATAGCGGCGAGTAGAGGCCGTTCGCGGCCGATGAGGCGGCAGGCCATCTCATCGATGGAGCAGACGGCGGTGACCGGCACGCAGCTTTCCACGGCCTCGACGATGCGATGGTGGAAATCGATGTAAAGCTCGTGCCGCGCCTCGACGAGAACGATCTCGGGGCACATGCGTTTCGCGTCTGCCACGATGGTTCCGGTGCGCACGCCAAAGGCCTTGGCCTCGTAGCTGGCCGCGATGCAGCAGGTGGTATCGGCCATCATCGGCACCACGCCGACGGGCCGGCCGCGCAGCTCCGGCCGTGCCTCCTGCTCGCATGAGGCGAAGTAAGAGTTCAGATCGACAAAGAGCCAGTTGAGCGCGGAATCCTGGGCGAAATCCGCCAGCGCAGCCTCTTCCTGTTCGCGTCCGGCGGCTTCAGCTTCCCGGCCAAGGTTCATCAACTCTTCGGGCCACTCCTCGGGAGCGGGCGAGAGGGCCGGGTTGGGCGCGGAGGCCATTTGCCGACTATTTTCGCCTTTTATTCTCTTGATTGCAAGGAAAATCCTATGCCCTTCTTCACGGAGATGGTCTAAAAGTGGCTTGAAAAATAAACTTCGGTGGCCGATGATCGTCTATAGCAATCAGCCGATACCAGTGTTGAACCGCCTAATCCCCCGCTAGGGGGCCGATCGCTCCGGGAACGGTGACCGAAGATGCATTACGTAGCCAGTTGGCTCACAGCGAATGAAAGCGTTCTTGCCGTGTTGGTCACAGTAGGCGTGGCCGTGCTGCTGGTGTGTTGCCTGGAGTGCACCAAGTGCGACCGCCGCGAGAAGGACGATCTCTTCAACCACCACGAGGTCTAGAGGCCGCTAGTTCCCGCCCGTAACTAATTCCCGCCCCTGGCCGGCGGCTCCGGCTTCAAAACCATTTCGAATTCCGCCAGTATCCGGCTGTAGAGGCTCGTGCGTACGTCGGCTCCCTCGATGGAGTGCGTCTTGCGCGGGTAGATCTCGAGGTCGTATGGGATTCCGGCCTCAATCAGCTTCTGGACAAACTGCACCGTGTTTTCCATGTGCACGTTGTCGTCGCCGGTTCCGTGCGCGAGGAGCAGGCTCCCCTTCAACTGCGCCGCCGAGTTCACCACGGAGAACTCCCGGTACCCATCGGCATTCTCCGACGGCAGGCCGAGATAGCGCTCCGTGTAGATGGAGTCATAGTCGAGCCAGTCGGTCACGGGCGCCACGGCCACGCCCACGCGGAAGCGATCGGAGTGCGTGAGCGCGTAGAGCGTAAAGCTGCCGCCCCAGCTCCATCCCCACCAGCCCAGGCGTTTAGGATCGAGCTGCGGATCCTTGTCGAGAACAGCATCGACCACGGTCAACTGATCTTCAAGCTGCACCGGACCGAAGTTGTGCCAGGCCGCTTGCGCAAAGGCGCGTCCGCGGCTGCCCATGCCGCGATTATCGGCGCGGAGCACCGCAAATCCATGCCGCGCGAGGACATTGTCGAAGAGCAGGTTGTCCTTCCATTCGTTCAGGACCTCCTGGTCGCCGGGTCCGCCGTAGGGATTCACGATGAGCGGCACGGTGGCGGAATTCGTTTGGCCGGGAGGCATCAGCAGCGTGGCGTAAAGCGTGGTCCCATCGTGCGCTTTCACCTCGAACTGCTCGGGCGCCTGCACATGGTAGGCATCGAGCGCGTGCGTCTCCCAGAACACGCGGCAATTCCGGGCCGAAGCAGGATCCCCCTGCACATGGCAGAGCCGAACCACCGGCGCGGTGGTGCGCGTCGAGTACGTGTCGGCAAAGGTATTGCCGTTGGGCGCGAAGCTGGCGTCGTGAAACCCTGCGCCCGAGCTCAACTGCCTGCGCTGCCCGGCGAAGGTCACCTCCCACACCTGCTGCTCCAGCGGATTGCCTTCGTTCGATGCGTAGGTAACGACCTTGCGCGCGGTGTCGACGTTGTAAACGCTGCTCACCTCGAATTCGCCGTGGGTGAGTTGACCCTCCAGTTTGGCATCCGCCGCAAGCGGTCTCTCCGTCTTGTAGCTGTAGAGATAAATATGCATGTGCCCATCGCTCCAACTGGTGAGAACAATAGCTCCATCGCTCACGGTGACGTCGTAGTCCTCGTCGACGAACTTCTCGTCGCCGATCTCGAGCATCTTCCGCGCGTCCCCATTGTCGGAGCCGGCAAAGAACAGCGCGCGGCGCTTGTGATCGCGGCTGACGGTTTCGATCCATACGGTTTTCTGATCGACCCACCCGAAACGTGGAATGTAGTCTCCCTCCTTGATGGGAATGCCGATCCATGCGGTCTTGCCGCCATGCGCGCTCACCACGCCTACGCGCACTTGGGGGTTGGCGTCGCCGGCCTGGGGATAGCTCTGCAACTCCACCTGCGCATGCGTGGGAATCCAGTCGGTGAGCGGGTACTCGGGCACGGCGGTTTCGTTCGTCTGCAGATAAGCAATGTTCTTCGCGTCCGGCGACCAGAAGTAGTTGCTGCGCACATCGAGCTCTTCCTCATAGACCCAGTCCACCTCGCCGTTCAGGATCGACTCCTCTTTGCCGATCGATTCTCCTTTGCCGCCCGAATTGCCGGGAGCGGGCGCGACTGCGAAAGTGGGCATGCCGGGGTTGCGAAGATGGATGACCGAAAGCCCGTGATCGCGGATGAAGGAGACGCACGCGCCGTCGGGCGAGAACTTGGGATTGTCGCCGGAAGCGGCTCCCGTAAAGCCGATCTCGACTCCGGTGCCGTTGCGCAGATCGTAGAGCCAAAGGCGTCCGTCGGCGTCGAAGAGCAGGTGCGCGGAGTCGGGCGCCCACAGGTAGCCGGCCATGTTGTAGCGCTCGCGATGATCGCGGTCACGCTCGGAGCCGTCGTGGTTGGTGAGTGGAACCATCTTTGCCGCGCTCACCATCACGTGGACTTTGCCGGTCGCGGGATCCACATCCATCAACTCGCCGCCATCGAGATAGCTCAGGTGCTTGCCGTCGGGAGACCAGTCGAGCTGTGCAGGCGGCTTGGGGACCAGAGCGCCGTTCGCAAAGATTGCCTTAACGGTGAGCTGGCCATCCTGCGCCTGTGCCGCGCGCGGATGCGAAGCCAGAGACAGGGCTGCGAAAACGGCAATCGAAAAAGCAGCGCCACGCGTCAATGAAAGTTCCTCCTGAAGCGGAATGCGGAAGAGCAGCCCGGCAAATATGTTCTTGCCGTGATTGAAATGAGTGTAGGCGGCCACAAGTCTCGTCGGTATCGTTTTGTAACAGGGCACGACTTCAGTCGTGCCGAGAAGGTCGGCATAGAGAAGACCGGGCTTTAGCCCCTGCCGATCTTTGCCTCCGCCACCGAATCGAATGACATCCAAGCATTTCTGCCGAAGCGCAAAGGCAGGGCTTCGAGAAAAGTGTAAATCACACCAGAGAACATATTGCGCGCCGGAACCGGACAGTGTATGTTCCGTGGGTATGCACTGGACAAATCCGGAAGAACGCCGCGCGCTCGGTCAGGCGCGGCGCAAGCAAGTAGGACGCCACCAGCACGAAGCCTTAGAACTCAAGGCGCGGCAGACGCCGGCCCTCAAGATCGTGGAGCGATCGATGCGCGGCCGCGTGCCTGCGCTCGTCGCGTTGAAGTACCAACTGATGGCCGAATCGCCCTTCGCGTACTTTCGCGGCGCGGCGCCGGTGATGGCGGCGGACCTGGCCCAGCTGCCCTCCACCGGCATCGTGTGCCAGCTCTGCGGCGACGCCCATGTGCGCAACCTGGGCGCCTATGCCGCGCCCGACGGCCGGCTGGTCTTCGACATCAACGACTTCGACGAGACCATGCGCGGCCCCTTCGAGTGGGAGCTCAAGCGCATGGCCGCATCGCTGGTGCTGGCAGGGCGCGCGTCGGGACACAAAGACGGCGCGGCGCGCCGTGCCGCCATGGCGTGCGCCGAGCGTTATGCCGCCCAGATGCGCGCTTTCGCCCTCATGCCGCACCTCGAGGTCGCCCGATTCCAGGTGCATCGCCTGGGCCTGGCCAAGCCGGTGCACGCGGCGCTTGCCAAGGCCGAGCGCTCCACGCCGCTCCACGCGTTGGAACGGTTCACCGAGCCGGCTTCGGCGCGGCCCGGCGCGCCGCGCCGCTTCAAAGAATTGAAACCCATGCTCACCCGCGTCACCGGAGCCCGCGCCGCAGCCGTGCTGGCCTCGCTCGGTCCCTATCGCGAGATGCTGCAGCCGGAGCGCCAGCACCTGCTCGCGTTTTACCACCCGGTGGACGTGGCCTTCAAAGTGGTTGGCACGGGATCGGTGGGCCTGCGCGATTACTGTGTCTACCTCGAAGGCAACGGTCGCGGCGATCCGCTGTTTTTGCAGATCAAGGAAGAGCCTGCCTCGGCCTACGCGCCGTATCTGCCTGACGCGCACCCAGCGCAGAACAACGGCCAACGCGTGGCTGAAGGGCAACGCGCCATGCAGATCCAGACCGATCCGTTTCTGGGCTGGACGCACATCGGTGGCCGGCAGTACCTGGTGCGCCAGCTCAACGACCACAAGGGATCGATCGAGATCGAAGACCTGGCGGGCGCGAACCTGAAGGCCTACGCCGAAGTCTGCGGCGAACTGCTCGCCCGCGGCCACGGCCGCTCCGGCGATCCGCAGGTGATTGCCGGCTACATCGGCTCGGGCGTTGCTTTCGCCGAAGCGATCGCCGCCTTTGGCGTAGCCTACGCCGACCAGACCGTGAAGGACTGGGAGCAGTTGAAGCGGTCGGGAAAGGCGAAGAGGCGGGCGTAAAACGTGCGGGTGAAGAGCCGGAAATTCCTGGGTTCAGAGCCCACCTATCAGCTCTGTCTATCTGCTTCAGGTGCCATCGAGTTATAAATCTGTCTAGAAGTAATTAACAAAGTCAGATGGCAGAGCTTTTGATTTTTTGGCAGCAGAGATGATCTTCTGAAGTACGCCGGACCTCATAGGGAGATGTCTTCGAATCAACCCGTTCGAGATACTCTTTTCAAGATTAGCCGCTTCTTTAGGCCTGAGTTTTTGAGCGTCACCGAAACTTACGTAAGTCCTTTGTTTAATCCAGCTGTGGTCACCAATGTTGAGTTCACACTCCCTCCCCGCCCGAAAAACATCTTTCGTCAAATTGACGATGATGAACTCTCCGTCGTGCGTGTCGGGATCGGAAATTACAATCCACAGGTGGCCGCCGTCGCCCCAATAAAATGTGTCGCCGATTCGCATAGTGAAATCTGGTTCACTGGGCGCCGAGCAGGTATCTCAGAACACGAACCTCCTCATTTGCCTCTTCGATTTGACGGATTTCGTCTTCGCTCTTCTTTGCGAGCCGGAGAATGGTGCTCGGGTCAATCGGGATTGAACTTTTGCCTGGATCGCGCCACTCGGGGCAGTGTTTGTGCAGCCAATTTGGAACACTTCCGCGGATGGCAGAGATCACCTTTTGCGAGTTCTCCAACGCATTCTTCTCTCTTTCTGAGAGAAGACCGTAATTCGGGGTCTTTCGAAGGAGAACCTTGCAGGGTTGGCGCCGCTCAATGAAATCATTCCACTTGATCAGTCTCTCTTGTGTGCCAGCTCCCTTTAGGAGGTTGTAGATTCCGCTGACAACCGGCCCCTTTTCCAAAGACGCCAGTCTGTCGCCGGTGATCGACTGTCCCCAGCCGATAAGTGCTGAACGATCAGCGAAATAGACCTTCTTCAAGAGCATGAACATGTCTTCGCAGCCGCCGGCGCGCTCGATCAGGTAGCCGGTGGCACAAATGGACTTGTCGATGTTGAAATCAAGAAGCATGGGAAACAAAAGGCGAAACCAATTGTAGTTTTATGATAACAGACAAGCTCTGCGCTCTTTCCGGGGAACCAAGAAAAACAATCAGGATTTAATTCGTTTTGGTATAGCCGGGAAGCACCGGATCACTGTTGGTCTTCAGTTTCCTTGAGACCAGTCAGATTGATCGCTGACGCAAACCGCCAATGCATTTGCGCGATCTTGCCCGGGTGTTAGAGGCGACGGTACACATCGTACCCGCGCAAATGCGCCGCGGGCGTGAACTCCTGCATCAGCAGTTGCATCAGGGCCGCGCGATCCGGTGTCGGATCTTCCTTCGTTTGCACATCGGTCTTCACAATCAGCCAGCGAATGTTGCGCGCGCGCGCCAGCGCGGCGATCTCGGCCGGCGAATAGGGATCGATGGTGGGATCGAAGAACGGCACCGGGAACTGCGGCGCGCGGCCATTGGCGAAATAAAACGGCTCCTCGCCGGGGATGAGTACAATTCCGTCATCGAAAGGAATGTTGGCCTGGGCGTAGCGCAGGAGTTCGTCGATCTCCGGCAAGTAGGGCCCCGGCGTGGCCAGGCCCCGAAGCTCGGGAAACGCGGAGTGCGCCGCGGGGCCGTCGGGAAGGCGAGCGTAGGAGAGCCGCTCTTCGCTCACCGTGTAGAACCCTCCGCAGACAAAAAGCGTGACGGCAACGACCGCAGCAAGCGCGGGAACAAATACAGAAGCGAATGGGCGCGAAGCGGCTGCGCGTGGCAAAAACCCCTCAAGAAACGCCAGCAGCTCCGCGAGCAGCAGAATCAGCAGCGGCCAAATGCCATAGGTCGATCCCCAAAGCTGTTGCGACAAAAACGTGCCGTGAATCGCGGCGAGCAAAATGAGCGGCAGGGAAGCGCGCAAGGATGGGCCGCGCCCCACCCCACGGACGAAGACCTGTCCGTGGGGACCCCGGCGCCGCAGCGCGAAGAGATTCGCAAGGGCCAATGCCGCGGCCAGCACCAGCACGAGCGGCCAAAGCGCCAGCAACGCGTCGCCGCGCTCGTCGGCGTCGTCGTACAGCAGCAGCGAGCACAGCGCAAACAGAAACGGCGCGGCGAGCAGCGCGAAGGCGGCGATCTGTGCCCAGCGCTTTTTGGCGAATCCCGCGCGCAACAGGACCAACGCGGCGACCACACAGGGCAACGTCCACAGGAGCGTGGGATCGCTATAAACGCCGAGCATGAGGCTGAGTCCCGGCATGCGGTGCTGCCCCGCGTATTGCATCGTCCAGCGCAGGTAGTTGCCGAGACCGGCCGTCCCATGGATCGCCAGCACCGCTGCCACGAGAGCAGCGCACGCGCCTGCGAGGAAGGCGACGAGCGCTTGTGCTCTCCCACCCTTTTCCGCAAAGACCGCGGAAAAGGATGGGGCACCCGGAGTTTGTGCGGACCCATGCTTTTTCGCCACCGGTAGAGAGGATGGGCTGAAATTTGTGCTATCCCACGTCCCCGAAAGCGAGGGACGTGGGGCACCCAGCAGTCTCTTTAGAGCAAGTACAACCACTGCCGCGCCCACCGCCGCAAGCAGCAACGGCAGCCCCATGTTCTGCTTGAAGAACATAGGTACGCACGCCACGACGCCGGCGGCGAATGCAAATGCCACGCCCTTTCTTCGATCCAGTTGTTCAAACATCCACAGCGCAACCAAGAGCCAGAAGCCGCAGTCGCAGTCGTACTCGGGATTGGGCACGATGCAATAGATGCCCAGAAAAACCAACGGCGCGGCGACGAGCAAAGCCACAGTCCATGCGGCAGCGACGCGCCCGCGCAACAGGCCAAGCGCAATCCTCCACGCCAGCACCGTGCCCAGCCCGCCGGTCAACGCGGTATAGAGAAAGTGATGAAAGACGACGCGGCCCGTAAGACGGATGATCGCGGCCTGAATGAGAAACGTCAGGGGCGCGTGCGCCAGGGGAAAATCGCGGTAGGGAATCTGGCCGAGGGCGATGCGCTCGGCAGTATTGAGAATGTAGCTGAGATCGAAGAGAACGGCGACGTGCGCGTTCTGCCAAAGCACCACGCCGGCGGTGGCCGCAAACAGCGCCGCGGCGGCGATCCAGTCGCGCGGCGTCCAGCCCGGCTTGAAAGGCTCCGGCGGCTTCGGTTCTGTTGCTTCAGGCTCTCTCTTTACCATCCGCGATGATAGTAATTGGCCCAACTGGGCGCGGAAAACAGCGCCATCAGAAGGGCGACGAACCAGCCCACCACGGTCCAGCCAAGAAAGATGTTCAGGAGCAGGATTCCCGCGGTGTTGTGCGTGTGCCGCACGGCCGCAATAATCGCGGGGAGAAAGTAGAACGCGCCCAAAAAGATCAGGAAGTGCATCGTATCCCCCAAAGTCTTCCCCGGAGTATTACGCCAAGCGTGCCGCGGAAGTTCCCCGATTTTTTCGAGCTTGTTGGCGATCTCCAGAACCGGCGTTTGCGTCCCACGCACGATGAAGATGTAGCGCCGGTCTCCTGACCGGCTGTCGTGCGGGCGTCCACGCCCGCACATCGGAATCTTCACAACCTATCGCGTCTCTTCCTCCACCGTCCGGATCAGCGCCTGGATGTTCGCGGTAGGCGCCTGGGGCGGCATGCCGCCGCCGCAGGAGACAATCAGCCGCGTCCGGTCTTCGACCGGCGCAAGCATTTCCCGCACCGCGCGCGCCACGTCGGCCGGCGTGCCTTCGGCCAGCACATCGCGCGGAGGAATATTGCCCATGAGCGCAATCTTGCGGTTGGTCCACTGCTGCAGCTCCGTCACGGTGTGCTGAACGCCCCAGTTCAGCAGATTGATCCCCGCCGCCTCCAGCATGGGCGCAGCGGCTTTCACCGGCGCGTCGCAGTGGAAGAACTTGACCGTGACATTGGTGTCGTAGGCGCGCTGCAAGTAGGGCAGTGCGAAGTGCTCGAAGTCCTTCCGCCCCACGAAGCCCACAATGTCGTCGAGCAGGAAGATGCCGTCGATCGAGGGGAACTGCTCGCGCTGGTACGCGATCCAATCAACAAGATAATCCGTAACCATGGTCAGCAACTGGTGCATGCGCTCGGGCTCGGTCTTGATCGCCTCAAGGAACTCCGTCGTCCCCATCAGGAACGAGGCCACGTTCAACGGCCCGCGCGCCACGGCGAAGCGGATCTTGTGCCCCGCCTTCTCCAGCTCCGGTTGCAGGTGCTGGAGGCGCTTGATGACGAACGGCAGCAGCCCGTGCTTGCGCGGATCGGGTTTCACCAGCCGATCCACTTCCTCGGGCGAGCGCAGCACTTTCATGGCGAAGGGAAAATCATTCTCGCCCCAGATTGAAACCGAGCCGAACGCCGAGGGCTCGGTGCACATTCCGTACTCCGACCAGAAGCCGGGCAGAAAGATGGTCTCAGGAAAAGCCTCAATGGCCTTCAGGTTGTCGTCGAGAAAGATGCGGTCGCTGGTGAAGTAATCGAGAATCGAATGCCCCGCCCAATTCGGCAGCCAGGGGCTATCGATGATGAATGCGGTGGGAAGAGGGCGAAGCGCTTCACCGCGAATCGCGGCAACGAGCGTGTTCCATTGCTGATCGGTCATGGCCTGTCCCTGCGCGGCATTTCTCCCGCGTCAGGCTCCCGCTGAAGAGTTGAACTCCCTACGAGAGTACCACCCTATTCTTTGCCTCGCGAACCATATCCGGGCGCTCTTCTGCCGCCGGCATCGCACGCCGCGCCGCAAGTGCGGCAGAACCGCGCGGGAGTTTCATCTTGCGCGGCCTTTTGCGGCACGCGTATACTCCCCACGTCCCCCAAGTCGCACAAAAGGAGGCGTAATGGGAAAGATCAATCTTGTCCGTCTGTTGCTCGCTGGTCTCGTTGCAGGTGTCGTCGGAGATATTCTGGGCTACCTGGTAGATGGCGTGCTGCTCGCGCAGAGGTGGTCCGACGAGTTGCTTGCCTTGGGCCGCAATGAGTTTTCGGCCACCCAGATCGTCGAGTTCAATCTCATCGGGATCGTTTTTGGCCTCGTGTCGATCGTGATTTATGTGGCCTTCCGGCCGCTCTTCGGCGCCAACTGGAAGACCGCCATCTACGCGGGCGCGACTGCGTGGGTGATTGGCGTTCTGCTGCCGAACGCCAGTTTTATGGCGGTCACGGAACTCTTCTCCAAACACCTCACGTTCTACACCACGGCAGGAGGGCTGGTAGAGGCGGTCGCGGGCACGGTCGCCGGAGCTTACTTCTACAAGCAACCGTGATTCCCGGCCAGCAACCCCGCCGGAACCGTAAATTCTCGAGGAGCCACGCCAGACGGAGCGAGTCATGCGCTCGGCCGGCGTGGCTTTCGTCTGCCGTGTTGCGTGCGTGCGCGCAGCCCCCTTGCTCTGCCTTCGAGCCAGTGGCACGCTGCTTTTCGGAGACCAACGTCATCCTGTCTTTTGACCTGGGAGACCCTTACAACTTGGTATCCTGGTGTTTCTCCGCGTCGTGGCGCTACACTAGGGTTCTCGTGACGCAAAGCATCGCGCGGGCCGCTTCGTTCCTTCAACAACGAAGAAGCGCTGGATGCGCCGCAATCGGGGCGATTGCGGCCGAGGCAACTGATTCAAGGTGAATCTTCCATTGCGCAAACCGCTCAAGAACTATTTGCCCGCAGTGGCTTGCGCATTGGTCCTGATTCCCTGCTATTTCCTGGTCCGGCCAACCGCGGAGATCGGCATCGCTGACGACTGGGTTTATATCAGGGATGCACTGAACGTGGCTCACACAGGCCGCATCTCCTACTCCGGCGGCGAAACGCCGATGTTGGGCTGGCAGCTCTACGCCGGCGCATTGTTCATCAGGCTTTTCGGCTTCTCGTTCACCGCGGTCCGCTTCAGCACGGCCGTCCAGGCCATGGCCACGGCATTCCTGCTGCAGCGCACGGGCGTGCGCGCCGGCCTGAGCTCCTGGAATGCCGCTCTCGTCACGCTGATCTTTATCCTTTCGCCGCTCTACTTTCCCTACGCATTTACTTTCATGTCCGATGTCTCCGGTGTCTTGTGCATTCTGGTCTGCGTCTACATGTGTTTGCGCGCGGTGCAGGCCCGGAGCGAGCGGGCCGCGATGATTTGGGTCTGTGCTGCCGCGCTGGTGAACGCAGGGGGCGGAACGGTGCGGCAGATTGCGTGGCTTGGCTTGCTCGTCATGGTTCCCTGCACGCTCTGGCTGCTCAGGAAGAGCCGGCGCGTGGTTCTGGCCGGCGGGTTGGCGTGCCTTGCCGGACTGGTTTTTGTTCTCGCGGCGTTTCACTGGCTTAAGCAGCAGCCTTTCTTCGTTCCTGTATCGCCGATTCCGCGCAGAATTGATTTGGACTTCCTGAAGAATGGCGGACGCGTTGTCCTGGGGGGCGCGGGAGTTCTGACGGTGTACACGTTGCCTGTACTGCTGCTATTCGCCGGAGCTCTGCGCTTATGGAAACGCCGCGTGGCCGCAGCCGCGGCCGCCATTCTGGTCCTTGCTCCGATTCATGTTCTGAAGTTCGACAAGTGGCCTGTGAATGCGGCGTTTAACGCCATCACCAGCCGCACCGCCGCTCGGCTGAACGACCTTGCCGCAGCAGCAATTCACCTTGGCGTTGCGCGCTCCAGTCTTCGTTTCCTGCTCACGGGAGCGGTGGTGTTTGGCCTTTTGTGTCTTGCGCTTTTTTGCCTTGCGCGCGCGCCCCAGCGTCCTTTGTCTCCCGATCGCCCCGCGGCTCCAGAGGAGCCTGCGGCCATCTCCTGGCAGAAACTCGGTGTCATCCTCGGTCCCTTCAGCGCGGCTTACCTCTTGTTTGTCGTGATGGCGTTCGTCATCTACGATCGATATTTTTTGCCGTTGTTCGCCATTCTTCTGCTCGTGCTGGTTCGCTTCTACCAGGAAAGGCTGAAAGCCAGGCTTTCCTGGGAGTGCATTCTCCTCATCGTTCTCTTCGCCGGGTTCAGCCTCGCCGCTACACACGACGATTTTGCCTTGTATCGCGGCGATGCGGCCGCGGCCGCCGAGATCCGCTCAAGCGGAGTGCCTGCCACCGCCATCCTGGGTCCGCAGGAACTGGAAGGATGGGCTGAACTTGAGAAGACGGGGCACCTGCATTCCCGGCCGAAGGATGCGGCCGCGGTCGAGCCAGGACAAGGTGTGCCGGCGAACTGCGACCGGGGCCTCTACTTCCTCATTCTTCTCGGTTCGACGCCATCCATTCAACCCGCTTATGCGGTCTCGCTCAATCCCAAGGAGTGCGGCGGGCAGGTTGCGTTCCCGCCGGTCGAGTACAGCACGTGGATCGCCCCGCGCACCAATTGGATCTATGCCGTCCGCCTTCCACCGTCCATCTCCCACTCCCACTATTGATCCGGCCCTAAAATACTGCTTCCGTGCCCCATCCTTTTCCGCGTTTTCTTAGGGATATGGGTGGGAGATAGCCACTGTTTATCGGCCGGACCAATCATCGGCCCTTCTGTCTGAAGGCGATCGGTCGAATCACGGGAGACCTGGCCTGTTTTGCGGAAATTTGCACTTCGTAGGCCCTCGCGCCCGGTCCTTCTACAATGGACCGGTATGCCGGCTGCGGTTCGATCCCACGCGAAGATCAATCTGGGGCTGTATCTTGGGGCGTCTCGCCCCGATGGATTTCACTCCCTCGTCACCGCCTACCAAACTCTGGAAATCCATGACATTGTTACAGTTAGTGCGGCCATCTCGGACGAGACCTGCCTGCGTCTGAGCTCCAATGACCCGCGTGTTCCCTGCGACGAGAGCAACACCGCCTGGAAGATGGTTGCGCTGGCGCTCAAAGCGCTGGGGCTTTCCGCCGAGGTAGAGATTCATATCGACAAGCGGCTTCCCGTCCAAGGCGGCTTGGGCGCGGGCTCGGCCAACGCCGTGGCGGCGCTTGTGGGGCTGGCGAAAGAGCTGGGGCTAGGGCGAGAGTGGGGGATTGCCGGACCTTTCGAACCAAAGGCGGTCGAAGAATGGGGTGCTAATCTCGGCGTCCCGGAACCCGACTCGTCGCGTGAATTCACTGGGTTTTCCGTAGGTGGAAATTGGCCGGCTTGGCAGTTAGAACTTGCTGAGAAAGTTGGCTCCGATGTGCCGCTTTTCCTCGTCGGCGGCGCAGTCCTGGGGCGGGACCACGGCCAATGCGTCTTTCCACTTACAGACTTTGAGCCGGTGTGGTGCGTCGTGGTGGTTCCCGAGACCGGCGTCTCTACGCCGCAGGCCTTTCGCGACTGGGACGCCCTCTGCGCGCAAGAAGGTTTGACCCCGGAGGCTAGTACCGATAGACTGGAGAAGTTGAGCCGTGCTTACGCAGCAGCCTTCCCGGGTGGTCCCGGGCAGGCAGGCCGAGCCGGCTCCTCCGGTGTCTTTTCCGCAGGAGAAGACCTGGCCGGACCGCAAGAGGCGACACAAGGGTCTGGGCTTGTCCGCACCGGGATCACGAGCTGGATCGAGAACGACTTCGAACGCGTCGTCTTTCCCCAGCATCCCTCCCTTGCTGAGATCAAGCGTCTTCTTGCGGCCACCGGCACACCGGAGGCAGCCGTTTATGCAGCACTGTCGGGGTCCGGTTCGGCGCTCTTCGGGTTGTACCAGAGCCGCGGAGATGCAGAAGCAGCGCAGGACCGGATCGAAAGAGAGTCTCAGGCGCTCCAGGTGCGGAACACGATGCTCACGCGCACCCTGCCCCGCCGAGAGTATTGGGACCAGATGTTGAAAGGCAGCTTGTAGCTGCTAGCTTCTAGCTTTTAGCTTCATCTTGCGGGAACGAGGGTCGTTGGTTCACCACTGCCGAGCTAAAAGCTGACAGCTAAAAGCTAATAGCTGTTCTTGACAGTCGTTCGTCGGGCAAGTAAAACTCACCCTCGGCTGACCGTCATGTTGGGCGATCGTTCAATGGTAGGACAATGCCCTTTGGAGGCATTTATCCAGGTTCGAATCCTGGTCGCCCAGCCAGAGAAACAGCTGCTAGCTACTAGCTTTTAGCTTCTTCGTGCTGGAACGAGAACAATCGGTCCACCGCAGAATAGCTAGAAGCTAGAGGCTCGCATTTAAGGAACGCAGCCATAGCCAACCAGCTTGGAGGTGCTTCAGATGGAAACGGAAACGTCGACGGTGACATTGGAAGAGAAGAATCCGGGCCAACCAGCCCCAGGCAAACCTGCTTCGGGCAGACCCGAAGGCGGCAAAGACGCGCCCCTGGGCGGGTCCGGGGAAAGCCCCAAGGCAAAAGACGCCAAGCAAACCCCGGCGCCGGAGCGCAAAAAGCCTGGAAAACTCAGCGAGGACAGGCGCTTCAAGATGTTTTCCGGAACCGCGAATCCGCGTCTCGCCGAAGACGTCGCCAAGCACATCGGCGTCACCGTCGGGCAGGTCAAGCTGCAGCGTTTTGCCGACGGCGAGGTTTACTTCCAACTGCTCGAGAACGTGCGCGGCGTGGATGTATTTGTGGTGCAGCCCACCTGCTATCCGGTGGATCAGCACCTGATCGAGTTGCTCATTATGATCGATGCGCTCAAAAGGGCTTCGGCGGCCCGCATCACGGCAGTGGTTCCCTACTACG
>PLSB01000257.1 GCA_003165005.1 Acidobacteriaceae bacterium | reverse complement strand
GGTCGTAGTAGCCGCCGACGGTGAGCGTGGGCACGGCGACCGCGCTCAGCACATTCTCGACGGCGCGCGAGGACCAGACGGAATCGTAGGCAGGATGCTCGAGGAAGAGCTTCCAGGTGGGCAGCACATTGGCTCCGGATTTTCTTACATCGCGCGCAAAGCTGCCGCGCGAGAGAAAGTAGTCGAAGCCGTCGACGGGCCGGCCTTCCTTGTCCTTGCCATAATCCACCGGGGTCCAGTTCTTCGAGGACTCGAGATCGAGCACATAGTCGTAGCCGTAGCTCATGCGGAAGGCGCCGTTGTGGAAGAAATCGTCGCCGATCCAGACATCGATCATGGGAGCCTGCGGCGAGATGGCTTTGACGGCCGGATGCGGATCGATGCCGGCCATCATGGCCAGGAAGCCGTCGTAGCTGGTGCCGGCGACGCCTACGCGTCCGTTGTTGCCGGGCACGTTTTTCAGGAGCCAGGCAACGGTGTCGTAGGCGTCGGTGCTTTCGTCGGTGGCCGCGGGATTGCTGTGATCGGCGAGCGGGCGCATCATGATGAATTTCCCGTGGCTCTTCGAACGGCCGCGAATGTCTTCCGCGACGAAGATGTATCCGTCGCGCGCCAGTTCGGGGCGCTGCGCAAAGAGGGACTCGCGGTTTTCGCTTGCGACCCCGTAGGGCGTGCGTTGGAGGAGAATGGGCAGCGGCGCGGCGATGTCGGAGGGCTTGAGAATCACCGCGTGCAGCCTGACGCCGTCGCGCATGGGAATCATGGCTTCGGCGCCAGCGTAATCGTGGAAGAGATGATGCGCCGGCGGGCCGCTGCGCAGGTAAATGGCGCCAGGTACGGAGGAAAGAGAGAAGCTTGCGGCCTGGCCCGATGCGTCGAGGGAGAACGCGATTTTGTCGTCGTCATTGCCGAAGCCGAAGGCGGTTGCCGAGACCCGCTTGAGTTCGGTGGGAACCGAGCGGTCGGATTCGAAGGTCAGCTTGCCGTTGCGCACGTAGAAGCTGACGGCGTTGCCGGGTTCGCCGGAGGGGGTGTATTCGCCGGCAAAGGCATCGAGAGGCACGGACGCGGGGGCTTGCGCGGCGAACGCGGAAGGGAAGGGAAGCAGGGCGATGAAAAGAGCGGAAATCAGCAGCCGGCGGGAGATCAAAGTTTGTTTCTCCGGGATTGGTTCCAACAAATCAGAGTATCAGCGATTGCCGGCGAAACCGGCCTATGGATAGTGGGTCAGCATGAAGTCGTCGCGAAAGGGCACGACTTTTGTCGTGCCGTAAATGACGACGAACCCCAACCACATTCAACTCAGCACAACCCGCCGTGCCCCATCCTTTCGCCGGTTTTTTGGGCGAAAGGGTGGGAGAGCACGACCCTCAACCATCAACTCTCAACCCATCACGATCGGCGGGTGCCCCACGTCCCTCGCATTTGGGGACGTGGGATACGACGAACCCCGACCAACCACATTCAACTCGGCACAACCCGCCGTGCCCCATCCTTTCGGTCGCCGCGGCGACCGAAAGGGTGGGAGAGCACGAAGGCCACGGGCACAAATTCATGCGGTCAAAGCCTTAATGCGCGTGCCCATGGGCGTGCGCGTGGCGGCTGGAGATGGCTTCGGGAGGCGCGACGCAGCCTTCCAGGTCCCCGCAGCCGATGTGCTCGAATTGGATCGTGGTGTGGCTGATCTGGTAGTGCTCGCGGAGCAGGTGGTTGAGCTTGACGAGAATGCAGGCGCTTGCCGAGGGGGGAATATCGGCGATGGTGACGTGACAGGCGAGCGCGCGCGATTGCGAACCGAGGCTCCAGACGTGAAGATCGTGCACGTTGACGACGCCCTCGACGGCTTCCATGCCGGAGCGGATCTCGGGCAGCGAACAACCGCGCGGCGCGCCTTCGAGAAGGATGTTCAGGGTCTCGCGCACGATGCCGATGCTGGACCAGAAGATGAGCGCGGCGATGAGCAGCGAGAGAGCGGGGTCGATCCAGTTCTGTCCCGTGAGAAGAATGCCGAGGCCGCCGGCGATGACGGCGGCGGTGGAGAGCGTGTCGCCCGCCATGTGCAGGAAGGCGCTGCGCAGGTTCACGTCGCGGGCCACGCCCCACAGGAGCGCGGCGATGATGCCGTTCATGACCACGCCGGCGGCGGCCACGATCATCATGAGGCGAGGCTGGACGGCGACCGGAGCGCTGAGGCGATGCACGGCTTCAACGGCGATCAAGAGCGAGATGGCGATGAGCGTAGCGGCGTTGATGAAGGCGGCCAGGACGCCGGCGCGCTGATAGCCGAAGGTGCGGGCGTGGTCGGCGGGGCGCGCTTGGAAATAGACGGCCGCAAAGCTGAGCAGGAGGGCGAGAAAATCGGAGACGTTGTGGCCGGCCTCCGACAGCAGCGCCAGCGAGTGCGCGCGCAATCCGGCGACGAAGGTGACGACGACGTAGGCCAGCGTGGCCGCGAGCGAGAAGCGCAGGATCAGAGCCGTTCGCCGTGCATCCTTGCCCGCGGGCGCCGCGTGAAAATGCATAACAATAGTGTAACCGGGGTTGGGTATCCAGAAAAAGGGAGCGAGCCACCCCGTCGAGCAAAAAGCGCTCGATGGGGACCCGGCAGGGAACGAGGGAACAAGAAAACAGGGAGCAGGGAGTAGCCAATAGGGAGTAGAAGGCAGGGATTAGGGCCTATTACTACGCTCGCAGATAGGATTTTTCGGAGGGAGCAGGGGCCTTCAGGCCCCTGAAAAAGCCGTTACGGCCGCGGATAGGATTTTTCGGAGGGAGCAGGGGCCTTCAGGCCCCTGAAAAAGCCGCAAAACACGGAGGCCTTTAGGCCCGGGCCCTTGTCCATTTGACGCATCCCAGCGAAGTGGAACTGTAGTACTAGGGGCGTAGGGACGGAAGCGGCGATGACTGCGGAGCCGCGCTAGCGTGCGCCGGGTGCGAGATGGCTGCGATCGATGGGATTGGGGTCGTCGAAGGCGGGGAATTGCGGCAGTCTTGCGCGCAGACCGGTCCAGCCCTCGGCGATCACGATGCTGTTGTGCGGGTTGCCGGGCTGGTAACGCACGGTGCAGGGGAATCCGGCGCGCACTTCGCTGGTCTCGACGATGCCGCGCATGGCGGTAATTTCCTGCGAGCACTCGTAGTCCACGCCGCCGATGCGGTAGTTAAAGAGAAGGAAGGTGAGCTTTTGGCCAGCCGCGCCATCGACTTCGTACACATCCAGCAACATGCCGTCGACCAGACGCCCCGACTGGACCAGAAACTGGCGGCGCGCGCGCTCCATCTCCTCGGCGGTGGGCCGGCGGCGCATCACCAGCCAAATCGCCAGGGACGCGATCGCGGCAACTGTGGTTACGCCGGCTGCGATCTGCCAGTCGTTGTTGTTGGCAAAGGTCATTTACGGGCGGGAGTTCTCCCCAGAACAGTCCTCATTTGAGGATACCGCACGCGAAAAGCGCAAAGCGCCGGGACGGCACCATCGATTGACTTGCGCGACTTGCGCGGCGCGCCGGAGCGGCTCGACAACGGCGTCAATGGCCTATAATCCAAGCTGCGAGTTTTTCCCTGGCTTTGGAAAAGAGAGTCGCAATGAAAGAGAACCAAACATTCCATTCCACCACCGTGATCTGCGTGCGGCGCAACGGCCAGGTGGTGATGGCCGCCGACGGCCAGGTGACCTTTGGCGACCACGTGCTGAAGCACTCGGCCAAGAAGATCCGGCGTCTCTTTCAGGACAAGATCCTCGCCGGCTTCGCGGGATCGACAGCCGACGCGTTCAATTTGTTTGCGCGGTTTGAGACCAAGCTCGAGCAGTACGCGGGCAACCTGAACCGCTCCGCCGTGGAGCTGGCCAAGGACTGGCGCACCGACAAGATGCTGCGCAACCTGGAGGCGCTGCTGCTGGTCGCCGACAAGGCGCAGACGTTTTTGATTTCGGGCTCGGGCGACGTGATCGATCCCGACGAACCGTTGGCGGCGATCGGCTCGGGCGGCAGCTACGCCACGGCCGCGGCGCGCGCGTTGATGGAAAACACCGACCTGGGCGCGCGCGAGATCGCCGAGAAGGCGATGAAGATCGCCGCCGAGATCTGCATCTACACCAACGACCGGATTACGGTTGAGGAGCTGTAGGACGGCCCGGCGGCCTATCTCCAGCCCAAAAGAAAGGTTGCGCCGTGCCCCATCCTTTCCGCGCTCTTTGCGGAAAGGGTGGAAAACCCGCCGTGAATCTTAGAGCATTTTCACTGATGGTAT
>PLSB01000045.1 GCA_003165005.1 Acidobacteriaceae bacterium | reverse complement strand
CATTATTTATACAGCATTCAATAGGCCCTCTGTCCCTTAGTCCCGTCCCTTAGTCCCCCTGCCTCATGTCCTATCCTCAAAACATGCACTCCGGCAGCGATAAGCCCGGCGAACTCGCGCTCGGCGAAATTGCGCTCCTTGAGCAGATTCGCGCACGGGCCGCGCAAGGCGCGCGCGGCGGCCCATTCGCTCGTGGCGGGTTGCGCCTCGGCATCGGCGACGACTGCGCCTTGCTGCGGATCGGCCCCGGCGAAGAAATGGCCGTAACCACCGACCTGGCTGTTGACGGCCGGCACTTCCGCCTCGCATGGCACTCGCCGGAGTCCATCGGCCATCGCACGCTGGCGCGCGGCCTCAGCGATCTGGCCGCCATGGGCGCACGGCCCGTGGCCGCGTTTCTGTCGCTCGGCCTTCCCAAGAATCTCGTCCAAAAACAAAAGAAAAACTGGGTGGAGAGGTTTCTGGATGGATTTTTTGCGCTGGCGCACGAGTTTCAGACGCCTTTGGCCGGCGGCGATCTCGCCGAATCGCCCATCGCGGTGGCCGACATCGTTCTCACCGGCGCGGTGCGGCGCGGCAAAGCCCTGCTCCGCTCCGGCGCGCGGCCCGGCGATCTGCTCTACGTCACCGGCACACTGGGCGGCGCTGCCGCGGCGCTCGCCCAGCTTGCGCAATGGGCCGAAACCCAATCGAGAACGCGCGCGGCGAACTCCGGCGCGGCGCAGCCCATCTCTCCGCGCATTCCCGTCAAACTCCAGCCGCTGTTCGCGCCGCATCTGTTTCCGCAGCCACGCGTCGCGCAGGGTCTGCGGCTGGCCGGCCGCGGGTTGGCGAGCGCAGCCATCGACTTGAGCGACGGACTCTCCACCGATCTCGCCCACTTGTGCGAGGAGTCCCACGTCGCCGCCGAAGTCGATGCGGCCGCATTGCCGGTTCATCCGGACGCAACCCTCGAACAGGCTCTCCATGGCGGCGAAGACTACGAACTGCTGTTCACCGCGCCGCCCTCCGCGCGCGTGCCGCGCCGCATCGCGGGCGTCCCCGTCACGCGCATCGGCCGCATCCTGCGGCAACGCAAAGGCAGGGCGCCGGCCGCGCTCGTCAATGTTGAAGGCGGATCCCAAAGCCCGCAGACGCTCCTTCCCCGCGGCTGGGAGCATTTCTCCTAATGCCCAGAATCATGGGCGTGCATTCCGGGTCTCAACACCGAGACCCAGGGTGCCCTCACTTCAGCGGCGGGTCAAGAGTGGGGCTCACGGCGCCGGCCGATCCGAGTCAACACAAGGACATTTTGTTCTTGACAGAAGATAGATGGACGCAGGAGCCTGAAACTCCCGCGCCAAAAATCAGCAAGCGCGAGACCATTCCGTTTTCGATCCCCAAGAAAGAGAAAATAAATGAAGAATCTCCGTTTCGTGCTTCTTTGCCTGGCGACCGCCTGGGCCGTTCCGTTTTGCGCCGCGCAGGCCCCGGACGCCCAAGGCTGCACGGATTCACCGCTCATCAGCCGCTTCCCCGGCAGCGTCATCTACGATTGCAGACAGGCCGACGACGACGTCTTCAGCTTTGATATGGGGCCCGGTAAACCGGCTAAGAAGATCGAAGGCAAGTTCCTCACCATCAGCTACCACTACCCAAAGACTGCAACCAAGGCTCAGGTGGTGCGCAATCTCAAGGCCGCACTCAAGACCGCGGGATACATCTTCGATCAGGACTCCGGCGATTATGGCGATTTCAACGTGCATCTTGGCAAAACCTGGATATACGTGTCAGTAAGCGCGAGTTTCAGGTATGAAGAAGATATCGTTGTCGAAACCACGCTGACCCAGGATGTGGTCGCCAACGCAGCCGATCTCGGCAACGGCCTCACCGGCACTGGCCACGTTGTGGTCAACGGCATTCTCTTCGATACCGGCAAGGCCGACGTCAAGCCCGAGTCCGCGCCCGCCCTGGACGAAGTGGCCAAGCTGCTCAAGCAGAATCCCAAGCTGAAGGTCTATGTCGTCGGGCATACAGACAATGTCGGCGCGCTGGCAGCCAATATCGACCTCTCCAAGCGCCGCGCGGCCGCGGTGATGCAGGCGCTCATCGCGAAGTATGGCATTCCCGCCGCACAGCTGCAGGCCTACGGCGACGGCCCGTATGCGCCCATCGCCTCCAACGACTCCGAGGATGGACGCACACTCAATCGCCGTGTGGAACTGGTCGAGCAATAGCAGAATGATCTGCTCTATCTAGGTCTCCGACCGTTTGAAGAAGAACCTTCCCGTGCCCCATCCTTTCGCCTTTCTCCTGGCGAAAGGGTGGGAAACCACGAAAGCCATAAGGACGAATTCATGCGGTCAGAGACCTATAGCATCTTCACTGATGGTGCAAGGAAGCTCCGTGCCCCATCCTTTTCACGTTCTTTGTGAAAAGGGTGGGAAACCACGAAACCCACCCTATAGGAATAGTGAAAATGCTTTAAAAGCCGCGCACGAACAAGCGGCCCAGGCAATTGCCCTGGGCCGCTCGATGCGAGTTGAATCCGGAGCCTACTTCACCTTGAGGAAGATCATGGCGAAGGTAAACAGGGTGAGGGACTCGATGAATGCCAGGCCAATGATCAGGAAGGTCATCAGCGCGGGCCGCGTCCCTGGGTTGCGTGCCAGAGCTTCGGTGGTCGAGCCAACGGCCCTGCCCTGACCCAGGCCGCAAAGACCGGCTGCCAGGCCCATGCCCAGGCCGACGCCGATCGGCGCCATGTCGATCACGGCCGAGCCGCTATCCGCAAAGGCCGGAATGGCGAAGCAGAGCGCCGCCAGGGCCATGAATACATATTGAAGTTTCCGCATAGTTCTCCTGCTTCCCTGAATTGACCGCCAGTGGGTGGTTGAGGCTCACCGTGCTGGCCCCCTCACGCTTGCGGCCTTTCCGTTTACCCGGAGCGGAAGCACTCTCCGGCGGAATCTTTTTCAGTGGTCAGTGATCAGTGGTCAGTGGTCAGAAAACGCCGCAGCTTCCGATCGGAATCAGCCGTGCCGCAAAAACCGTACTGATCACTGACCACTGTTCACTGTCCACTATTCTTAGTGCTCGTGCGACACCGCCATGCCCAGATAAATCATCGACAGCAGCATGAAAACGTAAGCCTGGATTACCGCAACGAAGGCGTGCAAACCGAGGAACACAACCGGCGCCAGGAGCGGGATCATGGAAAAACAGATCAGCGTCAGTAGATCGCTGGCCAGCATATTGGCGTAGAGACGGATGGTGAGCGACATCATGCGCGCCAGGTGCGAGATGATCTCGACCGGGAACAGCAGCGGAGAGATCCACCAGATGGGCCCGGCAAACTGCTTCATGTAGCCGGCGAACCCGTGCGTACGCAGGCCGTAAAAGTTGTAATAAAGAAAGGTCACCACTGCCAGGCCTAGTGGAACCACGGGAACGCTGGTGGGCGTGGTCACGCCGGGGATGAGGCCAATCAGATTAAGAATCACAATGAAGAGGCCGATGCAGGTGACGAAGGCCTGGAAGTGCTCGTAGCCGTGCCCGATCACTGATTCCGCCTGATTGCCGGTGAACTCGTGGATCATCTCNNATCTCGGCGATCTGCTGCGCCGGGTTCGGGCTTTCGACGGAGAGCGTGAGGCGTACGACGACGAAGAACGCGATCAGGCCGAAGGCGACCATCATCTCCAGCGCGAAGGTGTCGTTGATGGGTGCATGAGGCTGTGCCGGATGGATGCCCACCAACTGCATCAGCGGGCCGAAAAGCCAACCGAAGATCAGATTAAAGAAATGAGTGATTCCCAGTTCCTGCATGGAAAAAGCAAATCCTTCTGTTTCCGGATCTTCCGCCCGCACCGCAAGGCCGGAAACCTGGCAGACTCGCGGCGCGCGGTCAGTTGCGCAGCAGACGCAATGCCTCCCAAACCAGCGTCAGGACGGCTAAAGCCAGCCCGCAGAGAAGTGCGACTGCGGACCCTCGGAAACATTTCAGGCTAACATAAATGGCGCCTGCAAAGACTGTGAGTCGGAGCACAAAGAAGACCACGGCGAAGGCCGAGCCGCGCGGCGTCTGTTTGTTGTCCATTTTGGCGGCGATGAAGCGGGCCAGCCGGCGCCACTCGAAGATGCTGGCGGCGGAGATGGCTGTTCCCGTCGCCATCATGGCGGCGTCGCGCCAGCTTGCGGCCTTCCAGATGACGAGCGAGGCAACCACCCCTAAAATCAACGTGTTACGGATGGCGCGGTGCAGCAATCCCTCGAGGTCCGCATCGGTAAGGTCAGAAAACATCTGCTGCTCGCCGCTCATCGAGCCTTGTCCGAGTCTCCGTCTTTGCCGGAATTTCCCGCGTCGTTCCCGTTCTCGTCCAGCTTGTTCATTCCGGGATCATTCGCGTAAATCGTCGCCATGCGCACCGCGCCGACCAGCCCGGCGACGATGCCGAAGACGGCGCCGGCCATGCCGATCCACGTCTGGTGCAGCCAGCGATCGAGCCCGTAACCGGCAAGCCAGCCGATGAACCCCGCGCAGGGCAACATGATCGCGATCTGCATGAGCTTCTCAGCCTGCACCCAGGCGTTCATCATGCCGCCGCCAACTCCGCCGCTGGCCGATTCCCCTGCGCTGTCTTTCGCGCGCCGCTTCCGCTCCGGGATGGGGTTGTGGTAGGCCACCATCGTGGTTATACACGATGAATGCGGGTCAACGCGACGGGCAATCGCACGAAGATGAAGAACCATCGGAAGCAACGGGCTTTGAAAGGGCACGGCTTCAAAGCCTGCCCTGAGCGATAGTCGAAGGGTGCCGATGGATAGGTTAAAAACGGCCTCGGCTTTTAGCCGCGGAGGGATGTTTTTGCCGGCCCCACCCCATCCTTCAGAGCCTAAAGGCCAGACATTCTCTTGGTAGCTTTCTACGGCACGGCTGAAGCCGTGCCCTTTCAAAGCAACTTTCTCCAAGTTTTTCGTTCTCGCGATTGCCCTGCGGTCCAGCGCGACGGGGTAAGCGGAGCCTCGCACAGCCGCTATACTGGCGGTTGGACCCTTCAATCATCTCTGGAAAAGGAAACATGGAGTTCGAATCCGAATTCGAGAAGAATCTCTTTGAGCTGCGCCAGGCGAAGCTGAAAGAAATTGAGAAGCTGGGGCATGCCGTGTATCCCAACCGCTTTCCTGCGCGGCAGGACGAAACGGCGATCTCGCTCACAGACGTGCGGGCCAAGTGGGATAAGGCCGCCGGCGAAGAGCTTGAGGCCAACCGGACGACCGTCGCCGTGGCGGGGCGCATCATGGCCATTCGCGCCCAGGGCAAGGCGGGGTTCGCGACGCTGCAGCAGGAGGGCGTGCGCCTGCAAATCTACGTGCGGCTGGATGCGGTGGGCGAGCAAGCCTTCGCGCTCTATAAGCTGCTCGACCTGGGCGACCACATCGGCGTCACGGGTTATCTCTTCCGCACCCGCACCGGCGAGCTGACGGTGCACGTGGAGACGCTTACGTTTCTCGCGAAGGCCATGCTCGCGCTGCCCGAGAAGTTCCATGGGTTAGCGGATGTTGAGCTGCGCTACCGCCAGCGGTATGTCGATCTCTTTGCCAATCTCGACGCCCGCGAAGTGTTTGTGAAACGGGCCAAGGTGCTGAAGGCGCTGCGCACGTTCTTCGACGAACGCGGCTACCTTGAAGTGGAGACGCCGATGATGCAGCCCATCGCCGGCGGCGCGGCGGCGCGGCCCTTCAAGACGCATCACAACGCGCTCGATATGGATCTCTACCTGCGCATCGCGCCGGAGCTCTATTTGAAGCGGCTGGTCGTCGGCGGGCTCGATCGCGTCTACGAGATCAACCGCAACTNNCAGCACAATCCCGAGTTCACCATGCTCGAGTTCTACCAGGCCTACGCGAACTACCACGACCTGATGGATTTGACGGAAGAGTTGATCAAGTTCGTCGCGATGGAAGTGAATGGGACGACAGTGACGGAGTTCAACGGGAACACCATCGATCTGGGCAAGTGGGAGCGGCTGACGATGGTCGAAGCGATCATGAAGTCCGTACCAAAGGAATTTGGCGCTGCGCCTGTTTTGAATGATTTTGAGGAGGGTAGTCGATTATTGTGTTGGTTCGATGCGGCACTCCGGAGGCCGGAGGTCGCTGAGACAAGAAAGAATCTACTCCCAGGGCCACTGACAGGAGATGACCTGAAGAGATTTTCGGCGCTTTCAGATACCGAAAAAATATTGCAGTCGTTTCAGCGCAATAGGCAGCACTTGGCTGACAACCCAGAATTGGTCGAATTCGAGGTGGCCGCGCGTTGTCTGGAGTCCGCCGCCGCGCAGGTTCGGAAGCGCGAATCACTCGGCAAAGTCGTCTATTACCTTTTTGAGGGCCTGGTTGAGCCCAACCTCATCCAGCCGACCTTCATCTACGACTACCCGACCGTCGTCTCGCCGCTCTCGAAGCAGAAGCCCGACGACCCGGACCACGTGGAGCGATTCGAAATCTTCTGCGGCGGCTTCGAATTGGGCAACGCCTTCAGCGAACTGAACGATCCCGTGGAGCAGCACAAGCGCTTTGAGCAGCAACTCGCCGAAAAGGCCCGCGGCGACGATGAAGCCCACGCAATGGACGAGGACTACGTGCGCGCATTGTCCTACGGGTTGCCGCCCACGGGCGGCGAAGGCATCGGCATCGACCGGCTGGTGATGCTGCTGACCGGGTCGAAGTCGATTCGGGATGTGATCCTCTTTCCGCTGATGCGGAAAGAGCAGGGAACAGGGAACAGAGATCAGGGATCAGAAGAACCGGCTGGTTGAGGTTCGTGCTTTCCCACTTTGGTATGGTGATTCAGGAGTTCGTATCATGATGAACTTGTCATCCTGAGCGACGACCCTGAGCAGCGCGAAGGGGAGGAGTCGAAGGATCTGCGGTTGCTTTTACCTTTTTCGATCCACGAAGCCGCCTGTCCGAACCTGGCGACGTTTTTGTTTTTGTGGCTGGTGTGCCGAGTCTGAAATTCGTTGAAAAGCAACCGCAGATCCTTCGACTCCGGTCGCTGCGGCGCCCTCCGCTCAGGATGACAGCGGCTTTCGAGGGAGCGAGGAATTGCGTGGCTAACACCGCTAACACCGCCAACTCCGCTTTGGACACAGCTAGGAGCTGCATTTGAATATTCTTTTCGTCGGCGACATCTTCGGCAGCGCGG
>PLSB01000048.1 GCA_003165005.1 Acidobacteriaceae bacterium | reverse complement strand
ATGAGCCGCTGACCAGCGGCAGCTATTACGCGCAACCGGGCGCGCTCGCAGGCGCGTGCAGCGCGGTGCATCCCGCGCGGCTGATTACCACTTCAACGCAAAGCGCGGAGATCATCAAGCNNTCCTTCATCAACGCCGTGGCCAACCTGGCCGAGGCGGTCGATGCGGATGTCGAGGATATTTCCCTGGGGCTAGGGCTCGACAGCCGCATCGGCTCCAGGTTTTTGCGCGCAGGGTTGGGCTACGGAGGCTCCTGTTTCCCCAAGGACGTGGCCGCGTTTCACTGGGTGGCGCAGGAGCGGGGCGTGGATTTCCAGCTCCTCGAAGAGGTGCGCAAGATCAACGAGACGCAGAAGGAAGTCTTCTTCAACAAGGTGCGCTCGGCCTTGTGGACGCTGCGCGGCAAGCGATTGGCGGCGCTCGGTCTTGCCTTCAAGGGCGAGACGGACGACATCCGGGATTCGCCCGCCATCGGCATGATTCGCATGCTGCTCGATTCCGGCGCAGTTGTGACGGCGTTCGATCCCGCGGCCATGGAGCGCGCCAAAAAAGTATTGCCGCCCGCGAAGAACATGCACTATGCGGGCGATCTCTACGCAGCAGCGAAGGATGCCGACGCATTGCTGATCCTGACCGACTGGAAGGAGTTTGCCGCCATCGATCTCGCGCGGCTGAACCGGGCCATGCGCTTCCCCATCGTGATCGACGGCAGAAACCTGTACAAGCCGCAGGAGATGCAGAACCACGGATTCACGTATGTGAGCGTAGGCAGGCCGACAGCATACCATGCGCAGGAAGGTAAGCCGCGCAGGGCGTAGATGCAGGGGCGAGTGTGAGTGTGGGTGTGAGTGATCAGGGCGCACTCACACTGTCCACTGTCCACTGACCGCTAACCACTGCTCTCGGAGCACTGAACTTTGACCATGCACGTACTTGTTACCGGCGCAGCCGGGTTTCTCGGATCGCATCTTACCGACCGCCTGTTGAGCGACGGCCACACCGTTCTCGGCGTGGACAATCTGTCCACGGGGGATCTGGATAACCTCGCCCATCTCGGCGGTCATCCGCGCTTCCGGTTTGAGGAGCGGGACATCTGCACCAGCTTCGATCCCGGCCACGTGGATTACGTCTTCAATCTGGCTTCTCCGGCCAGCCCGCCGGAGTATCTGCGCCTGGGCATCCAGACGCTGCGCGTGGGCTCGGTGGGCGTGGAGCATACGCTGGAGATCGCCGCGCGCTCGAACGCCGCCTACCTGCACGCATCGACTTCAGAGTGTTACGGCGACCCGCTCCAGCATCCGCAAAGCGAGAGCTATTGGGGCAATGTGAACCCGGTCGGTCCGCGCTCGGTGTACGACGAGGCCAAGCGGTTCGCCGAAGCCATGGTAATGGCCTATCACCGTTCGCGCGGAGTGAGCACGCACCTGGCGCGCATCTTCAATACCTACGGCCCGCGCCTGCATCCCGCGGACGGCCGGGTGATCTCGAACTTCATGATGCAGGCCCTGCGCGGCGAGCCGTTGACCATCTACGGCGACGGCCAGCAGACGCGCAGCTTCTGTTATGTCGACGATCTGATCGACGGCATCATGCGCCTGGCGCACAGCGACGAGCACCTCCCGGTCAACATCGGCAATCCCGTGGAGTTCACGATTCTGGAGTGCGCGCAAGCCGTGCTCGAGGTTACGGCTTCGAAGAGCAAACTGTGCTTTGTCGACCTGCCGGTGGACGATCCCACGCGCCGCCGCCCCGATATTACCAAGGCGCGCACGCTGCTGGGATGGGAGCCGCGCGTCGAGCTCAGGGAAGGCCTCGAGAGGTCGCTCGATTACTTCAAGAGCAAACTCGTACACGGCGAAGGCGCGGCGCCAAGCTCTTAGAGCATTTTCACTGATGGTATCAGGAATCCGCCGTGCCCCATCCTTTTCACGTTCTTTGTGAAAAGGGTGGGAAACCACGAAACCCACCCTATTGGAACAGTGAAAATGTTCTAGCGCGGCGGCTCGTAAGGCTCGGCACGCAACAGATTCGACAGAGTATTGCGCTCGTCCGGCGTGAATGTGTTCCGGTAGCTCGCGGAGTTGAGCACCGTGTTGCGCTGATCGAGCGGCACGGAGCGCAGATCCTGGAATGCGCGTTTCACCAGCGCCTGGCGGTCGGGCGGCAGCGCCATCAGGTTGCGGCCTGCCTGGCGCACCTGTGCCTGCTCCTGCGGAGACATGCGCTCCAGCATTTCGCTGCGGGCCAGGCGGCGCTCGCGTTGCGCCTCCGTCATCTGGTTCAGTTGATGTAACTGCTGCACCAGCCGCTGCTGAGTGACCGGCGGCAATCGATTGAAGCTGGGATCGTTGCGCAGCAGCCGCTCCTGCTGATCGACGGGAAGGCCCCGGTGCTGGTTCAGCCAGTCGCCCAGATGGCCCGGAGGGGCCGCGCCCGGATAAGCATTTCCGGGGCGCACGGCATTGGGATAGGCCGGACGAGCGAACGGGGGATTCTGCCCCCCGGGATTTGCGGGGTAGCCGGGCGCCGGGCGCGCGCCGGGGTTCTGCGGCTGATACGGCCGCTGCTGATTCGGATAGGTCCGCTGCGGGTTTTGATTCGCGCGCGGCGGATTCTGGTTTTGCCGCGAAGAGCTTTGCTGCCTGGCCGCACGCGGCCGACTCTGTGCGGGGCCGGAACGCACGCCTGCGGCGGGACGGGACTCAGCGCGACGCTGGGCGTGCGCTCCGGCCGCGGGCAGGCAAAGCGTGAGCACAGCAGCCGCAAGGGCTGCCGCACGCATTCTTCCCGCGTTCCAGGTCCAGTTCACAAGTCGTTCTCCCGGCTTTAAGCCAACGTCTCAGAATAATCAGTCTCCGCTCTCGTTGCCGGAGAGCGATTCCATCTGGTCCAGCACCTGAGCGTTGCTATCGAGTGTTTGCAGATCGTTTACGGTGGCGGCAAGCGGGGTGGGCTGCGCGGGCTGCATCCAATCGGTGACGCCAAGATACGCGCCGCCGCCCACCAGAAGCACGACGGTCAAGGCCATCGCCGCCAGAGGACGCGCGTGGAGACCCGGACCGTACGCTATGCCGGCGCGCAAGCGAGCCCATTGGCCGGCCAGCCAACCGGCCGGTCCTGCCTGGCGCTCTTCACGCATCTTTGCGCCCAGCCGCGCCAGAAAGTAAGGGCTCGGCTCGGGTGCTTTCCAGGTATCGAGCAACTGCATGGCTGCCTTGAGCTTCCCAAGCTCGGCCTGGCAGCGGCCGCACTCGGCAACGTGCGCTTGAACCTTGGCAGGCACTGCACGCGGATCGAGCAGCAGATCGGCCAGCTTCTCATCCACCATCTTGCAATTCGTCTTTTTCATGGCTTGCCACCCCGCAATCTGCCGGTTGGTTCCGGCATTTTTCCACTTTTCCGTCAAACAAAATCCTTCAGTTTTTCCCGCAGCGTCTGATAGGCGCGGAAGAGCAGCGACTTGGTCGCCGACTCGCTCAGCTTGAGCACCTCGCCGATCTGCCGGTAATCCATCCCCTGGTACTTGTGCATCAGCACTGCCATGCGCTGCCGTTCCGGCAGCGCCATCACGTGGCGGCGAATCGCGGCCATGCGCTCGTCGCGCACGAGGCGCTCCTCCGCCGAAGGCTCGTCGTCGGCCAGATCGGGAGAGGTGCCGGTCTCCTCATCCGGCTGGTCCAGGTAGACGGTTTGCGCCGTCCGCTCGTGCCGGGTATCGCGCGCGTAGTTCACCGCCAGGTTGGTCGCAATCCGGTAGAGCCAGGTCGTAAACCGCGCCTCGGCCCGGTAACTCCCTCTGGCGCGATAGACGCGCAAGAACACTTCCTGTGCGAGCTCTTCCGCAATCGCCTGGTTGCCCACCATCCGGAAGAGGAAATGAATCACCCGGCGGTGGTGTTTTTCCGCGAGGTAATTGAAGCTGGCCTCGTCCCCCTCGGCCACGCGCAGCATAATGGCTGCATCGCTCGCCGGATCGAGCTCTGCCCGCGCACCCACTCTCGCGTTCGGTGCGTCCGGCCGCAGGGCCGAACCGGCGCCCAATGCCTCGCCACTGAGGACCATGGTGGCCATATCTTCTGGAACCCCATCCGCGCCGGAAGGTTGCGCCTGGTAACCGCTCTGTTCCCCTGCATCTCCGGCGTCCGGGCTGTCGTCGCCGGGGTCCGGCGAGCTGTTCAGGGAGAATAACGCAACGAGTCCCCTTCGGTTCGCAGCCGAGGGCGGCAATCCGGAGCCAGCCAGGCCGGAAAAAGGGCCCGGCACGGCTCCTCCGTGAAACCGGAACTCGCTTTCCTGCCGGATTGAACGCGTTCTCCTGAACATACCCGGTTTCTCGTCCAAACCTCGCGGCATCCAAGGCAAACCGCGACCTGAATCGCCCCTAGGACCGCATGAAGAAGAACCCTCCCGTGCCCCATCCTTTCGCCTGTTCTGTGGGCGAAAGGGTGGGATAGCACGAAGTCCATAGGTACAAATCCATACGGTCAGAGACCTGGTGGATCAGTTTGAAGCCGTCGCGAAAGGGCGCTGAAGCCGTCGTGAAAGGGCACGGCTTTAGTCGTGCCGCAAACGCCGATCGATCAACCGGGGCTTTAGAGCATTTTCACTGATGGTGCAAGGAAACTCCGTGCCCCATCCTTTTCACGTTTTTTNNAACCCACCCTATTGGAATAGTGAAATTGCTTTAGCCCCTGAGGGACGGTTTTGTGCAAACTGTCTCACCAGCGAATCGCCGCCGGATTTGGACGCAAAGCTCTGCTGGTGTTACTCTATCCTACGGGACGCCTTGCCGGGCGGCCTTCTCGCGGCTACGGTTCCACACGACGTTCAGGGGCCGTTCTCGGGGAAGATTGACCGGCAGGCTACGCCTCTCAGGGACAGGGATTTTCCCGGTCCGGGACGGCGGCCGTACCCCCTCCCAAGCCCTTTTCCGGGCGCTTAACTCAGCGGTAGAGTGCCATCTTCACACGGTGGAAGTCGCAGGTTCGAATCCTGCAGCGCCCACCACCATTGCATGGAGCAGCCATTGCATGGAGCAGTCGCTCGCTCGTCGCTCGCACTGGAATCGCTCCCTTGTACGCGCTGCGGATGGGGCCCCTTTGCGTATCGGCGGCGCGAGGGTCTAAGCTTAACAGCAGGCGGATTTGAAATCAGCGCAGGGAATTGCGGCGGCTGAGGCGGAAGCCGCCAAGCCTGGTCGAGGAGGATGCAATGTCGGCCTGGAATCGCAGGGAATTCGACGTTACACTCGCCGGATTTTATACCGTCCTCAAACCTACGAGGTGGTTTTCCGCATTGCGGCTGCCGGGGGGCTTCCGCTATCGAATTAAAGGAGCGGGGCCTGAGAGCCCCACGTTGGCCTCGAAATTGCCGCCCGCGCCTGGATCTATTTCGTCGCCCAAACTGAATTCCGCGGACCATACGGCCGGCCCGGAAACGGCAATCCCTTTTCAACTCACGACACCGAGCACGCCGGATCGTCATCTCGCACGGCCGGCGTTGATCGTCCCGGCAGGGATTGCGATCACAGTGGCTGCGCTGTGGTGGGCGATTTGGTCTCAACACTATTGAATGCTGTATAAAT
>PLSB01000138.1 GCA_003165005.1 Acidobacteriaceae bacterium | reverse complement strand
TGGTCAACGTGCACATGCAGAATTCAAAGCTGGTGGAGCGCGGGATCAGTATCCTCATGCGCGCCTGCAACATCGACCGCGCGACCGCTGTGGAGACCATTAAATGCGCCGGACGCAGTGTTCCCATGGCGCTGGTGATGCTCAAGGCCAAGGTCGACAAGCCGGAAGCCGTCCGGCGTCTGGCGAAATCCGACGGCAATGTCCGCCTGGCCATCGAGGACAACGTCCTGGAGCTGTAGCGCCGGTCTCTCGACCGGGATCGATTCTGTCTCTTGGAGTAGAAGAGCCGTTGTCGCGCGGGCCTTCAGGCCCGCAGCCTCTGCTTAGAAGCTGCTTCATAACCCGGTTTCGTGAAAGGGCACGACTTCAGTCGTGCCGAAAAGAGTAGAAGATTCGTGGGCTTTAGCCCCTGGGCCTCGTCTCAAACGCCAAAAAGTCAGGTCATGAAATAGCCCCAAGCCAGAATCTACGGCAGCACCTTGTACATCCGCAGCAGCAGCGCCAGCGTCATCAAAAAGCCCGCTGCCGCAAAGACCAAAGCAAGAATGGCGATGATCTTGACGTTTTTCCCAAAGGCCCTCAAATCTTCAAGTAGTTCCTGCTGCTCCAGCGTGTTCCGGTCGGCGGACTCACGCACCATTTCCAACTGATCCTCGACTCTTTTCAGCGACGTGTTTTGCTCCGTCACCTGCAGGCGCAGGCTGTTTTGCTGCGACCGCAACCTTGCCAGACCGTCTTCGATCGGCGCCAGGTCCTGCTTCCCCGATGACGGCGCCGCCGTTGGCTGCGGACGTGGCGAAAGCATGTTGCTCACCGCCGTGCCGACGTTGCCGTCGAGCAATGGCAAAAGACGCTGCACCAAGGGAAGCGCGGCGCGCAGAATGTTCACCGTGCGTTGCACGCCCGAGGAGCGCACCGGTTCCGCGGGCGCCTCCGGCAATGCGCGACTTGGCGGAGGCGAAGTAAAGCGTATGGCTTTCCCCTCTTCAGCCGGGCGCAGCGCGCGCTGGCTGACACCCGTGGAGAGTGGCGATCCTACGGCGCGTAGGCGCGCCGCCGCCGCTTGCAGCTCTTCAGCATGCTCTTTGATCGCATCGAAATTATCGTATTCGTTCATGCAACGCTTTCTGTCCAATCAAGGGGAGACCATCCTCATATATAGCCGATTTGGCTTCGATTGGAAACAGCTTTTGTCTTTCTCGCCGCATTCCGTGCCTTCCCCTTGTCAGGGTATGCTCGTATCGAGGTGAAGCTCGTGAAAGGCCCCATCAGTCGCACCCTGCGCGGACTGCAGCGGAACATCCTGGCCGGAATCATCACCATCGGCCCACTCTTCGTCACGTATCTGATCTTCAGCTTCCTCCTTAAATACCTTGCCCAGGCTGGATTGCCCGCGGTCCAGCTCCTTGCCGCTTTCTTTCCCCGTGCCTGGTTCGGCGATCCATGGCTGCAACCCGCGCTCGCGGTGATTCTTACTCTGGCCATGCTCTACGTAGCCGGGCGCGTCACTTCTCTCGTCCTCGGACGCCAGCTCTTCGGTCTTTTTGAGTCCGTGCTCGAGCGTCTGCCCTTCGTCGCCAAGGTTTACACGTCCGTGCGGCAACTGCTGGACTCGATGATGGCGAAGAAAGACTCGAGCCAGCGCGTGGTCTTGATCGACTTCCCTATTGCCGGCCAGAAGAGCATCGGATTTCTCACACGCACACTCAGCGACACGGCCACGGGGCGTCCGTTGGCCGCGGTGCTCGTACCCAACGCCATCAACCCCACCTCGGCCTTTCTGCAAATCCTGCCCACCGAGCGCGTGATCGAAACCGATCTCACCATGGAGCAGGCCATGAGCATGATCATGACCGGCGGCGCGGTCGGGCCTGAAACCATCCGCTATGCGCCCGAAGCGGAGAACAGATCAATCTCTCCATCCACTTCCACGGCGCCGCAGTAAGAAGCAACGGAGTTAGCCGAGCCTGGCCGGATCGAGGAAGCGATCGCGTTTTCTGCGCAGCCGTTGGAAATGCCGGTGGGGAACCGATGACAAAAGCTCCAGGGAGCCCCACCCTCGCCGGGTCTTTGTTTCTCCGGCTGGGATCGGGCAGAAGGAAGTTCACCATCACCAGAGCTTAGTACTACAGTTGCAGATAGGTTTTTGCGGAGGGAGCAGGGGCCCTCAGGCCCCTGAAAGATCCGCAGAAAAGGGGGGCCTTTAGGCCCGGGCACTTGTCCTCTTGCGGCGTTTCATCGAAGTACAGCTGTAGTATTAGGACGGCGTCATCGCCTCGTCCGTCTCCAGTTTTTCTTCCGCTTGCCCGCTCTCCGCCGTCACCTTGCGCAGGCTCACGTGCTCGAATTGCGCCCAGATCAACCCCACGGGAACAATCCCCAGAAACGTGACCAATAGAAGCGTGGCCGCGCAGGCGGTCGCGGCCTCGGCCTTCGCGCCCAGAATACCCGTCAGCGCCATCACTACCAGGCCGATCTGCGAAAACCAGCCGATCACCGGGAGCTGGATAATGCTGGCCGTGCCGCTGGCCACCATCAGCAAGACACATTTCGGAGCTGTAATCCCCGCCAATTCCGGGCTAGCGGCGAAGGCCCGGCAGGTCTCGAAATAGGCAAAGCAGATCAGCATCCACATGCTCAGCGAAAGGCCGGCCACGACCGCGAAGTCGCGCCAGGAGCGCATGGTGTCAAGGCCGGAGTGAAACGCGCGAATCTTGTGCGCGATGCTCTGGCCGAGACTCTTGGAAACCAGCCCGAAACTGTGCTCGAAGAATGCCGCCACCGGCCCTCCCGCCAGGCGCACGGCGAACAGGAAAAGCGTTCCCATCACGGTGAGAACCAGCCCGCCGTAACGCGCGACAAACAAAGCCAGCGTGCGATGATGCGAAGCCAGGTTTGCCAGCGCGCCGGTGTGCGCCGTCGCGTTCAGAATCGCGTCGCCCGGCACCCAGATCATGGCAATCGAGAAAATCAGCGCCACCGAGCCCGCGTCGAGCAATCGCTCCACGATGTACACCGCGACCTGAGTGCTCAGCGGCAACCCGGTTTTCTTCGCAACAAGATACGGCCGCACCGGATCAGCGACCCGCCCGATCAACGCCACCGCGGTAAACCCGATCACCTGCGAACCCAACAGCGACCATGGCGGAACGTTTTGCATGTGCCGCACCAGTTGGCTCCAGCGGAACGCCCGAAAAACAAAGGCGCCGTAGATGCAAAGGCATGCAAAGACGATCATGCGCCAGTCCGCCAGGGCAACTTGTGCGGCAAAGACGTGGAAATCGAAGTGAACACGAGCGCGAGCCCAAAGCACGAACGCGGCGAGTGCAGCCAGCGCCAGAATGCTCACAATCCATTGACTCTTCTTCAAGCAAACTCCGTTCTACGAGCCGCAATCGAGCTCCGTCCTTATGTTCTCATGCAGCAAGGCGAAGAAGGCATTCGGAGTCTCGGCAAACGCCCGCACGCAGCAACAGGTTTCATCTGAAATTCAAATGCAATGGTGGCGCTACGGCATTTTCACTGATGGTGTAAGGAAACTCCGTGCCCCCATCCTTTTCACGTTCTTTGTGAAAAGGATGGGAAACCGCGAAACCCACCGTATAGGAATAGTGAGAACGCTTTAACCACGCCCGCTCAGCGCGAAGCTACCGGCTGCGCCGCCCGAGCCGAGGCTGCGTGCTTCTCTTCGGCCTCCCGCGCCAAAACCCTGCGGTTGAATTCGTGAATCACGCGGGCTACGTAGGCGCGCGTCTCGCGGTACGGTGGAATGCCGTGATACTTATCAACGGCCTCCGGTCCCGCGTTGTATGCGGCCAGAGCCTTCGTTAGGTTGTCGTCATACCGCTTCAAGAGTGCGTCGAGATACGCCGATCCGCCGCGCACATTCTGCTCAGGCTGGAAGCTATCCTGCACTCCAAGGTCCGCCGCCGTTCCTGGCATCAGTTGCATCAATCCCCGCGCACCGGCGCGGCTCACGGCGCGCGCATTGCCGTCGCTCTCCGCCTTCACCACGCTGGCCAGCAAATCCACATCCAGATTGTGCTCCGTTCCCGCGCGCGCCAGCATCTCGTGCAAGTCTGCGGTGGTCAGCTTCGAATCCCGAGTCGAAGTCTGCGGAGTTGCAGGCGTCGCGGCTACGGGCGGATCGGGGATTGTCTCGAAAGCCGCGATCTCATCCTGAGCGAAATCGATGTAATTGTCTTCACCGGCGCTGAGGTAGAGCCGTATGCGCCCATCCATCAGCGCATGATGATCGCAAGTTAGCGGGAAACCGTGGCGCAACGTCACCCGCTCAGCGGCGCGCGCGTGGACCGCAACACACAAGAGAACCGCGACGGCCAAAAGAAGGCTTCTTCGCCGCACTTGTCCGCGTTGGAGTTCGCTCATCATGCCCTTGCCGCCGCCATCTTCCTGAGCATCGCTTCCAGAACCACTGCAACCCCATCCTTGTCGCTCGACGGCGCCTGCTTCCATCCGCGCATCTTCGCCAGCCCTCGCAACTCCAGGGCCGCATTCCCCATCACGATTCCCTGCCCTGCCCACTCCAGCATTCCCAAATCGTTCCAATTGTCTCCGATGGCCATGGTCTCTTTCCGGTTCACGCCCAGCCGCGCCGCAAGCCGCTCCAGCGCCCACCCCTTCGACACTCCCGGCGGCAGAAGATCGAGAATCGACAAATCCCGCGCCGGATATTCTGTGCGCACGCTCTCGCACTCCGCGGCCCACTCGCTCGCCTTCAGCGCCTTTTCCGCGGCTCGCATCCGCTCAACACTCCCCGCCGCCATCCCCTGGATTGGATCGTCGCCGTCAACCAGCGCCAGCTCCAGCGGTTTCACCACCTCAATCGCGTTGCGATTGGCCTCAACCCACAGGGCGATGCGCCCATTTGCCTGGCTCAGGTCTTCGAGAACCAGCTCGCCGCGCCCCGGCCGGTCAAAAGTGAAAACGACCGTCCCAAACGGGCGAAGCACCCCGCACACGCCACGCGCGACGCGTGCACTCATGTTGCAGCGATCGATCGTCTCGCCGCCCAATGTGCAGGTCACTGCACCATTGGACGTAATCAGAGGCGTATTCGCTCGCAGGCCAAGCCCTGCAATCAACGGCAAAGTGTAGGCCAGGCGCCGTCCCGTAGCGATCGCAACCGTAATGCCCGCTGCCTGCGCTGCCTGGAGCGACCGCCCGGTGCGTTCACTCATGGTTTGCGAAAGGGCGGGCAGCAACGTTCCGTCCATGTCGATCGCCACCAGCCGAACCGGAGGGTGCATGTCTCCAGTGTACCGGGCGCAATGTTGCCGATGCGGCCGTCGACTCAACCCGCCGCGCCAATCCGTTACTCTTTGAACATGGAACGAATCTGCACCCAATGCCACGCCGTGCTGGCCGAGACCACGCAAGCCGACTGGTGCCCTGCCTGCGGAGGCGCGCTCGTCGAACGCAAGTACCTCTCCGAAGGGACGCCCCACGCAGTGGAAGTGGATGATCGCGGCATTGTGCTGCCGCGCCGTCATGCGCTCGGCGGCATCATTACGCCGCAATAATTCCACGCCTCGCAATTTAAGAGCTTGTGTCGAGCCCGACGGCATCGGCCAGCTTCATCTGACGCTCATCGAATGTCCAGAATCTTTCGGCCCGCAGTTCCAATGCGCAGGCAACATGAAGCGAGTCGAGCGTGCGAACGCCGAGAGTCGGGCCGTGGCGGCGGGCGAGTTCGATGCTGGTTTCCCAGGCGCGAGAAGGAAATCCCACCCCAGTCCAGACTCCATCAGCGCAATCGCGCTTGAAATCGCTCCAGACCTGAGCCGCATTTGCTGGGGTGAGCCGCTTGCGAAACACCTGCTGAAAGATTGCGTTTGCCAGTTCGGCGCGATTGAACTCAGTGAGCCACACGGAGGGGCTGCCAGCCATGCACGTGTCAACGTGCGCAGAGTGCGCGTCCGTGATGTAGCTTGAAACCAGAAAGCTTGAGTCAACGTAAGCGTTCAATAGCGGCTGTTCTCCCGATCGGCAATCAGATCGGCAACCGGGGTCAGCACACTGTCGCCAAACATCGCGCGGCGGCGCGCCGCGAAGTCCGGCATTTTCACGGGCTCAATCCTCGGCGATTCTGGCACGATGCGGGCTACAACGCGGTTGCGTTTGCGGAGTTCCACGACCTCACCGGCCTCTAGCCAGGTGAAAAGCTGTCGAGTATCGCGGAGTTGACGTGTGTTGATGCTGGGCATGATCTAAGTGTGGCACACATTGTGCCACATTGTCAAATGCCATTGATTAGGGGCGACTTATTCGTACCGTAACGCCTCAGCAGGGAGCACACTCGCCGCCGCTGACGACGGATACAGCGTCGCCAGCAGCGAAATCCCAATTGAAACCGCGGAGACAATCACCCCGTCCAGCAGGCGCGGCGCGAACGGCAGTGTGTCGATGGAGTAAACCTCGGCCGAGAGATGGATGAAGTGGTAATACCCGCCGGCCCACGACGCAAAGTAGCCGAGCGCCAGGCCCAGCACGGTCCCGATCGCGCTGATCAGAAATCCCTGCAGCAGAAAGATGCGCCGCACCTGGCCGGGTTCGACGCCGAAGCTCATCATCACTGCGATGTCCCGCGTCTTTTCCATCACCATCATAGTAAGCGCGATGAGAATGTTGAGCGCGGCCACGATCACGATCAGCGCAATCACGATAAACGTGACCACCTGTTCGAGCTTGAGGGCGCGAAACAGCTCGCGGTTCTGCTCGGTCCAGTTGGTCGTCATGTAGCCCGGCCCGGCGGCCTGCTCAATAGTGCGTGCAATCTCCGGCGCGCGGTTCAGGTTGTCGACCTTGAAGCTGATCACCGAAAGCAGATCGGGTTCGTCGAAGAGCCGCTGCGCGTCGGCCAGGCGCAGGAAGCCCATCTCGGCGTCGTACTGGTAGAAACCGGAGTGGAAAGTCCCCGCCACGCGAAAGGTCATGTACTTGGGAACGAGGCCCCCCATGGGCGTCAACTCTCCCTGCGGGCTCACCACCATCACCGAATCGCCCGCTACCGCGCCGATGGTCTCCGCCAGGTCGCTGCCCAGAACAATCGGCGGCAACTCCGCGCCCGTTGCGCCCGCCGATTGCGGTTGCGGCTCCAGCGCCGCAACCGCTCCGGGTGTCGCGGTCGCGAGCAGATCGCTAACGGTCCGCTCATCCTTCGGCTGAATCCCCTCGATCAACGCGTAGCCGTCGCGCGCGCCGCGCGCCACAACCACCTGTTCGTACAATCCCGGCGCTGCCGCGGTCACGTGCGGCACCCTGCGCAGCCGCTCCAGCAGCGGCCGCCAGTTGGGAATGCCGCGCCCTTCCACCTGCATCAACTGCACGTGCGCGCTCGATCCCAGCAGTTTGTCCTGCAAGTCGCGCCGCATGCCGTTGGTGATCGCGAGTGCAATGATGAGCGCCGACACGCCGGCGGTTACGCCCGCCACCGAGATGGCCGTAACCACGCCCACCACGGCCTGCCGCCGCTTGGCTTTCAGATACCGCGCCGCTACGTAGAGCTCGAATCGCATGACGCCTATTTTCCCTCGGCGGGAATCACCGTCTTGGCCACGCCCACGTTGTCGTACCGGTCGTAGACACGCACGGTAAGGAGATGCTCGCCCGGCTTGGTCTCGGGGGGGACGGGAATCTGAAGATCATAGCGCTCGCGACGCGCGTCGGAAAGTCTGCCCACCGGTTCAATGTACTGCCACGGCCCGGCGTCAAGCGAGTACTCGGCGCGGGCGATCGGCGACGAAACACCTTCTGCGTCGAAGGAGAAGTGGATTAACGGAAGGCACAGCCCACCGCAGATAAAAATGGGTTGCAATTTCGCATCAAGATGAGTGACAACCGGCGGCGTGGTGTCAATTTCGAAGCGGTCGCTCACCTTCTCGCCCGTGAGCGCATCGCCGGGCGCGTGCGAGGGCGCGTCCGACGCAACCACCTTGATGCGATACCCGCCGTCGGGAATCGACGTGGCGTCGAAGCTGTACGCCTTGTCGGTGATTTTGTCCTTGAGCAGCCGCCAAACCGTCTCGCCGTCGCCGCGCAGATAGAGCGAATAGATCAGATCGTCGCCGTCGTCGTCATGCGCAGCCCAGCGGACGGTCACGCCGGTCCGGTCCTTGTTGGCCTGCAGCGGCGCGCTCGATCCCGTGTCGAAGTTTACCGCCGAGCCATCGCCGGGCGAGGAGAACGCAATGTTCACGGTCTGGTTCTGCGCCATCGAGTTCTGCGGATTCAGGCGCGCCCCGGGCACCACCACCAGGTCGTCGATCACCGGAGCCGAATTCACCGGCAAATAGTTGACGCCCACGCTGCCCAGCGTTCCATCTTTATGTAGTTCGGCCTTCCACTGCAAGAAGCGCCCTGGCGGCGAAGCTACGGAGCCGTCCTGCAACGGCTGCCAGTCGCTCCAGCCGCGCACCGGTTGCTCCACGTTCCCTGATCGCGTCAACATTTCATAGCCCGTCGAACCCGGCTCGACCTCAACGCGCCCGAATCGCGCAAAAGCGCCGGCATCCAGAACATCGCTTGCGTATTCGTTCTTTTCCGATGTGCCCAGCAAAAATACCTTGCCCGTATTCCCGGTGCCGATGAGGACTCCGCCCATCCCTTCCGCGTCCTGAACGGTAGCGAGGCTCAGGCCCTGCTGCGCCTGCAAGTGAGCCACGTCGGCGTAACTGCCGTCGTCCTCAATGCGAAAGACGCGTCCGCGATTTCCACTCAGCGCCAACAGACCGTCGGCTCGCGCCGCCAGCGCATAGACAATCTCGTCCTTGTCCGACCAGAGCTTGCGCGGCGTCTGGCCCTCGGCCAAAGCGTAAATCTCCGTCCCCTCAGGCACCGAGGCGCTCGTATTCGCCGTCTGCAGCGACCCCGGCTGCACGATAGTCACACTCACCGAGCCGATTCCCTGCACCGGCAGCGGAGGCAGCGGGTTCCGGCTCTTGTCGCCCACGCTCGCCGCATAGATCGTGCCGTTCTGGCCGATCGCAATGGCCGTAATCTCGCGCCGTGGCGCCTCGAAGAGCACGTATCCCTTGCCCTGCGGGTCGATGCGGTAGACCAGCCCCGAACCGTCGGACCCGGCAATCAAATTGCCCTTCGCGTCCCACGCCAGGGCGCGGATGTGCGATTCATCGCTCTTGAAGAACAGCTCCGGCGCCGCGCCGGGCTTCGCGGGATCGACACGGTAAACCGCACCCGGATTGCCGGTTGCGATATAAAGCCGCCCCGCCGCATCGAACGTCAGCGCCCAGATGTAGCGCGACTCGGCGCTCGGCTGGGGCAAGACCGCTTTGTTTTCCCCGGAAGCAGCTGCCTCTGCCTTGGCGGCATCGAAGACGAGCGTGGCGCTGGATTCGTCCTGTTTGGTCGTGGCCTTGGGGTTCAGTTTGTAGACCTTGCCGCTCGGCAGGGTCGCCGCATAGAGCGATCCATCCGGCCCCAGGCACAAGGCTTGCACGCTCAACTCCTTCGTCTCAAAGAGCGTGAACGGCTTCTCGCCCTTCTTACCGGCCAAGCGCAGAACTGAAGCCGGCGCGCCGGTTCCAGCAAAGACCTGGCCTGTCTTGTCTGCAACCACCGCCCAAACAAAACTCGACGGCGTGGTCAGTTGCTCGGTCAGCCCCGGTCCCTGGCGCAGTTGTCCGTCGCTCTCGATGGCCACGCCGTCGGGCGTGCCCTTCTCGAACTCCTCCATCTGCGATTGCACCCACAGATGCGTGCCTTGAGCCTCGGCAATCGAGGGGCTGACCACGAATCCGGCGAGAATAAGCGTCGGAAGCCCGAAGGCGGTGAGGGCGGAGAGAGGGCGGCGAAGGGATCGGCAAGAGCCTGGCATTCTTCCGTTGAGTTTACTAGAGTTTGCCGCGAAGGACGGATTCAGAGGGCCGACCGGCGGCAACCTGAGCCACGCCGTGCGCCGGACCCAGCGTCCGGCCCCCTTCACAGCCTGAGAGATTGCACCTGGGCCACCCAGCCCCCGCCATGACTCTCGGCTTATCTGGGAGCTTTTCTTGCGGAAGGATCGCAGGGAAGTTCATAACGTCAAACAGGCCCTTGGTTTAATGAACAGGATCTTGGGCAACTTCGCGCACGCTTGCTCACTTTCTCCACACGGGTGTTGCCAGCCGTATTTTCAGAAGACTAGTATTCGGGGTAGATTCACGAGGCCGCGGCCACGGTCCCGCCTTAGTGCCACTATGCATGTAGTTGTTCCCAAGTTCACAGAACGACAACAACCAGCGGCGCCTGACCATAGGAGCGCACGCGGACGGAGTATCTCGTTATGGCGTGGTATGCCTACTGCATCGGTGAAAGACAGGCTTTTCCTGCGTTAGAGCGACATCGTAAACCGGTTCCCATGGAATCGGTCTTTGGAGTCAGTGGCAATCAGGTTTTTATCTACCCAGCCAGCGATCTTGCGGTGGTTGTGAGCGAGCACGCCCCGCAGGCGTTCCTCGACCAGAAGTCCGGTGTGGATCACGCACGGGTGATCTCGGACTGTTTCCGGCATTCCACCGTCCTCCCCTTCCGTTTCGGCACCGTCTTTCACGACGACGAAACGCTCCGCAAGTCCATCCGCTCCAACCAGCGGCAATTTCTCGGCAACATCGATAAGCTGCGCGGTAAAACCGAAATGCACCTGAAGATCTCTGTCGACGACTGCTGCACCCGCGAGATCGAAAAGCACCTGGCCAGCGAGAGTGCGGGCCGCGCCTATCTCTGCAACCTGCGGGAGAACGCGTCGCGGGCGCGTGAGCGGCAGACAAGAGCCCGTGCCGTCAGCTTCCAGATGCACCGGCTCTTCCAGCCTCTTGACGAAGAGGTCAGCTGCAGACTGATGGAAAACGGCAAAATGTTGCTGGATATCGCTCATCTCATCGACCGCAAGTGCGTGGAGCGCTACCAGAACAAGTTTGCTACGACCAGCACCCTCATGCACGCGTGCCACATGCAGCTCTCGGGCCCGTGGCCGCCTTATCATTTCGTTCACCGGCTCACGCGCCCCGTGCACGCGCAAACACCGGTGGCCGCTGCCCAGGTCCCGGCAGCCGAAGCGAACCTGGCCGAATCCCCGGCGATTGTGCTCATGGAAGCCGTACCCGCGTTCGTCTAACAGCCTGTGGCGACAGTCCGGTTTTGAAAGGGCACGACTTTTAGCCTGCCCTGAGCCTGTCGAAGGGTGCCGTAACGCCCGCACAATCAGCGCGGCTTTAGCCGCTGAGGGATGTCTTTTTCGGAGTTTTGACTTTCACCACGGGCTGCCAAGCCTCTGAGGCGGCATCGATACGGAGAAGCTCCAGCGTTTGCTGGGGCTTTCTTGGTCCTAGTGCCGTGACCGCGTGATTTGGTAATTACATGAATGTAGCGCCGGCCTCCTGGCCGGCTGTAGCGCGGACGTCCTCGTCCGCGCTTGTCCACGATGAATTACCAATTCATGTGGTCTAAACACTAGTTTGCCCGCCAGCCCAGGAAGATCTGCCCCGAAGGTCTCCGCATGGCCTAATCTAGAAAGATGAGCGATGAAACGGTGAACGCGGTGCAGGATACGGCCTTCGATCTTCTGGTGGTGGGAGCGGGGCCCACCGGGCTGGCCTCGGCTATCGAGGCGCAAAAGGCTGGCTTTCGCGTGGTGCTGGTCGACAAGGGCTGCGTTTGCAACTCGATCTTTCACTATCCCGCGCACATGACGTTCTTCACCACCTCCGAGCTGCTCGAGATCGGCGGTATTCCCTTCCCCAGTCCCAACGCCAAGCCGACGCGGAACGAAGCCCTCGAATACTACCGCCAGGTCGCAGCCTATTACCGGCTCGATATCCGCCCATACCACCGCGTAGAGCGTGTCACCGGCGCCGACGGCGATTTCACGGTGCACACCACCGACCGTTTTGGACGCCATGGAGAGTTGAAGGCGCGCAAGCTGGCCCTTTCCATCGGCTACTACGATCTGCCCAACTCGATGGGCGTCCCCGGCGAAACTCTGAGCAAGGTCCACCACTACTACCACGATCCCCATCCTTACTTCGGCATGGATGTGGCAGTAATCGGCGGCAAGAACTCGGCTGCCATCGCCGCGCTCGAACTGTGGCGTCACGGCGCGCGCGTCACATTGATTCACCGTGGCGCGGGCATCGAGCCTCACGTCAAGTACTGGATCAAGCCGGATGTCGAAAACCGCATCAAGAACGGCGAGATCAAGGCCTATTTTGAGTCGCGCGTTGCCGAGATCGCGCCCGACACGATCGCCGTCGAAACTCCTGCCGGCACGGAAACCCTGCACAACGATTTTGTCTTCGCCATGANNTGAAGAACGATTTTGTCTTCGCCATGACCGGCTATCATCCCGACTTCAGCTTTCTCGAGCGCCAGGGTGTCCGTTTCGAAGGGCCCGGCCGGCGGCCTGTGTGCAACCCGGAGACGCTCGAAAGCAACGTCCCCGGCATCTATCTTGCCGGCGTCATTGTGGGCGGCTCGCGCACCGACGAGATCTTCATTGAGAACGGGCGTTTCCACGGCCTCCAGATTGCTCGCTCGTTGCTCCGAAAGCTTGCCCCGCGCGACGGCTCGCGCCAACCCGTTGCCGCGAGCGATCCGCTAGACTAGAACCGGTTGCATAAATCCCGTTTTGAAAGGGCACGGCTTTAGCCGTGCCATAAACGGCGCGTAAACACCGGGGTTTTAACCCCTGAGGGATGTTTTTCAATCGGTTTCGATGATTGATGCAACCAGTTTTAGGGCCTTGAGACTCTCTTGAGGGTGGAGCATTGCGCATGCGCTGGTGGCCCCGATCCATTCGCTGGCAGATGCTTGCCGGCCTTGTGCTTCTGGAGATCCTGTCGATAGGGCTGTTTGCCGCCCTGCTCACCGAGCAGCAGATGCATCGCGTGCAGGTTCGCGCGCAATACTGGTTGAGCTACGAGACCGCGTCGCTGGCGGCGCAGGTGGCTGAAGCCCTCGAAGAACAACGCCCCGCCTGGGTCAGCTCGTCGGTAAAATCCACAGGCGCAGCTCCCAACATCGCTCTTGCCAGAGTCACCGACGCGGGGGGAAATGTTCTCTTCGTCAGCAGTGGCGATGCGGCCCAGGCCGAACTGGAGCCGGACGAGCGGGCGCAGATTCCCCTGGTCGTCCGCAACAGCACCCGGCTGTTTACGCTGCCTGGAAACCACTGGGAGGCTGTGCGGCCGATCTACACCAGCAACCAGTTGCGCGGCTACGTGTGGCTGGAATTCGACAAGAGCGCCGCGCACGAGCAGCTCGCCGCCATTCAGCGGGACACGCTCGTCTTCGGCCTCATCTGGATAGTGGCTTCGGTGGTGCTGGTCCTGCTGATGGCGCGCTCCATTGCGCAGCCGCTGGCAATCCTGCATCGCGGAACCCGCGACCTGATGAATTCGCCTCAGGGCACGGCGAGTTTTCCCCTCCCCGTTGCGGTGCATAACGAGATTGGCGATCTCATCGATACCTTCAACCGCATGGTCGCTTCGCTGGCCGAGCAACGGGCCGGGTTGAACGACACCCTCTCCCTGCTCGATTCCATGCTCGCGAACGCTCCCATCGGCCTGGCGTTTGTCGACCGCAGCTACCGGTTTGTCCGGGTGAACCAGATCTTTGCCGATCTCACCGGGGTCGCCATCAGCCGCCATCTCGGCCGCACCCTCGCGGACCTGCTGCCCGCAAGCGTGGCTGGGGAGATGGAAACCGCCGTCGAGCAGGTGTTCCTGCACGATGAGCCGGTGCGCAGCCTCGAAATCAGCGGCGAAGGCGGCAAACCGCGCCAGCCGTGGACCTGGCTGATCAGCACCTACCCCGTGCGAACCACTCCGCCCCAGGTGCGATGGGCAGGCATCATCGCGCTCGACTCGAGCGAACGCAAGCGCGGTGAGGAGGCGCTCCGCCGCAGCGAGAAACTCGCCGTTACGGGCCGCCTGGCGGCTTCTATCGCCCACGAGATCAACAACCCCCTCGAAGCCATCACCAACCTGCTTTTCCTGCTTCGCAACTTCAGTGACTTGCCGGAGGCGGCTCAGCAATATGTCTCCATGGCCGAGCACGAAGTGCGCCGCATCGCCGAGATCACGCAGCAGACCTTGCGCTTCTACCGCCAGCCCACCCAACCCGCGCGCGCCACGCTCGCTGAGCTTCTCGACTCCGTGCTAAGTCTCTACCTCGGTCGCATCAACTCGCTCGATCTCCGCGTAGAACGCGATTATGAGCCCGATTTGACCCTCTTCTGTTTTGCCGGAGAGATCCGCCAGGTCTTTGCCAACCTGTTTGGCAATGCCATCGACGCGAGCTCGGCCGGCGGCCGCCTCCTGGTCCGCGCCCGCCGTTCCCGCGACTGGAAGAATCCCGCACAAACCGGAATCCGTTTCGCCGTGGCCGACACCGGCGCAGGCATGGAGCCCGAGGTTCGCGAACACATCTTCGAAGCCTTCTTTACCACCAAGGAAGTGACTGGCACCGGCCTCGGACTCTGGGTGAGTCACGAGATCATCCTCAAGCATCACGGCCTTATACGTGTGCGCAGCCGCGCCGCCGCGCCGCCAAACGGCGCAGTACAAACCGCATTCGGGACCGTCTTCGAGGTCTTTATCCCTGACGATCCGAGCTTTGCAAAAGAAGCTGCGCCGGCCGCCGATAACGGGGATTCGTCACCCGCAACTGCATGAACGGATGACGGCTTGGCTGGCGCCAATCGAATCCCTGCTTCTGCCGTCGCGCGCTTAACCCGCATTTCTCACAGGCCGCCGATCGGGATAGGGGGAGGCCTGACGGCCTCTCCCCTCCCACACCACCGGACATGCGGGTCCGCATCCGGCGGTTCAAGGAGTTGAGGTCAACAGAGACGGGGGATGCCGAGTTGATCGGCCCAGCTTAGATCGAGGACTCCGTTCAGCGGTGTGC
>PLSB01000216.1 GCA_003165005.1 Acidobacteriaceae bacterium | reverse complement strand
TGCCGGAGTGCAGATCGGTCCTGGCGCCGCGTACCTCCAGCTCGGTGTAGATCATGCCGCGCAAACCGACGCAAAGCGTGGGCAGGCCGGGGGCAAAGAGCTCGGTGTCGGAGACCAGCGCGAAGTCGGCCTGGAGGTTGGCGGGCTTGGAGGCGACGTACGCGGCGATGGATTCGCCTCCCACCTCCTCTTCGCCTTCGAAGAGCACGCGCACATTGATAGGCAGGGAGCCGTTGGCGGCCAGCAGCGACTCGAGTGCCTTGACCTGAGCCACCACCTGGCCTTTATCGTCGACCGCGCCGCGCGCATAGAGATTGCCGTTGCGCTCGGTGGGCTCGAAGGGCGGCGACAGCCACTCGTCGAGCGGATCGGGCGGCTGCACATCGTAGTGGCCGTAAATGAGCACCGTGGGTTTACCGGCAGCGTGCAGCCAGTCGGCATACACCAGCGGGTGGCCTTCACCCTCGATCAGGCGGGCGTTCTCCATGCCGATGCGTTTCAACTCGGCGAGCAGCGACTCGGCGGCCTTGCGGCAATCGTCCTTGTTCTCGGGCAGCGTGGAGATGGAGGGAATACGCAGCAGGGCCTTCAGTTCATCGAGAAAGCGGGGATGATTTTGGCGGGCAAAGGCAACGGCGGAAGAAGACATCGAGTGGCTCCTATCAAGAATCGGACAGTTGAGAGTATAGATCGGCGAGGGGGCAGCGGCGCTGTTGATCTGGGTGCGTCAGGGGTGGCGCTATCTCCCGCCCTTTTCCGCCTGGGCGGAATGAAAGGGCCAAAGGTAATAAGCTAATGGATGAACGGAACGCCCCTATGCAGAACGATGTGAAAGTGTTGATCGCCGAAGACGAGCCCAATGCGCTGGCCGGGCTGGCGGAACTGATCTCCGGATGGGGATACCGCACTGAGACGGCGCGCGACGGCGTGGAGGCATGGGAAAAAGCCGTCGCGTGGGATCCGGCGATTGTGGTGACCGACTTGAAGATGCCGCGGCTGGACGGCATGGGACTGCTGGCCAAACTGGCCGAAGGCGGCTCGGGCTTGAGCGCCAATGTGACCGTGGTGGTGCTCACCGCGATGGGGTCGATTCAACTGGCCGTGGAGGCCATGAAGCTGGGCGCGTACGACTTTCTGCAAAAGCCGGTGGATGCAACACGGCTGAAGACGATCCTGGCCAACGCGACCCGGCAGCGGGAGACCACGATCGAGCTCGAAGTGGTGCGCCGGCGGTTGCGCGAGTCGGGCGTGCTGGGCAGGCTGGTGGGCGGCTCGCGGCCGATGCGCGAGATCTTCGGGCTGATCGAGCAGATCGCGCCCTCGAACGTGCCGGTGCTGATCACCGGCGAGAGCGGCACGGGCAAGGAGCTGGTGGCGCGGACGCTCCACGATCTGAGCCCGCGCAAGCCGCGGCCGTTTGTCGCGGTCAACTGCGCGGCGATTCCGGAGACGCTGATCGAGAGCGAGATCTTCGGCCACGAGAAGGGCGCATTCACGGGCGCCATCGAGCGCCGAGTTGGATGCTTCGAGCTGGCCTCGGGCGGGACGCTGCTGCTGGACGAGGTGGGCGAGATGCCGTCCGCTACGCAGGCTAAGTTGCTCCGCGTGCTGGAGGAGCGGAAGCTCCGGCGGCTGGGCTCGCGCACGGAGCAGGAGGTGGACGTGCGGGTGCTCGCGGCCACCAATCGCGATCCGCGCCATGCCGTGGCGCAGGGGCATCTGCGCGCCGACCTCTTTTACCGGCTCAACGTCTTCAACATTCACATGCCGCCGCTGCGCGAACACATGGCAGATCTGCCGGACCTGGCGGAGGCAATGATCAACGAGATGAACCAGAAGCACAGCCGCAGGGTCTCCGGTGTTTCGCCGTCGATGCTGGACCGGCTGATGGCCCACAACTGGCCGGGCAACGCGCGCGAGCTGCGCAACGCCATCGAGCGGGCGGTGGTTCTCTGTCCCGATGGCGCGCCGCTCGACGCCGCACACCTGCCGCCGGGATTCGGCGCAGACGAGAGCCTGGGCTCGCCTGCGCTTGATGGAAGCGTGGTCACGGTGCGCGTGGGCACAACCGTCAGCGAGGCCGAGCGGCTGCTCATTCTGCGCACGCTCGAAGCCGCGGGACAGAACAAGACGCGCGCCGCCGAGATCCTGGGCGTGAGCCTGAAGACGCTGCACAACAAGCTCAAGGAATACGGCCGGGACAGGGAAGAAGTAAGGAGCTGAATTGAGCTGGGAGAAAAGTCAGAGGCCGCTCGGCGGTTCCAGGAAGTCGCTTCGCAGGGCTGGCGAGAATTGAGTTCGCGAAAGGGGAGTAATATTCGAGGGCTTCTTCGGGAGTAGCGAAACGCGAAAGGGCACGATTTCACAGGTTGCAGAAGAACTCGTTCAGCAGGAAGCTTTGTAACAGGGCATGAGTTTACTCGTGCCGAAAACGCCGCAAAATGAAGAACGGGCTTTAGCCCCTGCGGGAATCTCGCGCGACGATTCGTCACTTATTCTCCATTTTTTCAGCAAGCTCCTTAGTCGTGCCCTTTCGCAAAGCACTTCGTAGAAGGAGTTTTGACTCAGCAAGCATAGTCGCCTCGTAACCGCGTGTCGCTGAAGATTATTCATGCGCCTGAAGACCAAACTCGTGCTGGCGATCTCGGCCCTGGTGCTCCTCATCGCTGGGGTGGTGTCGCTGGTCTACGTGCACCAGCTGGTAAAAGCGGCGGTGCAGCAGACCTACGATACCAACCTGATGGTGGCGCGGCAGGTGCGGTTCGCGCTGCAGAACGCGCTGGAGAATGGCCTCCGGGACCGCACCGTGGATCCCGGCAATCCGGGAGAACTCCAGGAACTGGTGGCCGAGACAGTGCGCAACGATCTCGAGTTGCAGGCGGCGCTCGACTCGGTGAACCGCTACTCGGCCACGGTCTACGACGTCAACATCGGCGACAGCCAGGGCGTGACCCTGCTGAGCACCAATCCCGATAACGAAGGCAAGCCGCTGCCCTCGCGCCCCGGCTACGAACAACTGCTCAGGGCCGGCCCCATGCGCATGATGGCCGAGGCCTTTGGACAGCCGACGGTCTTTAATGTGGCAGCGCCGCTGGAGAACAACGGCAAGCTCTTCGCCACCGTGAATGTGGGCGTGCATACTTCGCTGCTGCGCGCGGTCTACGAGCCGCTGCTCGAAAAAGCGCTGCGCCTGATGGCGCTGGCGTTGATTGTGGCGCTGGCGGCGGCTTTCCTGCTGAGCAACCTGGCCCTGCGGCCTCTGACCGAGATCAGCCGGCAACTGGATCGCTTGACCGCGGCGGAAGAGGCGCCGGCCCTGGACAACGCGAAGTCAAAAAAGGACGTTGCGGCGCTGGTCTCGACCAAGATCGAGAAGATCGGCCAGCGCATGCGCAACGTTGAAGAGGTCTACTCCGCGTTGCGCGAGAACCTCGACCAGATTCTCGGCAACCTGCAGGACGGAATTCTGCTTTTTACCGAGGACAAGCGCGCGGTTTTGGTCTCGGAGGCGGCGCGAAGGTTTCTGGGCATCGATCGCGACAGCATTCTGGGCCTCCACGCGCGGGAGATCTTTCCTAACGAAACCCTGTTGGGCCGGACCGTGCGCGAGGCCGTGGAAGCGGGCGTGAACCTGGTGCAAGAGGAGATTCGCACGGAAAACGGGCGGCGCATCCAGGCCTCGGTGGATTTTATCTACGACGAGGAGACGCACCGCGGCCTGGGCGCTTTGGTCACCTTGCACGATCTCGAGTCGGCGGAGAAGATCGAGTCGGAGCTGGAGCTTTCGCGGCGCATGGCGGCCATCGG
>PLSB01000149.1:8197-8320 GCA_003165005.1 Acidobacteriaceae bacterium | reverse complement strand
TGTACTGATCCTGCGCAAAATATTCTGCAGCCACATTGTGGCCGAGCTTGATCGCGCCCGTGGTGGGCAGTTCGTCGCCGGTGAGCAGTTTGATGAGGGTGGACTTGCCTGCGCCGTTCACGC
>PLSB01000149.1:0-8170 GCA_003165005.1 Acidobacteriaceae bacterium | reverse complement strand
ACCTGCTTGGCCTTGGTGGCCTGGTAACGAAACCTATTGATGAAGGCCTCAAGATGCGCGACGCGCTCCTTCTGATTGCGGTAAGCGGCAACGAGTTGCTCGCGGCGCTCGTCTTTTTGATTGAGATATTTGGTGTAATTTCCCTGGTAGAGGTTGAGGCGCTTGTTCCAGATCTCTACGGTGCGGTCGATGGTGACATCGAGAAAGTAGCGATCGTGCGAGATGAGAATGTAGCCGAAGGGATAGCTCTTGAGATAGCCCTCGAGCCAGTTGCGGGTTTCCAGGTCTAAATGGTTTGTGGGCTCATCCAAAAGCAAAAGAAGAGGCTTGGCGAGCAGCAGCTTGGCGAGCGCGATGCGCATCGGCCAGCCGCCGGAGAACTCCTCGGTGCGCTTGGTCCACTGGCGCTGGGGAAAGCCGAGGCCGGAGAGCACCATGCCGACCTGGGCTTCGATGGCGAAACCATCGCGCGCGCGGAACTCGCCTTCGGCCTGGTGGAAACGGTTGGCGACCTGGGCGTACTCGGGGCTGGCGGGGTCGAGCTCGGATAGCTTGTGGGCGAGGGTTTCCTGTTCCTGTTCGAGGGCCAGCAGGCCGGCGAAGACGGTCATGCATTCGGCGAAGACGGTGCGGCCGGAGAGCGAGAGCCCTTCCTGGGGCAGGTAGCCGACGCTGGCGCCCTTCATGGTGACGATGGAACCGGCATCGAGCGAATCCATGCCGGCCAGGATCTTGAGCAGCGTGGATTTGCCNNTTGCCGGTGCCGTTGGCGCCGACCAGCGCAGTTTTTTCGTCGTTGCGGATGAGCCAATTCGCCTCGAGGAAGAGCACTCGCGGCCCGAATCGTTTCCCGGCATTTTGCAGTGAAAGCATGAACTTCTATTTTCGCAGAATGCGAATGCGGGCGTTGCGAATGGTGAGGTTCGAGGCGGCGCAGAGATCCGCGCGGCGTAGATGCGGATTCTTTCATGGGCGGATCTCGACCGGCGTTCCGATCGGAACCATCGCCCATATCTCGTCGATCTCCTCGTCCGTGACCGCGATGCAGCCGAGCGTCCAGTCGTACAGGCGATGCGCCGCGCCGATCCAGCCCTTGCCATCGGGCAAACCATGAATCATGATGGCTCCGCCGGGTGAGACGCCCAATCTGGCCGCGCGCCTGCGGTCTTCTTCATTCGGATAGGAGATGTGCAACGCTTTGTGGTAGTGGCTCTCGGCATTGCGGCTGTCGATGATGTAGCGGCCCTCCGGTGTGCGTCCGTCGCCCTCGCGCTCCTTGGGCGCCAGGCCGCCGCGGCCCAGCGCCACTTTGTAGGTGCGGATCACTTTGCCATCTTTCAGCAGCTCCAGCACGTGATCCTTTTTCAGAATCAGAATCGAATCGGCCTTTTGCGGAGCAGACGCTGACTGCGTGATCAGCGGGACGGCGAAGCTGAGGATCGCGCAACCGATGGCGGCGAAAATCCATGGTTGTGCAATCGGGACCTTTACTGTGCTGGCCTGCATGCGCCCAATCTACTACAAAGCCGCGCAAGCGCGGGAGCGCTTCACTGTTTCTGCTCAGAGAACGCCGACCGCGCAAGTCCCGGGGCATCGGGGATTTTGCACACCGCGTAGCCTCGCTGCTGGTAGGGGCAATCCAGGCCAGCGGGTGCGGGGCCGTGAATGACGGTCCACGTGACGGGATAAACCATGGCCAGCCGCCGAAAGTCCGTGGCGGTGAATTGGTTCAGGCCGTAGGTGGCGTCGCTCATTTGCTTCCACTCGACGGCAAGCGCGGGAAAGATCGCCACCGCGCCGCCATCTTTAAAGTAGTCGGCAAGCTCGGAGCGATGGCTGATGGAGCGGAAGCCGTGGCTGTCTACGCCCGGGTCCATGAAGTAGCGGGAATCGACGGCAAAGACCGCGTCGCGCGGCGTGTTTGCGCGCACCCACAGGAGCGTGTTGACCCAGGCGTTGGAGCTGGTTTTCATCCCCGGCCACTCAATGTGCGGGCTGTCCGAATAGATGTTGCGCTCCACGGCGAACATGAGCACGGCCACGCCCAGCGAGAGAACGGGAACGATGAAGGCGCGAATCTTGCCGCGGATTCGGCCGGCGTACTCGCCGATGACACCGCCCATAAAGATGAGAAAGACCAGGGTGATGAGGTGAAAGCAGCGCAACGGCTGCAGGCGCGCGAACATGTCGAAGATGTGCGCGCTGGAGATGACGGCGGCGGCCGCAACGGAGAGCAGTCCGAACGGAATGAGCGCGAGCGAGAGCCGCCTGGAGGCCGGCGTGGCGCCGCGCGGCTTGGCCTTCCAGAACCAAGCTAGAAAAACCAGCGGCGCAATCAAGCCAAGCCAGTCGTACCAGGTCCAGGTGAAGAGAAAGTAGAAGTCGCGCGCGTAGAGGGCTTCGCGATAAGGATCCTGGGCGGGAGCGAAACGGAAATCGATGGGCAGGAAGACGGCGAGGACCGCTGCAGGCACGGGACGCGGCGCTGCGGTTGCCGCTTTCCGAGTCATCCAGAGCATGAGCCCGAGCAAGGCCAGATACACCGCCATCTGGGGATGGATGAGCACGGTGAGCGCGGCGGCGACGGACGCAAGAACATAACGGCGGTCAAGAAAACCCGCCAGCACGAAGACGGTGAGCGGCGTGGAAAAGGAGCGCGCCGTGAGGTACGGGTCCATCAGCAGCAGGCCGGTGTTGGCGGCCGGCATCGTGAGCGCCGCGGTGACGGCCAGGATCGCGGCCCAGCGCGCGCGCGACGATGGGAAGCAGGTTGCCGCCAGCATCCAGCACGCAACCAGCGTGGCGAAGAGCGTGACGATGTACCAGAGGAAAACGGTCCAGTCCAAGGAGAGATGGGCGAGCCGCGCGGTCCACGCCAGGATGGGGGCGAAGAGCGACAAGCGCTCGTGCGAAAGAAAGAACTCCGCGGCGTAGGGGTAGAGACGGGGGTCGAGCAGCTTATTGGCGGCGGGAATGTAGATTTCGGCGTCCTCAACGCCGAGATGATAGCCGTGAATGGCAAGGGCGGCAGCTGTGAGGAGCCCCAGACGGACCAGGGGCAGACGCTGCGCCGGGGTGTAATTCATGCAGTCCCTTTTATAGCATTCGCGGCGCTGCGAGGGATCGCAATCTGAATTGCGGGTCGTGTCTCAGTTTGACCCCGTCGTGAAAGGGCACGACTTCAGTCGTGCCGTAATAGCAGCAAAATGAGTCGGGCTTTAGCCCCTGAGGCATAGTTCTTCTCAAACTGAGGCACCACCGAATTGCGGCGGGAGATTCCCGCGGCTACCTCGCGTTCCTCCAGTCCATAATCACCTTGCCGGCATTCCCGGAACGCATCGCCGCAAACGCCGCTTCGTATTCGTGCCATGGGAAGCGGTGGGTGATCACGCCGGAGATGTCGACTCCCGATTCCAGCATCACTGTCATCTTGTACCAGGTTTCGTACATCTCGCGGCCATAGATGCCCTTGATGGTCAGCATATTGAAGATCACCTGGCGCCATTCCATCGTCATCTCTTTGGCCGGGATACCGAGAACGGCAATCTTGCCGCCGTGACTCATGTTGGCGATCATCTCGCGAAGGGCTTGCGCGTTGCCCGACATCTCCAGGCCGACATCGAATCCTTCCGTCATTCCCAGTTGCTTCTGCACATGGGCAAGCGGCGTCTCCGCGGGATTGACGGCGAGGGTCGCGCCCATCTTGCGGGCCAGTCCCAGGCGGTAGGGATTCAGATCGGTGACCACCACGTGCCGCGCGCCCGCGTGTTTTACGACGGGAATCGCCATGATGCCAATGGGCCCCGCGCCGGTAATCAGCACGTCCTCGCCCAGCACCGGAAACGAAAGCGCGGTGTGCACGGCGTTGCCGAAGGGGTCGAAGATGGCGGCGATCTCCTCGGGGACGGTTGCGCTGTGCTTCCAGATGTTGCTCATCGGTAGCGCGATGAATTCGGCAAACGCGCCGGGGCGGTTGACGCCGACGCCCTGCGTGGCAGCGCAAAGATGGCGGCGTCCGGCGAGACAGTTCCGGCAGCGGCCGCACACCACGTGGCCCTCCCCGCTGACGATGTTGCCGGGAAAAAAGTCGTTCACATTGGTGCCGACGGCGACCACTTCGCCGACAAACTCGTGGCCGATGGCCATGGGCACGGGGATGGTCTTTTGCGCCCACTCGTCCCACTCGTAGATGTGCAGGTCGGTGCCGCAGATTCCCGTCAAGTGCACGCGCACCAGGACATCGTTGATGCCGATCGTCGGCTCAGGGATCTCTTCGAGCCACAAGCCGCGCTCGGCTTTGCCTTTAACCAGTGCCTTCATCGATCGACCTCCCTGCGGGCCATTCTCCCCGCGCCAGGCCTACCATGCCGCGGTCAGCACGGCCTGCAACTCCTCGCCCGTGAGCGGCAAGGGGTTCGCCTTCATGCTGCTGGCGCGGGCTGCTTTCTCGACCACGCCCGGCAGATCGGATGCGGCGATTCCCCAGGCGCGCAGCGGAGGAATCTTGAGCTCGGCCGAAAGCGATTGCACCCACTCGATGCCATCCTCGGCGCTCGCATCGCTGCGGCCGGTGAGCAGGCACGCAATGGCGGTGTAACGTGCAAGGGCCGGATGTTGCGGCGCGCGCGCCTGCAACGCGGCGACGTTGGCCGCCATGCCGTGCGGCAGCAGGGCCGCGCAGAGTGCGCCGTGCGGCGCCTTCCATCCGCCTCCGAGCGGCGCGGCAAAGCCATGCACCACGCCTAGCCCGGCGTTGGCCAGTGCCAGGCCGCCGAAGAGGCTGGCCAGCGCCATGTCGCGGCGCGCGGCGCGGTCCGCGCCGTCCAAAGCCGCGCGGCCGAGCGCCCCGGCCACGCGCGCGATGCCGTCGGCGCAAAGCGCGTCCACCAGCGGATTGGCGCGCGCGCTCACATACGGCTCGATAAGTTGCGTTAGAGCGTCGAGGCCGGTGTAGGCCGTGACCGCAGGCGGCAATCCGTAGGTCAGCTCGGGATCGACCAGCGCGACCCGCGGCAGCATCAGCGGGCTGCGCAAGCTGGCTTTCACGCCGTGCTCCGCCGAGCCGAGCACCGCGTTGCGCGTGACTTCGCTGCCGGTTCCGGCCGTGGTGGGCACGGCAATGAACGGCAGTGGCGCAGCGGTAATCGTGCGGCCCTTTCCCACCACCTCAAGAAATTCGAGCGGCTCGCCGCCGTTGGTGGCAATGGCGGCAATGGCTTTGCCGGCGTCGATGGCGCTGCCGCCCCCGATCGCGAGGACAACATCGCAGGCGGCGTCGCGCACGCGCCGCGCGCACGCGCGAACCAGCTCGACTGTCGGCTCGCCGGGCACGGCGAGGGTCTCTGCCGAGAGCGCAGAGACCATCGCCGCCGCGCGCTCTGGCGATGCGCCAGTCACCACCAGCGCGCGGGCGCCGAAGCTGCGCGCCAGTTCAGGGAGCGTGGCCGCCGTGCCTTCGCCGAAGATGATGCGCGTTGCGGTTGCGAACTCGAAGTGCATGGGTCTACCCACTTCCAAGTCACCAGCCATTGGCATCGGGAAAGACGGCGTTGTACTTCACGCCTTGGCGCGGCTCGGCCATCATGGACGCCACCGCATCGCGCCACTTCGCGTAGTGCGCGGTCTCTTTATGCGCCGCTGCGGCTTCCGGCGTGCGGTAGACCTCGACGAGCACGAATTGTGTCGCATCGTCCTGCTGCTCGACGACGTCGAAGCGCGCGATGCCGGGCTCCGCGACGCTCGCGCGGGCGTTTTCGATGGTGGCTTGCCGGAACTCCGCCACCGACTCGGGCTTGACGCACACGTGCACGTGGACAATGAGCATGGGATTTCCCCTCCGCTCCTTATCCTACCGCCGAACCATCCGCGCGATCTCCGCGGCTCGCCGTCGAGCGCGAATCGTCTTTCGGGCCGCCGCGCGGATGCCCGTCTCCGCGCCGGGGCCGCAATGGGCTACGATGAGCGCATGGGCGCTCTTCTCGATGTGCGCGACTTACGGCATTTTCACTGATGGTGTAAGGAAACTCCGTGCCCCATCCTTTTCACGTTCTTTGTGAAAAGGGTGGGAAACCACGAAACCCACTCTATAGAAATAGTGGAAATGCTTTAGAGGTGCGCTTTGGCGCGGCGGAGGCCGTGCGCGGCGTGAGCCTGGGCCTCGAGGAAGGCGAAGTGATGGAGATCAGCCCACGCCGGTTGAAATCTGCGTTGAAAACGTAAAGGGTTTGTGCTTTGCGGCCGAATCGGGCAAGTTCGATCAGATCTTCAACGGACTCAATACCGCCAGGACGGATCCGCATTGACGCGGCATCGAGACAGCTGCGGAAAATCGGAAAGCCATCTCACCAGGCAAGGAGACACAATGGCGACCAGCAAACCAAAGAAGAACTCCACCAGCAAAGCCGAGTCCTCCCGCAAGTACTCGCCCGCCGCGGGAAAGAGCGTTGAGACCGAGATGCGTGCCATGAAGCAAGGGAAACTGAAGAGCGGGCGCAGCGGCAAGAAGGTCACGAGCAGAAAGCAGGCGATCGCAATCGGATTATCCGAGGCGCGAAAAGCGGGGATGAAGGTTCCAGCCCAAAAAGGTTGAATCGCAGGCGCCTGTTCACGCCGGGTCACTGGCTTCTGTTTGGCCAAGGCTCAAAGTGAATCAGGGTAAGTTGCTTTCCATTCCACTCATAGAAACTGGCGCCGCAGCCGAGCTTCTCAGAAAATCCCGTCGCAATGACCAGGCGACTGTCAAGTTTGAAATCTATAGAGGCGTCCATGCCGTTCTTGTCTGCGCAACCCACGGACTCCTTAAAGTCGTAGATGGCGCCGGATGCTGCGTCGATGATCACGAATGAAAGGCACGGACTGCCACAACCCCAGTGAGCCAGCGTAAAATGCCCCGCGAAGTTTGGCCCGCTACTCGCCTGTGTCTGAATCGCCGTGCGGAAATTGCGCTCTCGGGGGGTTACTAGCAGCGGTTGAGCAGGCTTGCCACTGAAATGAGCCGCGGCTGGATAATTGCTGAAACTCCATTGCCCTACCTCTCTGGTAGTCGGTTGGTTTTCCTGTGCCATCGCGCTGATTGCAAAGGCGACCAAGAAGAAAGCTGAGATGAGGGTTGCGACTTTCACAGCCAAAATCTTATGCCAGTGTCCGGCAGAGTGCCAATCCTTGCCGCAATTCCAATTCTTCCCGATTCCCACAAAAGCGCACTGCGATTCACACCCAACCGGCTGCCCGGAATTGCCCTACACTCATCTCTATGGCCACCGTCCCCGATCTCACTCTGGATGCCGGACTGCCCGCGAACGTCGACGCGGAGAAGACCATCCTGGGCGCGATCCTGCTGGATAACGCCGCCCACGCCGAGGCCGCCGAACACGTCAGTCCCGACGATTTTTCGCTCGACTCGCATCGCCGTATCTTCCTGCGCATGGGCGAGTTAATCGACACCGGACGCGCCGTCGACATCGTCACGCTTTCGAACGAGCTCTCGCGCTACAAAGAGGTGGAATCGGTGGGCGGCGTGGCCTACCTGGCTTCGCTCACCGAGGGGTTGCCGCGCCGGCCGGTGATCGAAGACTACATCCGCATCGTCAAGGACAAGAGCCTGTTGCGCAAGCTCATGCTCATCTGTTCGCAGGCAATCGCGCGCGCTGCCGACCAGGGCGAAAATGCGCTCGATGTTCTCGGCGCCGCTGAATCGCAATTGATGGAGGTCAGCGACAAGGGCCTCACCAGCGGCTTCCAGTCGATCGATCAGATTGTCCAGAGTTCCTTCGGGACCATCGACAACTTATACAAACAGAGCCGCGAAGTCACAGGCCTGGCCACGGATTTCACTGAATTTGACCGCATGACCAGCGGCCTGCAAAAGGGCGAGCTGATCATCATTGCCGCCCGTCCTTCGATGGGCAAAACCGCGTGGGCCATCAATATCGCCGAGAACGCGGCCATCCACCACAACGCCACCGTGGCCGTCTTCAGCCTGGAAATGAGCAAGGAATCGCTCCTGCGCCGTATGTTGTCCTCTCAGGCCTGGGTGGACCAGCAGAACCTGCAGAAAGGCTTCCTTGGCCGCGAAGACCTCGACAGACTCAACACCGCCCTTGGGCAACTGGTCGAGTCGCATCTCTTCATCGACGACACGGCCGCCATCTCGCTGGCCGAGATGCGCGCC
>PLSB01000086.1 GCA_003165005.1 Acidobacteriaceae bacterium | reverse complement strand
CGCGCGCGCCCGGTAAGGCCGCACGCACACCCGCAACGGCATAGTCGTAGAGCTGGAAGTACTCCTCGGGCGTGGAATGCCAGTAGTCGATATCGGGCTCATTCCATACCTCGAAGTACCAGCGGAGAACTTCGTCGCGGCCGTATCGCTGAACCAGATGCTCGGCAAGTACGCGGCAAAGCTCCTGCCATCGGGCATAGTCTTTCGGCGGGTTGTTCGAGGCGCCGGAGACGGTCGATCCTGGGAAGTGAACCTGGTATGGCTCGTGGCGATTCGGCAGTTGTGCGGCAAGGTCGCGAGGCATAAAGCCGAGTTCGACCATAGGACGGACCCCAGCCTCTCGCCAGGAATCGAAGATTTTGTCGATGATGGTGAAATCGTAGACTGGATGTCCGCTCGAATCTTCAGAGTAGATATTAGTGGAACTGAATTTCAGCTCCGGTTTGCCGTTGCCCGAAGTGAGCAGATGATGGGCACGAATATAGACGGGAACGGGGCTCAGATCGTGAAGCTCTAGAAGAAGCTGCCGGCCGTGCGGCATGGTGGTGTAGTTGGCTTCGTCGTAACCAAACCACGAGTAGATGGGCGTGAAAGCTCCCATGCTAGCGTTGAGATCGACCTGAATTTGGACTGGCTTCTCCGCCAATTGCGCAAGGTTGCCCTGGGCTGCCGCGAAGGGGACCAGCACGGCCAGACCGATGAGGACACAAAGGACAAAGAAAAGAGGTTTGCGCATCTGATCTAGATCAGGATCTTAGCAGAGGCATGCATCCAGAATCCCGGAGCGGAATGGTGTGATCGCAAGAGAAGAGGGACATCGGGGAATCCACCCGGTCCGCTTGTAGTGTCGAGTCAACCTGTGTCCAACTCTGCCTGTCAACTGTTGCCAACAGCCCGAGGCCCGTTTCCAGAGGGCCTTTCCTGGAAGAGCGGCTAGGCGATCCGCATCGATTGAAATTGAGACCTCGACGAAGCCGGAGCGTGAAGTTTCGCGCTCTCCCACCCTTGCCGCGATGAGACTGCGGGAAGGATAGAACCCGGCCACGTCCAACCGGCTCTTGCCGCTTACCCCGGAAGGGCACGGCTGCCGGAATTATCAAGAACTCCGAACGGCACAAGTTGCTGTATCTCGCAGCGGCAAGAGAGGCTATCATTTGGAGTCATCGGGTCTCGGGCTCGGAAGACGAAGCCTGGACGAGAAAAGAGAGAGGTCAGCTATGGCGAAATCCCCACGCACGAAATCCCTGTCCATCACGCCTCCGCGGTTCGCGGAGCAGGCACGCGTCGTTCTCCCTGGGAGCGAGAAGGCTGCGGCCCCCAATGCAGTGCGGCTGAAGGCGACGCCGGCCAGGTCGCTGGTGACCGTCTCGGTCATTGTGAAACGCAAAGAGCCGCTGAAGATCAATCGGCGGGGCGGCCGGGCGAGCGGGCCCGTTCGCGTGAGCCGCACTGAGTTCAAGAAGCACCACAGCGGAGATCCGGATGCAATCAAAAAAGTGAAGGCCTTTGCGCGCGAGTTCAACCTGAAGGTCGTAGCCGATCCGACGCGGGCGGTGCGGCGCACAGTTCAGTTAACCGGGACGGCTGCGGACATCCAGAAGGCGTTTGGCGTGGTTCTGGAGCAGAAGACGATCGAAGGGGCGCAGTTTCGCGTGCGCGAGGGCGGGATTCACCTGCCGGAATCCCTGACGGACGTGGTGGAGGCTGTGCTGGGACTGGATAACCGGCCCCAGGCGCAGCCTCACTTTCGTCTCCTCAAGCCCCACGCCGGGGCCGCCGCCCCCAGCAACTACACTCCGCCCCAGGTCGCCGAGGCATACAAATTCCCCGCAAACTCGAGCGGCGCGGGTGAGACCATCGGCATCATCGAGCTCGGCGGGGGCTACCGCCAGACCGATCTCACCGCATACTTCAAGACGCTCAATCTCGCCGCGCCGGCCATGACCGCCGTCAGCGTAAACGGCGGGAAAAACAAACCGTCCAAGTCCAGCAGCGCGGACGGGGAGGTGATGCTGGACATTGAAGTGGCCGGTTCGGTGGCGGCTGGCGCCAGGATCGCCGTGTACTTTACCCCCAACACGGACCAGGGATTCATCGACGCCATCACCACCGCGGTGCATGACACCACGCACAAGCCGAGCGTGATATCGATCAGTTGGGGCGGGCCGGAATCGAGCTGGACCGAACAGTCGATGACGGCGCTGGACGCAGCCTGCCAGTCGGCTGCGGCGCTGGGGGTCACGATTACCGTTGCGGCCGGCGATGACGGATCCACAGACGGAGGTACGGGTAATAACGTCGACTTCCCGGCGTCGAGTCCGCACGTGCTGGCTTGCGGGGGAACCAAGCTCGATGCCAACGGAGCGACGATCGTCTCCGAGGTGGTATGGAATGAGTTGGCCAACCAGGAAGGCGCCACCGGCGGCGGCGTGAGCAATGTGTTTGCTCTCCCATCGTGGCAGGCGAAGGCGCACGTCCCGGCGCCGAGCAAAAGCACGGGCGGACGCGGCGTGCCGGACGTGGCCGGAGACGCCGATCCAACCACGGGTTACACCATTCGCGTGGACGGCGAGACGACCGTGATCGGCGGAACCAGCGCGGTTGCTCCGCTGTGGGCTGGGCTGGTGGCGGTGGCCAACCAGCAACTCGGTACCCAGGTAGGATTCATTCAGCCGGCGATCTACGCAGCCAGGGCTGCCTCGGCATTCAACGGCATTACCGCGGGAAACAACGGGGCCTTTTCGGCCGGGCCTGGATGGGACGCCTGTACCGGGCTTGGGTCGCCCATCGCCAACAAACTAATTCCGCTGCTGGCGCCGGCAAGTTCGAACGCCAAGGGCAAATCTTCGAAGCCGGGCAAAGCGGCTAAGACGCCGGCAAAGAAGGCAGCAAAGAAGGCTGGCAAGTGAGCTAGACCATTTTCACTGATGGTGTAAGGAAACTCCGTGCCCCATCCTTTTCACGTTCTTTGTGAAAAGGGTGGGAAACCACGAAACCCACCCTACAGGAATAGTGAAAATGCTCTAGAATTCCAGTCGCAGCGCGAATTGAATCTCGCGCGGCGTTCCGGTTCCAATCGGGGTTGTGGTTGCTGTGGATACCTGCGGTTCAATGCTCGCCGGCGATGTTGCCGTTACTGGCAGCCAGATTTCTTCCAGCGGCAAGCTGTACTGGGCGCGATTGAAGAGATTGAAGCTCTCGCACCTGAATTGGAGTTGGGCGCCTTCGCTGAGTGGAATTCGCTTGGCGACACCGAGATCGGTCTGCCAGAGCTTGGGGCCGCGCGCGATGTTGCGTGGGGTGTCGCCGTAACCTGAGCCGGGAACGGCCGTAAAGGCCGCGGGGTTGATCCAATTCATGGTTGTGCCCCGGATCGTCTTTCCGCCCGGTGGAACGATCGAAACTCCCGGAACCAGATTGGGACGCTGATTGGTGGTATAACCTGTGGCCACCGAAGAACTGGAACGGGAGTAGGTGACGTTGAGCGGAATACCGGTACGCGCCGCGACGATGTCCGTCAGGCTCCAGCGGCCGAGGACGGCGCGAGCGATTCCCGGTTGAGAGAGAAATGCTTTATTGCGGCCGAAGGGAAGATCGTAGACGACGTTGGCATTCGCGACATGGCGCGCATCGAAGTCTCCCGAGGCGCGCTCGCAGCTCACGCAGGCAGGGTTCTGGGGATTGTCGGAATCTCCGCCGCCGGGCGCGTCCTGGTCGATCTGGTGGGTGTATGCGTAGTTAGCCGAGAGCAGCAGTCCATGGGTAAAACTGCGCTGAAGACTGGCGACAAAGCCCTCGTACGAACTGCTGTTGGAATTGCCCCGCCACCTGACCTGGCCGAAGGCTGGATAGGGACGCAGCCCCGTGGCCGGATCGATGAGGTTGACATACGAGGTAATCAGCACGTAAGTGCCTTTGCTGCCCACATAGGAGAGCGTGCCGAGCAGATCGTGCGGAAGCGCGCGCTCGACGGAGAGTCCCCACTGGCTCACGTACATGTCCTTGCGGTCGCGATAGTCGGCGTTTGCCGACAGGGCGCCGGGGCCGTTGAGAAAGGGAGTAATGGGATAAGAAAGCCCCGCGGTTGACTTAGCGCTGAGCGAGTAGACGCCGACCTCGTTCTTGATGGGCACATTCTGGTCGTCGAGCTGACCGTCGCCGTGATAGATACCGAAGCCGGAGCGAAGGACGGTTTTGCCGCCGCCAAGAGCCGAGGGCGACCAGGCAACCGCAATGCGCGGGTCGACGTCGAGCGTGTTTGTGTTGCCGAAGCTGGCGCCCACGCCGCAATAGCCCGCTGCCCCGCAGGTGGCGAAGTCGAAGGGAATCGCCTTGCCGTGCACTTCGTGGAAAATGTTGAAGAAGATATAGCGGACGCCAAGATTCAACGTGAGGTTGCGGCGGAACTTCCACTCGTCCTGCGCGTAGGAATATACCTCCGTCTTGCGCAGGCCATTCAGCGGCAGCGCGTCGTTATAAGTGGCGGAACTTACAGAGTTAGCAAGAAAACTGGACGCGGGAAGGTTCAGGGATGAATAGACGACTGTTCCGTTGGCCGTATTTCCCTGGTCGAGTTGGATGCGGCGGAGCTCTACGCCGAACTTGAGCGTGTGCGCCCCGCGGACCATGGTCAGATTGTCAATGTAGGAGAAGGAGTTGCCTACGCCGGCGGTGGATTCGTTGCTGGCCAAGGTGGTGAGGCCGGAGACAGCAACCGAATAAGGAAGATTGCTGAGCCCTTGATTGGTGGTGAAGACGGTGCTGCGATTGAAGCCGAACTTCAACTCGTTCACCAGCCGCGGCGAGAAGATGTGCAACTCCTCCAACTCGCCGTTGACCGGCCGGGATGTTGTCAGCGTGCGGTCGTTCAAGCCATCGGAGGGAATGTCGCTATAAGCGGCATCGAAGTTGAAGCGAAGGAAGGCCGTGTCGGCTGCGGAAAAATGCTGATCCAGGCGCAGCATAGCGGAGTCTTCGTGGTCCAGTTGCCGTCCCGAGCCGGAGAACTGGTCGATGTCCGCGGCATAAGGCGTCAACCCTGTGGTTGGATAGGCGGCGACGATCGGCGCCAACGATGGATTGGCGGCGGCTACCTGAGCAGCGAAGGCCGGAGTTGGGACGAAGCCCGAGAGCGGCTGGCCGTAGCTTTGGCGCAGCCCTTCATAGGTGAAGTAATAAAAGCTGCGGTCGCGAACGAGCCGGCCGCCGAGATCGCCGCCGAACTGGTTGAGACGAAATGGCAGCCGGGTGGGGAGAATGGGATCGCGCGCATCGAAGATGTCGTTGCGCAGGAATTCGAACAGGCCGCCATGCTGTGTGTTGGCGCCGGACTTCGAGGCCACGTCGATCTGCCCGCCGGGGGTGCTGCCATTTTCGGCGGTAAAGAGCATGGTGTCGATGCGGAACTCCTCGATGGCGTCGGTAGGAATGGCCAGCCGTACAAAGCTCTGCTGCGCCTGATTGACGATGTTGGTCGCGTCGATACCGTCATAGGTGAAATTGTTGTCGTCGAGCCCCCGGCCTGCAAAGCGGATACTGCGCTGGTTGCTGCCGCCGGTGTCCACGGCGCCCGGCACGAGCGCCGTAAGCGTCGACCAGTTTCTGCCGTTCAGCGGCAGCTCTCTCACCTGGTCGGGCTCAGTGCGCGCGCCCAACGTATCCGTGGTTTCGTCCAGTTGCAGGCCCCGTCCGGAGACATTCACCCGCTGCGCAATGCCGCCGATTGCCAACGTAATATCGAGCGTTCGCGTTTGCCCGACGGTCTGTTCCAGGCCGTCGATCGCCCATTCCTTGAAGCCGGGTGCAGAGCAGGTCACGCGGTAAATCCCGATCGGCAATTCTGGAATGTCGTACGTTCCGCCGGGCGAGGAAACGGTCTCGCGATGCAGGCCCGTCGCGGCTTGAATGGCTACGATCCGTGCGCCGGGAACGAGCTTTCCCGCGCTGTCTCGAACCGTTCCGTTCAGGCCGGCGCGATCAATCTGCGCCAGGCAATCTACCGGGGCAAAGAGCAGAGGAATCACGCAGAGAATTTGAGTTATTCGGCAATGACTCACGCGCAGGTTCCTCGCAAATCGCGTTTTCCGCAAACCCGTCGGCAGGATGCAACACTCGTCAGATAGCCGCGATCGAAGGGAATAGAAGAGGTTCGCGCTCAGAGTTTTCTCACGCGCAAATGCAGCAAATCGGAGGTCCACGAGAGAACGCGAGCGCTCCACCGGCCAGCCCCGCTCTCATCGAGATTGAAAGGTCGGTGGCGGGATCTTCCGGCGGTTCTTGCTATCAAAAATCTTAGCATTAAGTCAGAGGGGGGATGTGATCTAAGGCACGTCGATGATCGATCCAGCCCAATCAGATGAGACTCCGTGCCCCTTTTCGCGTTCTTTGTGAAAAGGGTGGCAAACTACGAAAACCACCCTATAGTACCTATCCACTGAAATTCTGCACGCTTTGCGCAGAATCTTTTTTGCGGTGTGTGCGAAAGCCAAAATCCATGCACCTTCGAGGCCATTTTGTTGAAGGCTCCAACTTTTCGTTTTTGGATGCCTTTTTGGTTCCGGCTACGCCGGGTTAGGAATAGTGAAAATGCTTTAACAACCGGGACGGCCTGTCTGCGGCGAAGCGGTTAGAAAAACCGTAACAAACGGAAAAACTGTCGATAACTGCATCCCACCTTCGCCGCGGATCCATCGCGGCGAAGGCGGAATGCCCTGTGTCAGGAGTTAGCGGCCAGGAACGCCCAGGCCGCTATGGCGCCGTTGTGGCTGGTGTAGAAGCCGTAGATATCGTAGATAGTGCTTCCCCAGTTGCCCTGGATCTCGGAGGTCAGCGCGGCGTTCTGCACGGGGTCGGAGACGTTGCGCACAAAGCCGAAGGCGATGCCCGCGGCCTGCGAAACCTGGCCCACGATGGCGTCATCCATTTCGATGCACACATAGCTCCCGTACTGGCCTGAAGTTGTGCCTACCACAAAGGTCGGCGTGGTGAGCAGCGAGATTGCGCCGCCGCTCTGATTGGCGATCCTGGGTGCGGGGTCGCCGCTGTTCAGACCATCGGGGTCAAGATCGGCAAGGGAGTAATCGGTCTTGTAGTACTGGTTGAATTGGGTGGCGAGCGATTGCAGATCCGCGGCCGTGGTCGGAATGGGAAACAGCAGACTGGCGAAGTTGGGGTTGTCGAGGATCGTGCCCGCTGCCTGCCATGCGCTCTTGTAGACAGGCCAACTTCCCTGGGCTGCGCCCTGCTTATAGAGCGTCCCGGCGCTGACAGCGCGCACTGTGCCGATGTGGTCGCCCGTTTCGGCGCCGCCGGCTGTACCGATGGAGAGGATGAGAGTGGGTTCGACGTCCTTGATGAGCAGTTGGATGAGATCGGCGAGAAACGTCTTTCCGGGCCAGTCGAGATGGGTGTTGGACTTGAAGAGCAGCACGGTTGTTGAGCCGATCTGGACCAGACGCCACTCGCCCCAAAACTCCCAGTCTGAGGGCGCGCCCGCGGGCAGATTCTGCGCGTACTTGGTCCATCCGCTCCAGGAGCTGGTGGAGCGGGCGGAATAGCGCATGGGGGTTGTGCTGGAACAGAAGACATGTTCGAGGGCGGCCCACTCGGCGCCGGCCCAGGTGATGACAACAGCATCGGCCTTGGGCAGGCCGGTGGACGAACTGGTGAGCAGTTTGGGCGCAGTCTGGCCGACCTGACTCCAGTCGATCGCCGGCAGGGGTGGCGTGTTTTGAATGGTGGGAGCGAATCTCGCTTGGCTGGCTGAGGCAAACAAGCGGGATGGTTTGTAAGTAGTCATGTCGAGGACCTCCGGGAGATTTCTGGGTGAATCGAACGGCTTCCGAGGAGCTGGTTGCCATGCGCTGCCGGGTTTGAGTGCCGGGCGGCGGGTTCTGGATGTGCCGAGGCAATTGTATGCCGCTTCGGGGATCCTTGAAAGATTGGAATAGGGATGGAAGCCTGTTTGACAGCGTGGGTATTTGCACTTAGAGTTTTCTGCAACACCTTTTCTCGGATCGAAGCCCCTCGGGGGGAATACGGGGCTTCAGCGCGTTAGCGGCGATTGTGAGCGCTCGGGAGACCGCCCGGCGTGATAGGGTAGAATTCCGCAATGCCAGAAAACCACTCTCAGACCGTCTTCGTAGTGGACGATGAGCCGGGAACCGCATCGACTATCGTCGCTATCCTGAATGCGTCCGGCTTTCAGGCGACCGCCTTCACGGACGCCGAAAAGGTGATGCGGGCTGCGGAGTCTTGTTGCCCAAGCATATTGATTTCCGATGTGGTTATGCCTCAAATGAACGGCATCGAGTTGGCAATCAGGTTCAAGGCTACCTGTCCAAAATGCAAGATTCTGCTCTTTTCCGGAAATACATCGGCAAATCGTCTCATGGAAGTTGCCACCCAACAAGGCCATGCCTTCACGCTTATGAGCAAGTCGATTCTCCCGAATGACCTCGTGGCCGCTGTCGCGAAACTTTAGTTCCTCGTCTATTTGCCAGGTCTGTTGTTCTATAAATCCCTTCCAGAAAGCCCCGGAGCGCAACCATCCGGGTTTTCGGCGGGCGCTACTTGCCCTGCACCTCGGTCCCGCGCCCTACAATGAGAACGGAAGCCTAGAATCGACGAGGAGAAACATGCCGCTTTCAGGAGAAGCCATCCGGCTGATGAACTACATTGACGACGTTGCCGTGACCCTGCGCCGGGTGCTGGCCGCCGTGCCCACGCTGTCCGCCGAGGAGCGCGCCAAGGTGGCCGAGCATCTGCTCCACGCCAGTCCCAGTATCGAGGAAGTGGCTGCTGCCCTTGCCGTCAAGTAAACCCCAAAGCCTGCGCGCACTCCTGTGACGACCGTTGCCATCATCGGGGCCGGGCCGCTCGGCCGCTGGCTGGCGATGGGCGCGGCCCGCGCCGGCTTTCGCGTGCTGCTTGAGGACGTGATGCCCGCGAGTCTCCACCACGCGCGCGAATCGATCCGGCAGGAATTGAGTCCCCAGGAACTGAGTCCCGAGGCGCTGCCCGCCGTAAGCTTCGTCTCCTCGATTGAAGATGCGGTGCGCGAAGCCGACCTCGCCATCGACTGCGTGCCCGACGAGCTCGAATCGAAGCTCGAGATTCTGTGGCTTCTCGATCGCATGGCGCCGCCGCGCACCGTGATCGCCACGCCGACGACGAAATTGTCGATCGCGGATCTGGCCAGTTGCACCAACCGGCCGGAAAAGTGCATCGCCATCGCCGCCGCGCCGGCGGAGTTGACGGCAGGCGCGAAACCGGAGATTACCCTGCGCGCCGCCCCGGCCACAAGCGCGGAGACGGTGGCTCTGGTGTGCAATTTCTGGGAGAAGCTCGGCTTCAGACCCAGTGTGGAGCGAAGCGTGAGTTGATGGCAGGGCAGGAATTGTGCCGCCGATGGCCGATCCGGCATAGAATGGGGAGACGAGGTTATTGTGCGCCGTGACCATCCAACTCAATCCCGAGCAGGAGCGCATCGTCGGACAGGCCATGCGCGCGGGTCTGATTCGCACCCGCGATGAGGTGGCCGAGATCGGAGTTGCAAGCATCCGGCAAAGGCTGAGGGCTCGCCGCTCGGGCTCCCAGCCGCATTCGGCCGAAGAATGGTCCCGGGAACTAGCCGCCTGGAGCGCGAGCCATAGCACAACAACTCCGCTGCTCCCGGATGAAGCTCTTGACCGGGAGTCCATCTACAGCGCTCGCGGCCTCTAAATGGCAGTTCTTCTCGACACCAACATCCTGATTCGCCTCGCGCAGCCCCATCATCCCTCCGCGCCTGTGGCCACACAAGCCTTGCGCACATTACGGGCAGCCAACGAGACCTTGCACATCGCACAGCAGAACATCGTCGAGTTTTGGGCCGTAACCACTCGCCCCATCGCTGCCAACGGCCTGGGATACACAACGGAACAGGCGGCGGAAGAGGTGAGCGCCCTGAAGCGGCTTTTCGATCTGTTGCCGGAGCTTCCGCTCCAGGACGAATGGGAGCGTTTGGTTGCGCATTACCACGTGTCGGGCAAGAACGCACATGACGCGCGTCTGGTGGCGGCGATGGTGGTGCATGGGGTCGACGGCATCCTCACGTTCAACGCCCAGGATTTTGTGCGGTACACGGAGATTCGCGTCCTCGACGCGGCGAAAGTTGCATAAGATCGCGCCCCGCGCGCTCCCACCCTCGCCGCAAAAGACGCGGCAAAGATGGGGCAACCGGGCTGAAAGTTACAGCCGGCAGATCAGCAGTTCGCGCTGATAGATCATCTCCGGCGGCAGGTGATCGTGCAAGTCGATGAACAGCTCCTCATGGCCCAGAACCTCCTTGCGCCACGCGGCGCGGTTCACCTCCTGCATCTTTTCGAAGTCCTCGCGCGAGAAGTCGAGTCCCGTCCACTCCATGTCTTCGAAGTGGGGCGTCCAGCCGATGGGCGTTTCCTTGCCCTGTGCGTGGCCGTGCACGCGGTCCACGACCCACTTGAGCACGCGCATGTTCTCGCTGAAGCCGGGCCACAGGAACTTGCCGTCGTCGCCCTTGCGGAACCAGTTCACGTGGAAGATGCGCGGCGTCGAGCTCAGGGTGCGCTGCATCTTGAGCCAGTGACGGAAGTAGTCGCCCATGTGGTAGCCGCAGAAGGGCAGCATAGCCATGGGGTCGCGGCGCACCACGCCCACCGCGCCCGTGGCCGCGGCCGTGGTCTCCGAGCCCATGGTCGCGCCCACGTACACGCCGGCGCTCCAGTTGAAGGCCTGGTAGATGAGCGGCATGGTGGTCGAGCGCCGCCCGCCGAAGACGAACGCGCCGATGGGCACGCCCTCGGGATCTTCCCACGCGGGATCGATCGAGGGGCACTGCGCAGCCGGCGCTGTGAAGCGTCCATTGGGATGCGCGGCCTTGGCGCCCGTCTCTCTCGCGATCTCCGGCGTCCACGGCTGGCCGCGCCAGTCTTCTATCGAAAGACCGGCATCGGCCGGCGGCGCGTCGGTCATGCCCTCCCACCACACGCCTTCAGGGACGCCGTCGCGCAGCGTCAGCCCCACATTGGTGAAGATCGAGTTACGGCTCAGCGTGGCCATGGCATTGGGATTGGTTTTGTCGCTCGTGCCGGGCGCCACGCCGAAGAATCCCGCCTCGGGATTGATGGCGCGCAACCGGCCCGTTGCATCCGGCCTGATCCAGGCGATATCGTCGCCCACCGTCGTCACCTTCCAGCCCTTGAAGGCCGCGGGTGGAACCAGCATGGCAAGATTGGTCTTGCCGCACGCCGACGGGAACGCCGCGGCCACGTAGGTCTTCTCGCCCGCGGGCGACTCCACGCCCAGGATCAGCATGTGCTCGGCCATCCAGCCTTCGTCGCGCGCAATGTTCGAGGCGATGCGCAGCGCGAAACACTTTTTGCCAAGCAGGGCATTGCCGCCGTAGCCGGAGCCGTAGCTCCAGATCTCGCGCGTCTCCGGGAAGTGCACGATGTACTTGTTGTCGTTACAGGGCCACGCCACGTCCTTCTGCCCCTCCGCGAGCGGCATGCCCACCGAGTGCACGCAGGGCACCACGCGCGCTTCGCCCTTGTCGATTTCCTTGAGTACCGGCAGACCGATGCGCGTCATGATACGCATGTTGACAACCACGTACGGCGAATCCGTGAGCTGGACGCCGATGCGCGATAAGGGCGAGCCCACCGGCCCCATGCTGAAGGCCAGCACGTACATGGTCCGCCCGCGCATCGCGCCCTGGAACAGCTCCTTGAGCTTCTTGCGCATCTCGAACGGTTCGATCCAGTTATTGGTCGGCCCGGCGTTGTCCTTGGAGAGCGAGCAGATGAAGGTGCGGTCCTCCACGCGCGCCACATCGCGCGCATCGGAGCGGGCGTAGAAGCACCCCGGCCACTTCTCCTGGTTCAGGCGGATCAATGTGCCCGAAGCGACCATCTCGTCGCACAGCCGGTCGTTCTCCTCCTGGCTGCCGTCTACCCAGTGGATCGCCGCCGGCTCGGTCAGTTCGGCCATCTTTTCCACCCACCGGATCAGGTGCTCGTTCGTCGTCAATGGCTTTGACATGGTGGTGATTCCCTGTTTCATATCGATTCCTCTTTTTAGGGTAATGCGTCTGCTGCGCAGAGTCTACGCGGCCAGGGATACACATTCAGCTTCCGCCTAGCCGTCCTTCTTGAACATTGGACAGGTCTGCATCAACCAGATTTTCTCGGGCTTTTGAATCATTTATACGTGAAGTGCGCCGGGGCAGCAAGACGGAAGTGGCTCCACAACGGCTTCACAGGCTGCGGAAAAACTCAATACGGAGGGAGGCGGGGGTTTCAACCCCCGCATAAGACGCGCAAAACCAGTCGGGCCTTCAGGCCCGGAGGAATCTTCTCCCGCTTCACATTGGAAAACAGGCCTCTTCCCGCAACCTCTCTCGCCCCTGAAGGCTGCTTCCTCTAAACCCAACCCTTTTACGCTTTCTCGCGCCGGGCGCCTCCATGCCGTACAATGCTTCGGGATGCTGAACCGCCGAATGGAACGGGAGAAACCCATGCGTCTAACTGCCATCGCCGCACTGCTGTTGGCCTCCGCCGCCCTCTCTGCCGCGCAAAGCGGAGCCAATTGGACCTACCAGGGAAAGACCGGCCCGATGGTCTGGGGCAAGCTCGATCCGTCGTACCAGGCCTGTTCCAAGGGCCACGAGCAATCGCCGCTCGAGATTCGCAGCACGCATCTGGACAAGAGCCTCGCGCCGCTCGAGTTCCATTACATCGCCGGACCGGTAACGCTCGTCAACACCGGGCGCGGCATCGTGGCCCGCGTCGATCCCGGCAGCACCATGGTGGCCGGGGGCGTCCGCTATCAACTGGTCGAGCTCCAGTTTCACCACCCCAGCGAGCACCCCATCAAGGGCAAGCTCGCCGACATGGAAGTGGACTTGGTGCACCGCAGCGACGACGGCAAGCTGGCGATTGTGGCCGTGCGCCTGAACCAGGACCAGGGCTTTCCCAATGCGTTGCTTTCGACCTTGTGGGCGCAGCTGCCCACCCGGCCCAACTCGAGCGCCAAAGTGACCGAGATGGTGAGCGCGGGCGGCCTGCTGCCCGCCGATCGCGGCTACTGGACCTACCTGGGTTCGGAGTTGGAGCCGCCCTGCACCGAGGGCGTGCGCTGGTTCGTCTTTCAGCAAGACCTGAGTATCAGCCGCGAGCAGTTCCGCGCCTTCAACAGTCTCTACAAGATGAACACGCGGCCGGTCCAGGATGCGCACGGACGCCGCATCGAAGCCAGCGAGTAAGGCCGCTCCTTAGCAGCCTGTGGTGAAAGTCAATTTCGTGAAAGGGCACGACTTTAGTCGTGCCGCAAGACCAGCAACAACGACGGGGCTTTAGCCCCTGAGGAATGCGTTTGGTGGCGATTTCGACTTTCACCACAGGTCGTTAGCGCCGGGTCTGAGCGTTTGACCTGTTTTCCTGGCGCCCGTATCATCGAATCTGGAGGCAAGGCGTGCTTTTACCAGTAGCCGCGCCCCTCCCGGCGGGGTAGCTCAGATGGTTAGAGCGTGGGATTCATAACCCCAAGGTCGACGGTTCGATCCCGTCCCCCGCCACCAGAACCCCTTCCCATGGCAATTCAACTCCTTCCAAACGCGACCCCGAGCCGCCCGCCTGAAGGCCGTGCTCCAGCAGCTCGCGGAAAAACTCCGCTGAAGCCGTTGCATTGAAAGAGCACGACTTTAGAGCCTATCCGCAAATTGCGCATCAAAAGTAGCGCCGGTCTCCAGACCGGCTGTACTGGTGGCGTCCACGCCGCCAGCGGCGATGTGCGGGCCAGGAGGCCCACACGACAGCCGACCTGGAGGTCGGCGCTACATATATCTGCGGATAATTTCCTAGTCGTGCCGCAAACTGCCGTTCCTGTGGTTGCGCACAATATCGAGGAACAGCTGCTGCACGCGCGTGTCGGAGGTCATCTCAGGGTGGAAGGTGGCCACCAGCAGATCTTCCTGGCGCACCAGGACAGGGAAGCCGTCGCGCTGGGCGAGGACCCGGACCCCGGGCCCCACGCGCGTGATGCGCGGGGCGCGGATGAAAACCATCTCCAGCGGGCCGCCCGGCAAGTCCGTGGGCAGCGTGAGAATGGTGGAGTCGATCTGCCGGCCGTAGGCGTTGCGTTCCACCGTGGCGTCGAGCAGGCCCAGGCTGCGCTGCCGGGGATGCAGCACCTCGCGCGCCACCAGAATGCAGCCCGCGCATGTGGCAAAGCAGGGCGTGGCCGCGACAAACTCGCCGAGGGTCTCGAAGAATCCCTGCTTCTCAAGAAATTTGAGCATGGTGGTGGATTCGCCGCCTGGCAGCACCAGTCCATCCAGGCCCTTAAGCTCCTCGGGCTTGCGCACCAGCACCGTGCGCGCTCCGGCATGCGCAAAGGCGCGCGCGTGCGCCTCATAGTCGCCCTGCAGGGCAAGCACGCCAATGGTGACGGGATGGGTTTCTCCAGCGCTTCCCTGCGAAGCCGCGCTTTTAGTTTTGGCCATGGTTTCCTTTTTCATGATACCGGGCGGCGCAGCCACCGATCCCGAAAGCTCGTGCGCGCAAGGAAGCGCCTCGGCGCGCGAGAGCCGGGCGGGGAAGCCGAAGCCGCTGCAAAGAAAACCGCCTCTCTGTGCGCAATCGCGGCAGCGCGGGAACAAAAACTCCTGCCGAGGTGTCTAACTGAGGGAGTCCCTGGCAAATCTTCATCTCCGACGCCGGACTGATTCCATCTGGAGGTCACGGGCATTGATCTGTGCATGCAAACGCGGGAACAGGAAGCTGCCGCGCGCTGCAATCTTTTTTGTCGCTGCGCTCCTGTCTGCCGCGGCGCTCTCGGTGCCGGGCCGCAACGCGTCTTTATGCGCGCAGAGCTCGGCGCCGGACTGGGAGAAAGAAGCCGGCGGCAGGCAGGAGTTCGAAGTCGCGTCCGTGCGGGAAGACAAGACGGGCGGCCAGTCATACAGCAATTTCTCGCTCGACAATGGGAATGCGTGGTTCACGGTGAGCAAGCAGGATGTGCTGACGCCGAACGGGACGCTATTCTCCGCAAAGAACCAGACGCTGCTCCATTACATCGTCTTTGCGTACAAACTGAGCGGGGCGCAGGAGCTTGCGCTGCGCTTCGACTTCTATGCCGGTTTCGGCTTGCACGTGCCGGAGTGGGTGAGGAACGACCGGTACGGCATTGACGCGCGCACGCCCAAGCCTGCAAGCAAAGATCAGATGCGGCTGATGATGCAAAGTTTGCTGGCCGAGCGCTTCAAGCTGGCCGTGCACTGGGAGACGCGCGAGGTTCCGGTCTTCGCTCTGGTGCTGGCAACGCCGGGGAAGCCGGGGCCGCAACTCGAGCCGCATCCGGCGAGCGACGATTGCGCCAACACGGCGCTGCCTGAGAGTTCGGACAAGGCGGCGGCAGCAGCGCCGGCGACGGCGCCGTCTTCGGTGCTGCCGATTCCGTGCGGCATGATCGCGCATTTGCCGGCGCGCGCACCGAGGGGCGTGCGCTTTGGAGGACGCAATGTGACGCTGACCATGCTGGCGCAGTCGATGCCGACGCAGACCGGGTTAGCTACGCTGCCGCGGCCGCTGATCGATGAGACCGGGCTCACGGGCGGATTCGACTTCTCGATCGCATGGACGCCCGAAGACACCGGTCAACCGGGCGATTTGGATTCATTCGGCGCCGCCTTTCGCATGGCGCTGAAAGAACAACTCGGAATGAAATTGGAACCAAGGAAAGGACCGGTTGAGGTGCTGGTGATCGACCATGTGGAGCAGCCTTCGGCGAATTAGCAGGCTTCAGACCGAACCGCGCCCGAAACCGGCCACAAAAAGTAAGGAACGGTTGAACCATTGGGAACGTACAAACGTCTTATCGGTGTATTCTTCTCAGGACCAGAAAATCAGCAGTTGGCGCCCTTCGTAATGATTGATACGAAGGCATAGTCTCCGCAGTGAACACGGAAAGAGCGAGGTGCAGTGTGCGATTGAAGGGAAGAACGTTGTCCGGGCTTGCAGTCGGAGCCGTGGTATTCGCCATGGCGGTTCAAGGAAACGCAGTGTGGGCCCAGAGTGCCGCGCCCGCCGCGCAGAGTCCGGCCCCAGCCGCGACAACCCCGGCAGCTCCGGCCTCGCCCACAGGCATCGTGGGCATCTGGCAGGGGACGCTTCATATTGAGCAGATGAACAAGGATCTGCGCATCGAGATCAAGATCGCGAAGGACGATAAAGGCGCCTGGAAGACGACCTTTTACAGCGTCGATCAGGGCGGGCAGGCGCTGGTGGCGACAAAGACCACGTTTGAGAACGGCACGCTCACCTTCTCGCTAGACCTGATCGGCGGCAAGTACGAAGGCAAGATGAGCGCCGATGGCAAGACGATCGCGGGCACGTGGACGCAAGGTCCGGCTTCGCTGGCGTTGAACCTGGAGCGCACGACGCCGGATGCGGCATGGCCGATTCCCGAGCCGGTGAAGCCAATGGCGGCCGATGCCAATCCGGGATTCGACGTGGTGACGGTCAAGCCCAGCCAGCCGGGCAGGCCGGGAAAGCTGTTCACACTGCGCGGGACTCATTTTGTCACTATCAACACGAACCTGAACGATCTGATTGCGCTGGCCTATGGACTCCACGCCAAGCAGATTATCGGTGCGCCGGATTGGGCGGGGACAGAACTATTCGACATCGACGGCGTGCCGGACGTGCCGGGTCAACCCAACATGAAGCAGATGGGCATTTTGGTCGAGAAGTTACTGGCCGATCGCTTCCAGCTGAAATTCCATCGCGAGACGAGGGAGCTTTCGGTCTACGCCATCACGCTGGCCAGCGGCGGACCGAAGATGACAAAAACCACGGCAGGTCCGAATGGCCTTCCAGGCTTTGGTTTCAGGGGACTCGGCGATCTGGTTGTGATAAACCTCAGCATGAAAGATTTTGCCACCTGGATGCAATCGTCGGTAATGGATAAGCCGGTAGTGGATCAGACAGGACTGACCGATAAATACGACTTCACGTTGAAATGGACGCCGGACGATTCGCAGTTTGCCCAGTTCCGCGGAGCCGTGCCTCCGCAGCCTCCGGCGGGCGACAATCCCAATGCCCCGCCGAGCCTCTACACCGCGATGCAGGAGCAGCTTGGGTTGAAGTTTTCGGCGACCAAAGCCATGGACGATGTGATTGTGATCGACCACGTGGAAAAACCCTCGGCGAACTGAGGAGCAGGGACCGAGGACTTGGGGCTGGGTTTCTGAGCGCATGGAGAAAAACCCTCCCGTGCCCCATCCTTTCGCCTGTTTTTTGGGCGAAAGGGTGGGATAGCACGAGGGCCACAGGCACAAACTCAGGCGGTGAGAGACCGGGGATAGAGATCAGTGCATCGAGCGCGACGTTTCGTTTGCTTGGCAGTGTGGTTGGCATCGACGGCGATCGCCGCGGCCTCGCCCTATCGCGGCTTGGTGACTTTTGGCGGGTTGCCGTTGCCCGGAGCGACCGTCACGGCCACGCAAGGGACGAAGACGGAAACTGCCGTCTCCGATGCCAACGGCGCGTTCCAGTTCGACGATCTGGCCGACGGCAAATGGACCATCGACATCGCGATGCAGTGCTTCGCGCCGAGTCATGCTGAGGTAATGATTGCGCCCAATCTGCCTGCGGCAATGTATGAGCTGAAACTCCTCGACGCCGCTCAGATCCAGGCCAGCGCACAGCCGGCCAAATCGACGGCGGAGAAGCCGCCCACGCCCGCCGCTGCCGAAACCAGCCCGCCGCAGCCGGCAGAGAAAACAACGCAGAACAGCGCGCAGACAAATCCGCAGGAGATCCCCAAGGCGCCCGAGGAGAATGAGCAGAGCGCCGACGGATTTCTGGTGCAGGGCAGCGAAAACAACGCGGCGACCTCGCAGTACGCAACCAATCCCGCCTTCGGCAACACGCGTTCGGGCACCAAGGCTCTCTACACCGGCGGCTTTGCGGCATTCGAAAGCAACTCCGCGACCAACGCGCAGCCCTACGCGCTGAGCGGGGTTCCCACTTCGAAACCTGCGTACAACGATTTCACGGGCGCGGCATCGCTGCAGGGGCCGATCGTGATTCCTGTGAGCCATCGTCGCGGGCCGAACTTTTTTGTCTCCTACCAGTGGACGCGCAACAGCAGCTCCGTGACTAACACCGGCCTGGTGCCCACGCAAGCCGAGCAGGCCGGTAACCTGGCCGGGCTGACGAACCCGCTGGGTCAACAGGTGACGATCTACAATCCTTTTACCGGCCAGCCTTACCAGAACAATCAGATTCCCGTTCCAAGCAGTACCGCGGCGTATGTCCCTGGGGACGTGACTCCGCAGGCCATGGCGCTGCTCAAGCTGTATCCGCAGCCCAACATCGCCAACGTGTCCGAGTACAACTACGAAGCGCCGGTGCTCAACGAAGCGCATCAGGATTCGATGCAGTCGCGGCTCGACAAGAACCTGGGCCTCAAAGACAACCTAAACGGCGCGTTCGCGTTTCAAAGCACGCGCTATGACAGCGTAAGCCTCTTCGGCTTTGTCGACCATACTGGCACGCTGGGCTTGAACGGGAACATCCAGTGGGCGCACCGGCTTAGGCCGCGCATCTTCGTGTATACCAACTACGCCTTCAGCCGTTTGCGCAGCGAAGTGACGCCCAACTTTGCCAATCGTGTGAATGGGAATATCTCGGGCGCGGCGGGCATCGCGGGCAACGATCAGGACGCCGTCAACTGGGGTCCGCCGGCATTGAGCTTCAGCGACGGTACCTATGGGCTGAGCGACGCCAACAGCTCCTTCAATCGCAACCGCACTGACGATGTTTCAGTCTCGACGCTCATCTACCGCAGCAAACACAACATCACGGCGGGCGGCGAATTCCGCAAGCAGGAGTACAACGACGATTTCCAGCAGAACCCGCGCGGCACTTTCACGTTTACGGGCGCGGCGACAGAGGGCGCATGCGGCAGCGCCGCGGTCTGCGGATCGGCGCTGGCGGATTTCCTCATCGGCGTTCCCGACACCAGCACCATCGCGTACGGCAACGCCAACAAGTACTTTCGCGAGCCGGTGTACAACGCGTATGTGAACGACGACTGGCGCGTACTGCCGATTCTGACCATCAACGCCGGCCTGCGCTGGGATTACGGCGCGCCGATTACGGAGTTGTTCGGCAACCTGGTGAACCTTGACGTTACGAGCGGCTTCACGCAGGAGGGGTATGTCGAGGCCAGGAATGGCGTGGGAACTGAGGCCGGCGTGGGAACTGTGACCGGCGATCACTATCCGGCGTCGCTGATCCGGCCGGAGCGGCGCATGTTCGAGCCGCGCATCGGCGTCACTTGGCGGCCGATTCCGGCTTCGACCGTGGTGATCAAGGCAGGATACGGTTTGTATCCCGACACTTCGGTCTATCAGAACGTCATTCTGAATATGGCGCAGCAGGCGCCTCTTTCGAAAAGCCTCAGCGTCCAGAACACGTTGTCGTGCCCGCTCACGCTCGCCGACGGATTCACGCCCTGCGCTTCGGTTACCAGTGACACCTTCGGCATCGATCCCAACTTCCGCATCGGCTACGCGCAAAACTGGCAGTTGTCGGTACAGCGCGATCTGCCCTTCGCGCTGCAGATGACGGCGACCTACAGCGGCATCAAGGGCACGCATGGCCCGCAGGAGATTTTGCCCAACAGCTATCCGCTGGGCACGGCGAATCCCTGCCCGAGCTGCCCGGTGGGATTCGCCTACGAAACCTCGGGCGGCAACTCCATCCGCGAGGCAGGGCAATTCCAGTTGCGGCGCAGATTGCGCAGTGGATTTGCCGCGACGCTCGCTTACACTTTTGCGAAATCGATCGACGACGACGCCTACCTCGGCGGCGCGGGCCACACGACGGCAAGCAGTGGCGGACAGGCGCAGTCGGCGTCGCTCACTTACCCATCCGCGGCGATTGCGCAAAACTGGCTCGATCCGCGGGCGGAGCGATCGCTTTCCAACTTTGACCAGCGCCAGCTTGTGAATCTGCAGGCGCAATACACCAGCGGGCAGGGCCTTGGCGGCGGCACGCTGCTGGGCGGCTGGCGCGGACGGGCGCTCAAGGAGTGGACCGTCACGGGTGACCTGACCTACGGCACGGGATCGCCCGAGACGCCACTGTATCCAGCGCCCGTTCCGGGCACGGGATTCTCCAAGGTCCTGCGGCCGGAGCTGACCGGCACGCCGATCTATAGTTCGGGAACGGCGGCGCACTTGAACGCTGCGGCTTATGCGGAGCCGCTGGGCGGATGGGGAACGGCGGGCAGGGATTCGATCGAAGGGCCCAATCAATTCACCTTCAACACCCAGATGGCGCGCACCTTCCGCCCGCACGGCAAGTGGTATCTCGACGTGGCCGTGAATGCGACCAACACCTTCAACCACGCGGCCTTCACGAGCTGGAATAACTTGGTCACCAGCGATCAGTTCGGTTTGCCCGCGTCGGCCGGGGCTATGCGCAGCCTGCAAACTACGTTTCACCTGAGGTGGCAATGATGCGAGCTCAAGCACGCAAGTCTCGTTTTGTTGCCGATTGGGAGAAAGTGCGGGCGAGGACGCCCGCACTACAGCCGGTCGGGAGACCGGCGCTACTTGATGTGGTAATGATGCGCCGTGTTGCAGCATTGTTGGGACGCAAGCTTCCCTCAGGGGCTAAAGCCCTGACTCATTTTGCCGCGTTTACGGCACGGCTGAAGCCGTGCCCTTTCAAAGCCACGATAATGCGGCGGGCCGGCATCGTCGTTCTCCTTGGCTCCGCTGTCGCGGGCTTGCGTCCGCAGCAGGTGGGGCAGAACCAGAATCCGGCCGAGATGCAGGGCTTCACGCTCAAGGTGCAGTCGAACCTGGTGGTCGAAGCCGTGGAGGTGAAGGACAAGCAGGGCCACTTTGTCCACGGGCTCACCGCGAAGGATTTCGTGCTGACCGAAGACGGCGTGCCGCAAGCCATCCGCTACTGCGAGCACCAGGACCTTGCGGAAACCACGAAGCCCTTGCTTGCCATGACCACGGCAACGGAAGACGTGACCATCTACGATCGCCTCGCCCGCGCGCAAATCGCGCCGGAGACGATGGACAACCAGCGCTACAAGAACCGGCGGCTGCTGGCGTTCTACTTCGACATGTCCGCCTTGCCGCCCGCCGACGAGATGCGCGCCCTTGAAGCCGGGGAAAAATTCGTGCGCACGCAGATGACTACGGCGGACCTGGTCGCGATTCTGCGCTACCAGGGCGGATCGGTGGACATCCTTCAGGATTTCACGGCCGACCGCAACCGGCTGCTGAGCATTCTCGGAACCATGGTCGTCGGCGAGGGCCAGGGACTCGCCGGCACTACGGACGATTCGAGCAGCGCCGACACCGGCGCGGCCTTCGGCCAGGACGACAGCGAGTTCAACGTCTTCAACACCGACCGGCAGCTCTCGGCGCTCCAAACCGCGGCGCGCATGCTGGGCCAGGTGAACGAGAAGAAGTCGCTCCTCTACTTTGCCAGCGGCTTGCGCCTGAACGGCATCGACAACCTGGCGCAGATGCACGCCACGGCCGACGAGGCGATCAAAGCCGGCGTCACCATCTGGACCGTCGACGCGCGCGGCCTGGTGGCCAATGCGCCGATGGGCGACGCTTCGCAGGGCTCGCCCGGCGGGCAGGCCATGTACACCGGCGCGTCGGCGCAAGCGGTGACGACGAACTTCCAGCGGTCGCAAGACACGCTCTATGCGCTGGCCGGCGACACAGGCGGCAAGGCGTTCCTCGACAACAACGACCTCTCGCGCGGCATTGTCGAGGCGCGGGAATCGATTTCGGACTATTACATCCTTGGCTACTACACCACCAACACCGAGCCCAACGGAAAATTCCGGCGCATTCGGATTTCGCTTGCCAACAATCAGGAGGCGAAGCTCGATTACCGCCAGGGCTACTACGCCGCCAAGGAGTTCAACAAGTTCAACGACGTGGATCGCGAGCGCCAGCTTGAGGACGCGCTGATGCTCGAAGATCCCATCACCGATCTCACCATCGCCATGGAGGTCGACTACTTCCAGCTCAATCGCGCCGAGTATTTCGTGCCGATCATTGTGAAGATTCCCGGCCGGGAGCTGGCGCTCGCCAAGCGCGGCGGCGCAGAGGTCACGCGCATCGATTTTGTGGGCGAGATCAAGGACCTGGTCGGCGGCACAACCGTGTCGAACGTGCGCGACAACGTGAATATCAAGCTCTCCGACGCGACGGCCGCCGAGCTGGCGCACCGGCCCATCGAATACGACGCCGGATTTACGCTGCTGCCCGGCAAATACTCCATCAAGTTTCTGGCGCGCGACGATGAGACGGGACGCATCGGAACCTTCCAGACCACGTTTGTCATTCCCAACCTCAACAAGGAAATCAAGCGTATCCCCATCAGCGCCGTGGTGCTTTCGAGCCAGCGCGTGGATCTGCGCGATGCGGTCTACGACGCGGCAAAGGCCAAGGAACGGGCCAAGGAGGAGGCCGCCAATCCGCTCGTCGAGGACGGAAAGAAGCTGATCCCCAGCGTGACCCGCGTCTTCTCGACCGGCCACCGGATTTACGTCTACTTCCAGGCGTACAAGCCGGCGCAGCTGAATGAGCAGAGTCCTGCAAATGCGCAGCCGGCGAATGTTCCAGCGCAGCCCAACCCACAACCGCTCTTCGCGTTTGTCAGCCTCTATCAGGGCGGCAAGAAACTCTTCGAAACGGCACCGCAGTCCGTCGCTCCCAGCGCCGCCAGCCGGCTCGGCGTCATGAGCCTGAGCTTCGATCTTGGCGTCGACGATCTGCCGCGCGGCTCCTACGACTGCCAGGTGACGGTCGTCGATCCCGCGACCGAAAAAGCGGCCTTCTGGCGCGCATCGATCTCGCTGGTGCCGTAGAGCAGTGTCCCGCTGGCGGCGTGGACGCCGCCAGTACAGCCGGTCTGGAGACCGGCGCTACCTCAAAAGCTGGTGGTTTGGCCGCATGAATTTTTTGCCTATGGAATTCGTGCTTTCCCACCCATTCGCCAGAAAAAAGCGAATGGATGGGGCACGGGAAGGTTCTTCTTCAAGCGGTCAGAGACTTGGTTTACGGACAAACTCTCAGGCGCGCCCTTTCCCGTTTCGCCGCTCGATAAGACTCTTCCCGCGGCCTGTTTAGCCCCTGCTGCCTACGATGGAGCGAAGCAAATTACATCAACCGCCGGCGGACCATGTCGAGAGCTTGCTGCGCGGCCCACTCGCGGATGCGCTGGCGGTCGCCGCGGAAGGTGCGCTCCAAAACGTCGCAACCTTGCGGGTCGCAGACGGCGATGTGCACCAGGCCCACGGGCTTGGATTCCGTGGCGCCGGTGGGGCCGGCAATGCCGGTGATGCCCAAGCCAACCGAAGCGCCTGTGCGCGCGCGAATGCCTTCGGCGAGGGCTTTGGCGACTTCGGCCGAGACGGCGCCATGCTTGGCGATCAACGCCGCGGGAACGCCGGCCAGCGAGGTCTTGAGCGCGTCGGAATAAACAACCGCGCCGCCGAGAAACGCGCGCGAGGCGCCGGGAACCGAGGTGATGCGCTGGGCGACGAGGCCGCCGGTGCAGCTTTCGGCCACCGCGAGCGTGGCCTGGCGCAGGCCGAGATAGTAAAGAACGATCTGCTCCAGCGAATCGCCCTCCGAAGAGTAGAGCCAGTCTTCGAGGATCTCTTCGAGGCCTTCGGCGAGCTCGTCCACGCGTTGCCGCGCGGCCTCGGCGTCGGGCTTGGCGCAGATGAGCGTGATTTGCAAATCGCCGGCGTGGGCCAGCAGCGTGGTTTCAATGTCGCTGTATGCGCTGTAGACGGGGGCCAGCAGCTTGTCGGCCTGCGACTCGGGAATCATGGCCGCCTTGAGCGTGCGCACGGCAATCGCCCGCGGCGGCGCGACGGCGCGAATGCGGGGCAGGCACTCGGCGTCGAAGAGCGGACGGCACTCGTGCGGCGGGCCGGGCACGAGCGCGATGAGCTTGCGATAGCCGCCGAAGGTGGTGTCGAGCCATTGGCCGGGAGCGCTGCCGTTGGGATTGGGCAGCAGCGTTGCGCCTTCGAGCACGTCGGCCTGCTTGAGATTGTTTTGCGGCATGGCGATGCGCCACGTGGCAGCTCGCGCGTGCAGCGCGGCCACCTGCGTGGCGTCACGGCGCAGCGTGAGCGAGAGAGCTTCGGCCACGGCTTCGCGCGTCAAGTCGTCTTCCGTGGGACCGAGCCCGCCCATCAGAACCAGAATGTCCACGCGGCCAAGCGCGGTGCGGATGGCGCTGACGAGGTCCTTCTGCCGGTCGCCGACGATGGTCTTGAACGCCACCGCGACGCCGATCGAATTGAGCTTCTCCGTCACGTAGAGCGAGTTTGTGTCCTGGCGGAACGGGGTGAGCATCTCGGAGCCGACGGCAATGATTTCGGATTTCATAAAAGCAGCTATCAGCTCTCAGCTTTCAGCTATCAGCTATCAGCTTCGACGTGCGGCTGCAGGCAGCATTGGTTCAGCCTACAACGGCAAAAGATAAATTAGATCAGCTCAAGATTGGCAGTCCCCGGCTGAAAGCTGATGGCTGAAAGCTGAAAGCTGAAAGCTCAGAACAGACTCAGCCCTTCCACTCCCAAGTTCACATCATAAATGGCTTCGCTGGTGGCCAGGACGGCGATGCCGAGCGGTGAAAACGCAACGCCCACCAGATTGTCGCCGGCCACCACCAGCGAGGCCTCGCCCCGCGGCGTGACGCGCACCAGCCCGTGGCGGCCATGCAGGCATGCGGCGAGGTAAATATCGCCCTCGCGCGCGATGGCCAGCCCCTGCGGACGGCCCAGGCCGCGATACCATGCGCGCGTATCGCCGTTGGGCTCGATAGCCCAGATGGCCTCGTTCGACGAAAGCGTAGGTCCGGTGACGAAGAGCGTGCCTTGCGCGTTCACGGCCAGGTGATAGGCCGAGATGCTGGGCTCGAGCGTGGCGTGCACGAAGATCTGCCGCTCGCGATTGATCTTGAAGATGGTGCCGCTGCGGTCGCCGACGAAGAGATTACCCTCGGCGTCGAAGGCCGCGCCGGTGGCCACGCCCATGCCTCCCACGTACACCGTGAATCCGCCCGCCGGGTCCACCTTGTACACATTGCCCTCGGCGCGCGAGGTCACGTAGAGGTCGCCCGCGGGACTGAAGGCGAGGCCGGTGGCGTTCAGCAGTCCCGTGACGAAGGGCGTGGAGCGGCCGTCTGCGCTGATGCGCACCACGGAGACCGGCGTCTGCTTGCCGCGCGGGCCGGAGATGGTGGCATAGATCATTCCCGAACGGCTGACGGCGGGGTTCGTCACAGGGTGCAGGCCGTCAGTCAACTTGCGCGCCACGCGCACCGCGCTGGCATTGGCGGCGCCGGCCGGGGTGCGCACCTCGATCATGCCCGTGGAAGCCGAGCCGGGGACGCGAAAGGCCAGCCGCGTAGGCCGGCTCATGAGCACGTGCGACCGGTCGCCGTCGACAAAGACAGCCGGAAGGCCATACTCGTGCGGGCCGAGAAAGACGCCTGTCAGTTCCACTTCGCCCAGGGGCAAGGCCGCGGCGGGAACCACTTCGTCGACACGAGGCATCGGCAGCGAGGCGGAATCGGGTTGGGAAGAGGAGCGAAACATGGCGAATCAGATCCAGATGCGAACCAGAGAGGCTACAACCAAAGCATACAGTCCGGCGGCCACATCGTCGAAGACAATGCCCCAGCCGCCGGGAAGCCGCTCCAGGCGCCGCACCGGGAACGGCTTGGTGATGTCGAACAAACGGAAGAGCGCGAGCGCGATCAGGCCATGTCGCCAGCCGGCGGGACTCAAGAGGAGCGCGATCCACTGGCCGATCACTTCGTCGATGACCACGAAGCCGGGATCGGTACGGCCCGCTTCTCGCTCCACGATGGTGGCCGCGGGAACGCCGAGTGCGATGGCGGCGGCGATGCCGACTGTGAGGGCGAGTGCGAGTGTGAGGGCGGAGGGATGGAGGGTGAAGGCGAATGCGCCCCATAGCAGCACGGCGGCGACGGATCCCCACGTGCCCGGACCGGGCTTGCCGTAACCCGCGCCGAAAAACGTGGCCACAACCCACGCCCAGAGAGTTTTCCTTGGTTTGCTAGCGCTATCAGATTCCGTGCTCAACTTGCCTCGCATTTTTTCGCTGAGATACTCGTCGAAACCGAATTCCCGCGCCGGGGCCTTCACTGCTCATCCAACCCTCCACCGCGGGTGTTGCCGCCGAGGCCCAAATCTTCGAGAACCTCGGGATCGAGCACCGGAGAGCTGATCTTGTAGACTCCCGAGGCCCATTTGCCGAGATCGATCTTGCGGCAGCGGTCGCTGCAGAACGGAAAGTCTTCGTCGGTGGGGCGGACGATCATTCCGCAAGTGGGGCAGCTTAGCAATTTGGCGGGCTTTTTCTTCGCGGGCATGGTTTCGGTCGTGTTCCACACCATCCTAACGCGCAGACCCGCGTGCCCGTATACCAACGTAGCGCCGGACTCCAGTCCGGCTGTACTGGCGGCGTCCACGCCGCCAGCCGCTATGTGCGGGTCTGGAGACCCGCACTACAGATGGGATGAGACGGCTGGT